>DATAXG010000105.1:0-30811 GCA_036273055.1 Acidimicrobiales bacterium | reverse complement strand
GTTGTAGCTCTGCCAGCCCAGGTTCGAGGGGTAGCTGGCCACCCGGCGGGGCATGCCGAGCAGGCCGACCACGTACTGGGGCATGAACGTGACCCAGAAGCCGATGAACATCAGCCAGAAGTGCCACTTGCCCAGGCTCTCGCGCAGCATGCGGCCGAACATCTTGGGATACCAGTAGTAGACGCCGGCGAACCCGGCGAAGACGGCGGTCCCGAAGAGCACCTGGTGGAAGTGGGCCACCACGAAGTAGGTGTCGTGGGTGGCGAAGTCGATCGGCGGCGAGGCCAGCATGATGCCCGTGACGCCACCCATCAGGAAGGCGAACAGGAACCCGATGGAGAACAGCATGGGCACGGTGAACGTCAATTGGCCGTGCCACATGGTGCCGATCCAGTTGAAGAACTTGATGCCGGTCGGCACGGCGATCAGCAGGCTGAGGAACGAGAAGAAGGGCAACAGCACGGCGCCGGTGGTGAACATGTGGTGGGCCCACACACCGGTGGACAGCGCGGCGATGGCCATGGTGGCGAAGACCATCCCCTTGTACCCGAACACCGGCTTGCGGGAGAAGACCGGCAGGATCTCGGTCACGATGCCGAAGAACGGCAGGGCGAGGATATAGACCTCCGGATGGCCGAAGAACCAGAAGAGGTTCTGCCACAGCAGCGGTGACCCGCACGATGCCATGGGCGCGCCGCTCACGAGGTGGCACCCCACCGCCGTGTAGATGTGGGTGCCGAAGTGGCGGTCGGCGAACAGCATGATCAGCGCCGCCGTGAGGACCGGGAAGGCGATGAGGATCAGGATCCCCGTCACCAGCATGTTCCAGGTGAAGATCGGCATGCGGAACATCGTCATGCCGGGCGCGCGCAGGTAGAAGATGGTCCCGCACAGGTTGACGCCGGTGAAGATGGCGGAGAAGCCGGTGAGGGCGAGCGCCATGATCCAGAGGTCGGGACCGGCGCCGGGGGAGCTGGTGGCGCTCGAGAGCGGAGCGTAGGCCACCCAGCCGAACTGGGCGGCGCCGCCGGCCACGAAGAAGGTCATCATCATGGTGATGGTCCCGGTCAGGTACAGCCAATAACTCAGCGCGTTGAGGCGGGGGAACGCCATGTCGGGCGCGCCGATCTGCAGGGGCACGATGTAGTTGGCCAGGCCACCGAAGGCGACGGGCCCGGCGAAGAGGTACAGCATGAGGCTGCCGTGCATGGTGAAGAGCGCGTTGTACTGCGAGAAGCTCAGCAGCGACGAGTGCGGCGAGGTCAGCTGCAGCCGCATGAGGAGGGCCATCACGCCGGACAGGTAGAAGACGACGATGGCGGTGATCATGTAGCTCAGCCCGATGACCTTGTGGTCGGTCGAGGTCAGCCACTTGAGGATGCCCGTGGGCCCATGGGCATCGTGCCCACCGTGCGCCCGCTCGTGGCCGTCGCCGGGGACCGATGGCGGTCGGTGGAGCTCTTGGTGCTCCTGGACGCCCGGTGGGGCGATGACGTCAGTCACCGTAGAGGAGACCTCCTGTATTGCCGGTGTTCCCGCTGCCGGAATTGCCAGAGTAGCTGGGCACCGTCCCGTTCTGGTTGGCATGCAGGGCGGCCGGGAGCTGGCCGATGGACGAGGGGTGGGCCGTCTGGAAGGCACGGGTGGTGCGGAGCCACACGGCATAGGCGGAGGGGCTCACCGAGCGCACGTTGAAGAACATGATGGAGTGGTACAGCCCGCAGAGCTGGGTGCACTGGCCGCGGTACACGCCGTCGTGCAGCACGTTGAGGTCGAAGCTCGTCCAGTAGCCCGGGCTGGCGTAGCGGCTGAAGTTGAACTCCGGCACGTAGAAGCCGTGCAGCACGTCGTAGGAGCGCAGGTAGATGCGCGTCGTCTGGCCCGTGGGCACCACCATCGTCGGCGCGTCGGTGGTCTGGCCGATCACCTTGACTCCGTTGGGGTACTCGAACTCCCAGCCCCACTGGAAGGCATAGACGTGGATCACGGTGCCCGGGTTGGGCTCGACGGCAGTGACCGTGTTCTCCACTACGACCGTGGCCCAGAAGAGCCCGAGGACGATCAGGATCGGCATGACCGTGTAGATGATCTCGGTGAGGGTGTGGTACTGCGTCTGCACCGGCATGTCATCGGAGCGCCGGCGGTAGCGGAAGATGGCCCAGCAGATCAGCAGCAGGGTGAAGCCGCCGACGATGACGCCGGCGATGAAGAAGCCCTGCCAGAGGCGGAAGGTCGACTGGCCCTGGGACGTGGCGCCCTTGTAGGCGCCGAAGGTCGGCAGCTGGCAGCCGGTGAGGAGCAGGGCCCCCAGCCCGACCACCACGACGGCCAAGCGACGACGTGGTTTCTTGGCGCTGCGAGCTGGGGTTTCAGGGGCGTCAGAAGACGGGCTGGTCAGCGACGAGTCCACCGCGCCGACACTATCGAACCCGGCAAAAAAATTGGAAATCAGACGTCAGTGCGAATGGCCGTGGGGCGGCGCCGCCGACTCGTTGGCGGCCCAGGTGAAGACGCCCCGCGCCATGGTGGAGGTGGCTCGGGCGGCCCGGGCCGCGAAGACCTGCCGGCGCGCCCGCTGGACACCCTCGTCGTCGGGCCGGGCCAGCCAGGCGTGCTCGACGAGATGCCCGGCCAGCCGCAACGCCCCTTCCGCCGCCGCGACGCCCTCGCCGGAGTCCGGCGCGTCGGCGGCCAGGGCCAGCAGCTCCAGGGCCCGGTCGGCCAGGGCGCCGGCCCCGCCGGCCAACTCGGCCAGCTCGCCGGCCAGGGCGCGCTCCGGCGCCGGCTGCAGGGTGGCGGGGTTGCCGTCCCACCAGCCGCCGTACTGGCGCCACACCGTGTGGACGATGAACTCGGGCTCGTCGTAGACGGGCTGGAGGAAGGGCCGGGCCTCCAGGGCGGCCGGGACGCGCACGGTGTGGATGGCGTCGTCCAGGCGCCCGCCCGCGTTCATGACGGCCAGGGTCTGGTCGACCAGGGAATCGAGCAGGTCCGCCGTGTCGGTGAGGGCAGTACGGACGCGGTCGGCTCCGATGACGGGGAAGCCGTGGCCGGGGAGGAGGAACTCCGCGTCGAGTCGGAGCATGCGCCGGAGGGCGTCCGCCCACTCCCGGGGGTAGCGCTGCACCTTCTGGGGGTTGCCGGCGTTGGGCGAGGCCCAGATGAAGAGATCGCCGCAGCACAGGACCCGGGTGTCGGGCTGCCAGGTCACCGTGTGGTCGTCCGTCTCGCCCTTCTCGTGGCGGAGCGAGAAGCCGAGGCCACCCACCGAGAGCTCCAGCGTGTCGTGGTAGGTGCGGTCCGGGTAGCGGTACTCGGTCGGCCAGTGCAGGTCGGTGAAGCCGAACTGCCGGCGGTTGATGATGGTGTTGTAGCCGGCGGTGAAGATGTAGCGGTCGAAGCGGGCCGGCAGCGCGTGGTGGGCGACGACCTCGGGGGCGGCCCAGCCTTCGGCCGCCGCCTCGGCCTCCCAGACCGGCACGCCGAACACGTGGTCGATGTGGCCGTGGGAGTAGACGGCGGTGTTGAGGCGAGCCGGGCTCCAGGTCCGGATGTCATCGTGGACGACCTGGGCCAGTGGGGCGCTCCCGGTGTCGACCAGCACGAGCCCGTCGTCGGTGGCGAACGAGGAGACGTTGGCGAAGGAGGGGCAGAAGCCGACGCCGTCGGTTATCTCGACGAAGCCGCCGATGTGATCGACGGGATGGAACGTGGACGTCGAGACCTCGCCGTTCCACAGACGGTCGGCGACGGCGAGGACGTCAGATGGCAATGGCCCCCCTGGGTGTGGATGCGGCTACGGGACGACGACGTCGTCAGGCGCCCGGCGTCTTCTCCTCGGCCGAGGGTGCCGGGGCGTCGACGGCGACGGTCGTGGTGGTGGTGGTGGTGCCCGGGTCGCCCGCCTTCTTCCCCTCGTCGAGGCCCTTCTCGAACTGCGTCTTGGCCGAGCCGAGGCTCCGGGCCAGCTTCGGGATGGCGGCACCGCCGAAGATAAGGACGGCGATGATGACTATCGCCCATATCGCATCGAGACCGAAGAGGTCAGCCAGCATTTTGTTCTCCTTCACCGAAGTCCAAAGGTGGTGAACTGGGTCCAGGTTAGACCCATTCCCGGCCGGGAGTTCCCTCACGCCGGGCTGCACCGCAGGGTATTCGGAGTCACCCGGCCAACAGGATGCCCATGACCAGCGCGACCACGCTGGCCAGGCCTCCGACCGCGCCCCAGAGGGCCAGGCCCTGCTTGGTCGTGGCGCGCTGGTGCAGCAGGACGCCCAGGCCGGCCAGGACGACCACGGCGACCTTGGCCCAGAGGACGGCCTTCCAGGTCGAGTCCATGGACGAGTAGCCCACGGCGGTCACGTTCCAGACGCCGGTGACCAGCAGGACGACGTAGGCGGGCCAGGCCAGGCGGGCGAAGGCCCGGGCCAGGGCCCTGGGGGCGTCGGCCCCGAGCCCACGGGCCGGTCCGACGAGGCCCACCATCACGATCTGGCCACCGACCCAGACGGCCGCGGCCAGCACGTGCAGCGTCAGGCGGATGGTGTCGACGGTGGGAGCCAGCAACGACGTGGGCCTGACTACGGTCGTACGGCCACGTCGCCGTCCGTCACTTGCCCTGCCAGTTGGGCGGTCGCTTCTCGGCAAAGGCGACGGGGCCCTCCATGGCGTCGGCCGAGGAGAAGACCACGCCGACCGCCGCCCCGTTGATCTTCCAGCCCTCGGCCTCGGAGACCTCGGCGGCCTGCCTCATGACGCTCTTGGAGTAGCGCACGGCCAGCGGCGCATTGGCGGCGATGCGATCGGCCAGCGAGATCGCCTCCTCGAGCACCACACCGGACGGCACGACCCGGTTGACGAGACCGAGCTCGTAGGCCCGGGCGGCGTCGATGGCGTCGCCCGTCATCGCCAGCTCGAGCGCGACCGCCATGGGGAGTCGCTTCGGCATCCGGATGAGGCCCCCCGCGCCGGCGATCAGGCCTCGCTTGGCCTCGGGGACGCCGAAGGTGGCGTGCTCGGCGGCGACGACGAGGTCGCACGAGAGCATGATCTCGAAGCCGCCGGCCAGAGCCGACCCGTTCACCGCGGCGATGAGGGGCTTGGGGAACTCCCGCTGGGTCAGGCCGCCGAAGCCACCGCTGGCCCCCATGATGTCGCCGCCCTCGCCGCTGCTGAAGGCCTTGAGGTCCATGCCGGCGCTGAAGGCCTTGTCGCCGCTGCCGGTCACCACCACAACCCAGCAGTCGGGGTCGTCGGTCAGCTCGTCCATCGCAATGGACATGGCCCGGCTCACCGCGCCGTTGATGGCGTTGCGCGCCTCGGGGCGGTTGATGGTGAGGATCTCGACGTGGCCTTGGCGTTCCCGCAGTACTTCGTCTGCCATGGGTGCTCCCTTCGCTGGACGCGCCGAGGCTAGGGCGGGCGCTCCGGTCGGAGCCACCCCGGTCAGGGCGGCGGCGGAAGCGGCGGGGTCGCCCCGCCTGGATCGCCGGACCCCGAATCGGGGTGAACCGGCGATGCCGCCGACCAGAACCGGGTGCGCTTCGTGTAGACGGCGGTGAAGGCGAAGAGGCCGCCGATGACGCTGCCCGTGATGAACGGTGAGACCGCAATGAAGGTCCCGGTCGGCAGCAGCTCGGCCAGGGTGAGCCGGGAGGAGGCCTCGATGACGAGGCCGACGCCCCAGACGACGGACAGGGTGCGGAAGGTGTGGCGCCCGAGCGGGACGTCGTGCAGCCGGTCGAAGGCGGACACCTTGACCGGGTCCTTCCCCGCCGAGAGGTAGCGGCTGACGTAGAAGAAGGCCGGCCGGTCGTGGGTGTAGAGCGTCAGGATGCAGGCGACGCCGAACAGCAGGGTGAAGAAGCCGTCGCGCACCTTGAGGACGTAGGCGTTGCCGCCGAGCAGCGTGGAGGTGAGGACGCCGACGACGAAGCCGACGAGGACGGCAACCCCGACCACGTCGACCGTTCGCTGGCGGACGGCTTGGATGAGGATCCAGGCGACGGAGAAGCATCCCGCCACGATGAGCGCCGCGGTGTCGGTCTGCACGTGCCGGCGGACGATGAAGTAGGCGCCGATCGGCAGGGCGGCCCCGAACAGCAGGCTGGGGAGGAACTCCCTCACGGACGGGATCCCGGGCTGCCAGGACGACGACGCGTCGACCGGTGCCGTCGACGGGTCCTGGTCCCGGTCCGGCGGAGGGGTCGTCGTCCGTGCCTCGGCGCCCCCGGGTCCCTCCGGTTCCATGCCTGCAGGGTACCGCCGGGAAATCCGGGTTCTCCCGCGTAACATTGGAGGGTGACCTTCGCGGCCCACGTCCTGGAGTTCTTCGTCATCGCCGGCGTCGTGGTGGTGTCGGGCCTGGTCGCCGCCTTCCTGGTCGGGCGCAGCTACGTGCGCCGGCACTGGCGGATGCTGCACGGGCACGTGGCCGTGCGGGGCGTCATGGCCACGCTGGCGCTCCTCGCCGCCGGCCGGGAGCGCTACGCCGGGAAGGCCACGCCCGAGGACCTGAGCCAGGGGGCCACGTCCCGGGTCCGCCGCCGCCTCCGGGTGGCGGTCGAGGACGCCGAGATCGCCGTCGCCCACGCGGAGTCGCGTGACGCCCCCGTGGCCGAGCTCCCGTCGGTGTGCCGCTCGCTCCAGCGCGTGGCCGACGAGCTCGACGGGCTGCTCCGCCTGGAGCGCCGACTGCCGCCGGGCTCCAGCCGGGCCGACGTGCGCCGTCAGGTGGCCGAGGTGATCGGTGCCGCCCGCGACGTGCAGGCGGCGGCCTTGCGGGCCGGCAGCGACGCCACCGAGCCGCAGGTGCGCTCCTTGGTGCGCCATGCCCGCGACGAGGTCGACATCGTCTCGACGGCGTTGGCGACGATGCGCTCGGTGGCCCGGCCCCGCTGACGGGCTGGTCTGCCAAGCTGAACGAATGCCGGCCGCCTCCCCTCGACCCGACCGTCCCCCCGCGAGCACGAGCCTCCTCGGCGGGGGCTTCGCCGTCGGTGTGGCCACGTCGGGGTACCAGGTCGAGGGCGGTTACAACGGCGACGGCGAGCCCCACAACAACTGGGCCGCCTGGGAGGGTGCCGGCCGCGCCGCCCGCTCGGGGCTCGCCTGTGACTTCTGGCGCCATCCCGAGCAGGCGCTCGACCGCGCCGCTGCCATCGGCTGCAACGCCTTCCGACTGTCGGTCGAGTGGGCCCGGCTCGAGCCCCGCCCGGGCGCCTTCGACGTCGCCGCCCTCGAGCGCTACGCCGAGATACTCGCCATGTGCACCTCACGCGGCCTGGAGCCCATCGTGACGCTGCACCACTTCACCCACCCGTTCTGGCTGGGGGAGGAGTTCTGGCTGCGCCCCGGTTCTCCCGATATCTTCACCCGCCACGTCGAGCGTGTCGTCCCGGCTCTGGCGCCCTACTGCCGCCGTTGGGTGACGATCAACGAGCCCAACATCGTGACGCTGATGGGCTGGATCGAGGGGTCGTGCCCGCCCGGCCGCCGCATGGCCGTCTCCGATGCCTTCTGCGCCCTCGACAACATCCTCACGGCGCATGTCCTGGCGGCCGACGCCGTCACGGCGATCCAGCCCGACGCCGAGGTCACGGTGAACACGAGCTCGTCCTCGGTCTACGAGCACGACCGCATGCTGCTCGACCTCCTGCAGCTGCGCGAGGCGGGCGTCGATCCGGACGACGTCGACCGCTACGTGGACGAGCGTCGGACGGTCCACGACGCCGCCTTTCCGCCACGCCACGCCGGGGAGGCCGTGATACGCCGGTTCTTCGCCGCGGTGTGCCCGTACGGCGCGGTGCGCGAGCCCAGCCGCGGTGCCGCCTGGGGCCGCGTGCGCGGCGCGACACGACGGCACGCACCGCGCCGCGTCCTCGATGCGGTCTCCTCGTCGCCGCGGCCACGCAGCATCGATGCAGTCGGCTTCGACTGGTACGACCCGGTGGCCAGTCACGCCATGCGCGTCCCGGGCCGGCGGACCCCGTCCGGTGGGCGCGACTGGTCGTTCGGGCGGGCCTACTGGGACGTCGAGTCGCACCCCGCCGCCCTGCGCGCCTGGTGCGTCACGGAGTCGGCGCTGCGCCCTGGCCTTCCGTTGTGGGTCGTGGAGAACGGCATGGCGACGCGCACCCTCGACGGGCGGGCCGTCCCGCGCGAGGACGGCATGGACCGGCCCCGTTACGTGCGTGAGCACCTGGGAGCGGTGGTCGACGCGGTGGCCTCGGGGGCGCCGGTCACGGCGTACTTCCACTGGTCGCTGATGGACAACTACGAGTGGGGCACCTACGAGCCCCGCTACGGGCTCTTCGGCGTCGACCGCAGCGACCCCACCGCGGTGCGCCTCATGGACACCGACGCCGTTGGCGACGATGCCGCCGGCGAATTCGCCCGTGTCGTGGCGGGACTGCGGGCCGGCGACCGCTCGGTGCTCGGCGGGCCGACGTAAGGACGGGCCCGACCCCGCCGACCTGACCTTTTGGTGCAGCCTTTCAGCTTCGTGCGGCCTTTCAGCCCTCGGCGTTGCCTTCCGGCGCCGTCGCCTCGGCCGGCCCCTCGAACTCTCGCTTCTCCTTGCGGAAGTGACGCACGATCAGCACCACGATCACGACCAGGATGAGCCCGAGGACGACGTCGGACGCGATGCCGGTCGCCTTCTCGACCCGCTGGCCGACGAAGTAGCCGAGCAGGACGTAGAGAACGCCCCAGCACAGGCCGCCGGCGGCGTTGGCCCACAGGAAGGTCCGGGAGTGCATGGAGGACAGTCCGGCCAGCCCCGGCACGACGGCGCGCAGGAAGGCGGAGAAACGTGCGACGAAGACCGCGATGGGACCGCGGCGGTTGAGCTGGTCGAGCGCGCTGGTGATGCCCTTCTGCCGTTTGCGCAAGGGGCCCAGCTGCAGCAGCTTGGGCCCCCAACGCTCGCCGACGGCGTAGCCCACCGAATCGCCGACGATGGCGCACACGACGACGACGGCGGTGATGCCGGTGAGGTCCACCCCGCCCTTGGAGGCCAGCACGCCGCCCAGGATGGCGGCGGTCTCGCCGGGGAAGACGAAGCCGAGCATCACGGCCGCTTCGGCGAAGACGAGGAGGCCGACGAGTGTGTAGGCCGGCCACCCGTGCAGCGAGAGCAGCGGCTGGAGCAGACGGTCGATCACGACGGTGTCGCGCCGGCCCGCGACACGCGCTCGATCAGTTCACGGCGCGCAGCGTGTACTCGCGCGGGGTGAGCTGGCGCCAGCGGTCGTCCACCTGCGTCATGAACGACTGGCCCTGGACGAGATGCGTGAGGATGTCCGCCTGCCCCTGCGGCCGCGCCAGCATCCAGCTGTGGCCGCCCGGCACCCACAACACCGGAGAACGCGCAATGGCGGCGAACTCCAGCGCGGTGCTCCCCGGCGTGATGCGGTCGAAGCAGCCCCACTCGTTGAGGATCGGCATCTGCTGGGCGGCGAGGTGGCGCACCTGGCTGCGCTGGTCGACCTCCATGAGCATGCTGCCGACGGGCAGCGTCTGGGACATGGTGCGGATGTTCTGGCGCATGTCGGGCAGCACGGCACGCACGGTGGAGTACATGCGGCCGAGGAAGAGGTCGGGCAGGTCGAAGACGACGGCGGCAACCAGGTCGACCATGGGCGCCACGTCGGGCAGGAACGGCGACAGAACCGTCGGGAGAATGCCCCGGCGCTCCTTCCAGGCCGGCGTGCTCACGCCGTCGCGGTAGATGATGCCGAGCGACCGCCGTGGGTGGTCGTGCGCGAACTGCACCGCCACCGCGCCACCCATGGAGTGACCGAGGAGGACCACCGGCCCGGCCTCGACCTTGTGCACGATGGCCATCACCTGATTGGCCAGGCTCTCCATGGACACGTCGGACCAGTCGAGCGGGTCGCTGCCACCGAAGCCCGGCAGGCTGGGGTTGATGACCCGCCAGCCCAGCTGCTCGGCGAGCCGGGCGCTCTCGCGCCAGTACATGCCCCCGCCGGCGAAGTAGCCGTGGATGTTCACGGCCCAGATCGGGGGCGAGCCGGGACCGTCGGGCCCGTAGGCGCCGACGTTGTCGGAGACGGCGAAGCGGAGGCGCCGTCCCTCCACCATCATGGAGCTGGGCACCATCCGGATGGTGGGGCTCTTGCGGATCTTGCGCTCGTACTGGTCCCGCATGACCCCGAGGCCGTGCGGCGCCCGCCCGGCGTCGACGAGCTGGACGGGGGAGGGTCCGTCGGACGGGGCGACGATGGCCCCCGAAATCTGCAGGGAGTCGTCAGATGGGGGCGTTGCCTTGGATCTGAAAAACCGAACCGCCATGCGCCCTCCAGTCCCCCGCACCCGAACTGCTGCTCTGCGACCCGCCGTTCCGTTCCGTTCCGTTCCGGTTCCTTGGCGTCCCACGCGTCCCTGGCGAGCCGTAATTCCCTGTCCACGGTATCCGACGGCCGCGGCGATCCCGCCATCGCGCGTGCAACGGGGCGTTGGGCCTGCGACGATGGGCCCATGCACGCCGACATCGTCATCAGGGGAGGAACCGTGGTGGACGGCACCGGCGCTGCCGGCCGCCGGGCCGACGTCGCCATCACGGGTGGCCGGATCAGCGACGTCGGGGACAACCTGCAGGGCGACCGCGTCCTCGATGCGTCCGGCCAGGTCGTGAGCCCCGGCTTCGTCGACATCCACACCCATTACGACGCGCAGGTCTTCTGGGACCCGAACCTGACGCCGTCCTCGTCCCACGGGGTGACATCAGTCATCGCCGGCAACTGCGGCTTCTCCATCGCGCCCATCCGGGCGGACGGCGTGCCCCTGCTGGCCCGGACGCTCCAGCACGTGGAGGACATGAGCTACGACACCCTGGCCGCCGGCGTGCCGTGGGGCGAGTTCGAGACGTTCCCGCAGTATCTCGACGCGGTGGAGACGCGCGGCACGGCCCTCAACTTCGGGTGTTACGTCGGGCACACGGCGGTGCGGCTCTATGTGATGGGCGAGGACGCCTACGAGCGCCCGGCGACCGCCGACGAGATCTCGCTCATGCAGGCCGTGGTGGCGGACGCCATGGCGGGGGGCGCCGCCGGCTTCGCCTCGAGCGCGTCACCGACCCACAACGGCGACAGTGGCCGGCCGGTGCCGTCCCGGGTGGCCGACCTGGCCGAGCTGCGCGCCCTGCTCGAGCCGGTCAAGCAGTGTGGCCGCGGCGTGGTGGCGCTGCTGCCGGGTGGCGTTTTCTCCAACGAGGAGGTCTTCCGGCTCCAGCGCGAGGTGGGGCGACCGTTCACCTGGACGGCGCTGCTCACGGTGAAGGGTTACCCCTACCACGAGAAGGTGGTGGCGGAGCACGACGCCGCCTGGGCCGACGGCGTCGAGGTGTGGCCCCAGGTGTCGTGCCGCCCGCTGGTCTTCCAGATGAACCTGTCCGAGCCCTTCACGCTCAACATGCGCCCCTCCTTCGCCGCGTTGATGGGCAAGTCGAAGTCCGAGCGGGTCGCCGCCTATCGCGACCCGGCCTGGCGCGCCACGGCGTGGGACGACGTCAGCGGCAAGGCGGGCGGCTTCCCCCTCAACTGGGCCTCGATCTCGGTGGCCGAGTCGCGCACCCATCCCGAACTGGCCGACCACCCGGTGGCGGTGTTGGCGGAGGAGCGGGGCTGCACGCCGCTCGACGTGATGCTCGACGTGTCGCTGGACGACGATCTCGAGGCCCGCTTCCGGTCGGTGCTGGCGAACGACGACCCCGAGGCCATCGCCTGGCTGCTCCCGCGCGACAACGTGCTGCTCGGCCTGGCCGACTCCGGCGCGCACGTCTCGCAGCTCTGCGACGCCTGCTTCTCGACCGACCTTCTCGGGAACTGGGTCCGCGAGCGCGGCGTCATGCCGCTGGAGCGGGCCATCCACAAGCTGTCCGGCGAGCCGGCCGGCGTCTACGGCCTGACGGACCGGGGCACGGTCGCGGTGGGCAAGGCCGCCGATCTGTGCGTCTTCGACCCTGACACGGTGGGCCCGGGCCCGTTGCGACGCGTGCGCGACTTCCCGGCCGACGGCGAGCGCCTCACGGCGGACGAGCCGGTCGGCATGACGCACACACTGGTCAACGGTGTGCCGATCCGCGTCGACGGTGCCCCCGCCGAGGACGGTCTGGCGAGCCGGCCCGGCGTCGTGCTGCGCAGCTGACCTCCTCGTCGTACGCGCAAGTATTCGTAGGCGAACTCCGGAAGGGACGACTGCGTGTCCACGCTTCGGGTGCAACGGATTCTGTGTGACAACCCGGACTGTGTCGTCTACGTCGACGAGCTCGTGCGCGAGGAGCCGGGCGGGTTCGAGTTGTTTGAACACGTTGTCGAGATCGGTCGGACCCGTGTGGGGGACAGCGACTTCTGTCCGGGCGCCGGCCGAAGGTGGCGCCCGGGTCCCCTGCCCGGCGTCGGGTCAGGTGACGTCGCGGCGGAACGTCGTGAAGTAGCCGAGGATCAGCGGGCCGACGCCCCAGGCCAGGAGGACCAGTCCGCCCTGCCACCAGGTGAGGAGGTGGAATGCGTTCGGCCCGTTACCACCGCCGCCACCGCCACCGCCACCAAAGCCCCGGGCGATATCGCCGGCCAGCGCGGCGCCGGCGCCGTTGGGGAGCCAGTTGAGGTCGTAGTGGAGGATGGCCTTGGACAGCGCGATGAGGATGCCTTCGAGGATGAGGGTTCCGCCGATGGTCAGCAGGATGGCGGCCACCTGGTTCTTGACCAGCGTCCCGAAGCCCAGGCCGAAGAGTCCGAGGAGGACCGCCGAGGCCAGCAGGCCGGGGATCACCGCGCCGACCTGATCCGTCACCTGGGAGGTGACACCACCGAGTGCGGCGTTCCAGGGCAGCGCCACGGCGGCGATGGCCACGAGGCCCAAGAGCGCGATGAAGATGGACCACAGTGCGGTGGCGATGACCTTGGCCAGCAGGACCCGGCTGCGCACCGGGACCAGGACGAGCGACGTCGTGATGGTCTTCTGGCGGTACTCGCTGGTGATGCAGAGCACGCCGAGGATCGGAGCCAGGACTTCGATCCCGAAGAAGCCCGCGCCCAGGAGTCGGCGGCGCTGGCTCAGCGACGAGACGTAGTAGAAGGCGTGACCAGGGAAGCCCCCGGCGGATGCGAGCACGATCAGGATGCCGAGGATCGTCAACGGCAACGCGAGGCCGAAGGTCACCCACACACCGGGCATGGTGCGCATCTTGAGGAGTTCGGCCCGCAGGGCGTTGATCACGACGATGGCGGCGGCGGCGGAGTCGTCGGGGATGCGGACGGCGGCGTGGCCGGGTTCGGGTTCGGGGTCGCTGCCGCGGCCGCGACGTCGCCGAACCCGAGGCCTGCGGTCAGGGAGAGGAAGACGGACTCGAGGTCGCCGCCCTCCTGGGCCAGCTCGTACAGGACGATCTGGTTGGAGGCCAGCAGCGGCCCGACCTGCTCGGGGGTCACGCCGTCCATGGCCACCTCTTCGTGCGTGAGCCGGCGGAAGGCGATGCCGGCCCCGGTGAGGACGCCCGCGAGTCGGTCGGCCTCGGGGGTGCGGGCCCGCATGACCATGCCCGAGATCCCGGCGGTGATCTGGTCGAGGGTGCCCTGGGCCTTCAGCTGGCCGAAGGACACGATGACGGCGTTGTCGATGGTCTGGGCCATCTCGGACAGCAGGTGGGACGACACCAGGACGGTGCGGCCCTCGCCGGCGAGATACCGCATGAAGTCGCGCAACCAGGCGATTCCCTGCGGGTCGAGCCCGTTTGACGGCTCGTCGAGGATGAGGACGTCGGGGTCGCCGATGAGCGCGGTGGCCAGCTCCAGGCGCTGGCGCATGCCCATGGAGAAGCCGCCGATCTTGCGCTTGGCGTCACCGGTCAGACCGACCAGCCCGAGGACCTCGTCGGCGCGCTTCTCGTCGTGGCCGCCGGCGCGGGCCGCCATGCGCAGGTGGGTTCGGGCGCGACGGGCCGGATGGAAGCTGGTGGCCTCCAACACGGCACCGACGCTGGACGTCGGGTTCGCCAGGTCCTGATAGCGCTGGCCCGCGATCGTCGCCGTCCCGGCGGAGGGGTGCACGAGGCCGAGCAGCATGCGCAGTGTCGTCGTCTTGCCCGACCCGTTGGGGCCCAGGAATCCGGTGACCCGTCCGGGCTCGACGGCGAACGACAGGTCGTCGACGGCGACGACGGGACCGAAGTGCTTCGACAGTCCGTTGATCTCGATGGGCAGACCGCGGGTAGTGGCGCCGACGGTCATTCAGGCGACCCTAGCGCGGTCGATCTCGACGGTTCTGTCAACCGGGCGCCGCGGTACGGCCTGGTCAGAGGGGTCGGACGGGTCGGACGCGTCGGTCAGGCCGGCGTGCGTCGCTCGACGAGCCGGTCGGGCAACAGGAGTCGCACCGACACCGCCAGCTCGTCGTAGACCCGGGCCATCGTCGACCACCCGTTGACCCATCCCACGAGAGCCGAGTACCAGACGTGGCCGATCATGCGGGCCCGGTCGGACATGTCGGGGACGTCGCGCTCGCCCATGGCCCGCGAGATGATCCCCTCCATCAAGAGCGTGATCTGCTGTTGGCAGCCGACCGCAGCCGGGTCCGGCGAAGACAGCGAGGTGAAGACGGCGGTCACCAGCTTGGGTTGGCGGCCCATGGCGCGCAGGGCCCGGTCGAGCACCTCGAGGACCCGGTCGGCTGGATGCTCCCCCCGTGGCGGGTGCTGCCCGATCCGCGTGTCGAGCAGCTCGACCCAGTGCACCAGCGTTGCCGCCAGGAGGTGGTCCTTGCTGGTGAAGTACCGGTACACCGTTCCCATGGCCACGTCGGCCCGGGCGGCGACGTCGCGCATCTGCACCGCCTCGTACCCGCCCTCGAGCCCCAACGCCATGGCCGCGTCGATCACGCGCTGACGCCTGGCCTGCTGTGCGCGGGTGAGCGGGCGGGTCAACGTCTGCTCCATCCCGACATCGTATCCGTACCGCCACCTGGGTCTTCTGAGGCGGGGCCAGTACGCTGGGCCGCCATGTCAGGCCGAAGCCACGGGCGTGAAGCCACCATCGTCGACCTCGACGCCTATGCCGAGGAGGTGGCGACCACCGACGGACGGGTGCCCGGCGAGCGGGGCCGCCAGACCCGCCAGCGGCTCCTGGACGCCACCGTCGAGCTCCTCGGCACGACGTCCTGGCGGTCGGTCAAGGTCACCGACATCGCACGGCAGGCCCAGACGTCGCCGGCCACCTTCTACCAGTACTTCGCCAATGTGGAACAGGCGATCCAGGTGCTGGCCGAGGGGATGGTGGACCAGGCGGGGCAGCTGGCCGACCTCGTCGGCGGCGACTGGTCCGAGGAGGCGAGCTGGGAGACCGCTCTGGCGGTCACCGAGAGCTTCCTCGGCTACTGGGAGGACAACCGCGCCGTCTTCCGGGTTGTCGACCTGGCCACCGAGGAAGGCGACGGGCAGCTGCGGGGGATCAGGGTGCGGGCCCTCAATGCCGTGACGGTGGCGCTGGCCCAGGTGATCGTCACGGCCTCGCCTTCTCCCGACGGTGGGCCGGCCGGGGCGACGTGCTCGCCGGCCGGGGCCGATCCGATGGCGGTGGCGGGCACGCTGGTCGCCATGTTCGCCAGCGTCTCGGCGCACCGGTACGGCTTCGAGTTCTGGGGCATCCGGACGCGGAACCTGATCGACACCCAGGCCCGCACCCTGCACTGGGCGGTCACCGGACGTCCGGCGCCACCGCCTGACATCCCCGCCCGGGAGCGGACGAGGCCCAGGACGGGTCCGGTCCTGGGCGGGGCCACGGCCAGGGGACGAAGCGGCCCCTGAACTCGTCGACGACGCCGACGTCGACGTCGTCGACGTCTATTTCAGCGCGACCGGATTGAGCGGCGTCCCCAGTCCCTGGGTCAGCGGCAGCGGCGTCGCATCCAAGAGGAAGGTGTACCGACCGTCGTCCGCGCAGTCCGCGGCCAGCGCGTCCAAGACCCAGTTCTGGCCCTGGGTCAGGCCCATCTCCACCAGGTGCAAGAGGTGCACCGGCAGGTACGCCTCGTCGTACTGGCTCGGGTAGACCTCGAAGACCAACGTGTCCGTCGCGACGGCGGCCACGTCGTGGCGGTGGAACCACTCGGCTGTCTCGATCGTCAACCCGGGCGAGGGCCAGGTGTAGGCGACCAGGTCACGCCGGTCGGCCTCCAGGTGCGCCATCTGGCCCGTTCGGACCAGCACGATGTCGCCCGGCTCCAACGAGACGCCCGCCAACCCGACGGCAGAGTCCAGGTCCCCGGGCATGATCGGATATCCCGGCTCGAGCACGTCCCGTCCCAACGCCCGGGCAACATCCAAGAGGACGCCCCGGCTGACCACGGCGTCGAGCCGGTGGATCCCGCAGCGGGCGGCACCCTCGGCGGAGACCGTCGACGCCGGGTACCCGTTGTAGATGACCCCGCCGTAGCTGGCATGGGCCAGTGAGTCCCAGTGGGTGGCGCACTGGGTGGCCAAGGTCAGGACGTCCTCGCTGAAGCAGACCCATGAGGGCTGGTCCGCGTTGACCGGCTGGTTGACCTGGACCATCGTGCGGGTGGGATTGACCCGCCCCTCGACGAACCCCAGCTGGATACCCTCCGCCTCCGACAAGGGCAGCCCCAGGGCGAAGGCCCGTCCCGAGACCACGGCTGCCGCCCCCCGCCGCCGGGCGGCCTCGTCGATCAGGTTGAGTGTGCCGATCTCGTCGTCAGGCCCCCATCGCCCCCAGTTGCGCACCCGGCCCGCCATGTCGGTGAAGACGGGGGGGACGGCCACGGCGCGCACCTTACCGCCGCGCCGTCCCGCCACCCCGTCCCGGTCCCGGTCTCCGGTTGTCCCCGATCGCACGGGGGGCGATACTGGCTGTCGCGAGCCACAGACGAAGTTCGCCGCAACCTCAGGGAGGGATTGCCAATGACGACGGTGCGCGCAGCGGTGTGCACGGGGCTCAACGAGCCCTGGAAGACCGAGGAGATCGAGATCGACCAGCCGGGCAACCGAGAGGTCCGGGTGAAGATGGTCTGGTCGGGCATGTGCCACTCCGACGAGCACCTGCGTACCGGCGACATCAGCCAGACGCCCGAAGTGCTCGAGATGATGGGCGTGAAGTCCATGTTCCCTGTCGTCGGCGGCCACGAGGGCTCCGGCATCGTCACCGAGGTCGGGACCAATGTGACGCAAGTTGCCGAGGGCGACCACGTCGCTGTGTCGTTCATACCCTCTTGTGGGACGTGTCACTGGTGTGCCTCCGGACGACAGAACCTGTGCGATCTCGGGATGATGACGCTGGCCGGCGGCATGATCAGCGACGGCACCTACCGCTACCACCTCGCAGGTGAGGACCTGAACCGCATGGCGCAGCTCGGCACATTCGCCGACGAGATGGTCGTGCACGAGAACTCCCTCGTGAAGATCAACCCGTGGGACAACATGAAGGCGGCTGCACTCATCAGTTGCGGCATCGCCACCGGCTTCGGCTCCGCGGTTGACCGGGCGAAGGTGAAGCCCGGCGAGACGGTGGTGGTGATCGGCTCCGGCGGCGTCGGTTCCGGCGCCATTCAGGGCGCCCGCATCGCCGGCGCGCGCACGATCATCGCGGTCGACCCGGTGCCCTTCAAGCTCGAGAAGGCCAAGGAGGTCGGCGCCACCCACACCGCGCCGTCCATCCTCGATGCCCAGATGATGCTCCCCGAGCTGACCATGGGCCGCAACGCCGACGTGGTCATCCTGACGCCGGGCGTGCTCAAGGGCGAGCTCATCGCGCAGGCGTGCGCCCTCGGGTCCAAGGACGCCCGCATCGTCGTGACGGCCATCGCGCCCTTCGACCAGATGGACGTGCAGCTCAACCTGTTCAACCTGGCCATGTTCAACCAGGCCATTCTCGGCACGGTGTTCGGCTCGCAGAGCCCGCGGGTGCAGGTGCCGAACCTGCTCAACCTGTTCGAGGCCGGCGAGCTGAAGATCGACGAGATCATCACCCAGGAGTACACGCTCGACCAGGTCCAGCAGGGCTACGAGGACCAGGCGGCCGGCACCATCGTGCGCGGCGTCGTCACCTTCGACAGCTGATCTGAGCTGATCCGACGCAGGGGCACGCCGCTGCGCTGCGCCGCACCGATCGGCGCGCGGCAGCCTTGCACCGCCCAGCGCTCAGCCGAGGTGGCGGCTGAACCCTTCGGGGATCACGAGGTCGTCGGGGCTCAGGTCGTGGATGGACGCGTGCCCCAGGCCGAGGAGCGCCGACTCCATGCCGCTGCGCATGATGTCGAGCACGTTCTCCACGCCCGCCTGCCCGTTGGCGGCCAGGCCCCACAGTGAGGCGCGGCCGATCATGACGGCCTTGGCCCCCAGCGCCAGCGCCTTGACGGCGTCCCCGCCGCGCCGGATGCCCCCGTCGAGGAGGACGTCGATCTGATCGCCCACTGCGGCTGCCACTGCCGGCAGTGCCCGGATGGTGGCCGGCGTCCCGTCGAGGTTGTTGCCGCCGTGGTTCGACACCGAGATCGCACTCACCCCCGCATCCACGGCGCGCTTGGCGTCGTCGACCCGGCTCACGCCCTTGAGCATGAAGGCGCCGCCCCACTGCTCGCGGAGCCAGGCCACATCGTCCCAGCTCGGTGGTGGCGTCCCCATCCACTCGCCGTAGGCGCCGAAGAAGGTCGGCCCGGTCTGGCCCTTCGCAACCATGTTGGGCGTGGTGAGGTCGGGCCACTTGCCGGTGCGGGCGAACGACAGCAACCAGCGCGGGTGGGCCAGCGCCTCGGGCGCGAAGCGCACCATGGCGCGCAGGTCGACGGTCTCGGGGATGGTTGGGCTGCCCCAGTCGCGCCCGTGGGAGAAGGACCAGTCCAGCGTCGCGATGAGACCGACCGCCCCCGCTGCCCGGGCCCGCTCGACCCGCTCGGCGATCTGGTCGCGGGTGCCGATCCAGTAGATCTGGAAGAAGGTCTGCGGGTTGGCCGCCACGACGTCCTCGACCGGCATGCTGGCGAACGAGCTCAGCCCCATGGCGGTGCCGCGTGCGGCTGCCGCGGTGGCCATGGCGACCTCGCCGCCGGGGTGCACGGCCTGGACGCCGGTGGGAGAGATCAGGACCGGGAACGAGATCTCCTGGCCCATCACCTTGGTCGTGAGATCCCGGCTCTGCGCCAGGCCGGCCACGTGGGGTGCGAAGCCGAGCTCCGAATAGGCGGTGATGTTGTCCTCGAGGGTCAGGCCCCGCTCGGAGCCGGCGACCAGGGCGCCATAGACCGACTTGGGCAGCCGCTTCTTGGCGCGGCGCTGGGCCTCGGCCACCGTCTCGAACCACTTGTCTGCCATCGCGGCCTCTCCTGCTGCCCTGTCGTGCCCGTACCCGCAGGGGCGCACCGGGGACAGAGACTCTATGCCCCCGGGCGGAAAGGCCCCACTCCGGCCAAGCGGGAGGGCAGTCCGCAGGGACGCCGACGTAGGGTCGGCGCATGCCCGAGCCCGAGACCGAGTCGACCCCCCTTTCCCCGGAGACCAAGGCCGCGCGCGCCGGGAGCTTCGGCGGCGCGGCCTCCCTCTACGAGCGCTACCGCCCGGGGCCACCGACCGCGGCTGTGGACTGGGTCCTCCCGGAACGGGTCCGGATGGTCGTCGACCTCGGGGCCGGCACCGGCGCCCTCACCCGGCTGCTGGTCGGGCGCGCCGAAGAGGTGGTCGCCGTGGAGCCCGACGATCGCATGCGGGCCGTGGTCGCCGAGGCAGTGCCCGGCGCACGGGCGGTGGCCGGCCGGGGGGAGGCGATCCCGCTGCCCGACGGCAGCGTGGACGCGGTGCTGGCGTCGTCCTCGTGGCACTGGATGGACACGGTCCCCACGCTCCTCGAGGTCGCACGGGTCCTCGTTCCCGGCGGCACCCTCGCTGCCATGTGGTCGGGGCCCGACCCGGACTCGGGCCTCATCGCCCAGGCACAGGCGCTCCTCAGGGGTGAGGGCGCAGGGGACGCCGCCGGGGCGGGCATCGACGCGCAGAGCCAGGCTGCGCTCTCCGCGGCGATCAGCGATCAGAACAATCTGATCTCTGCGCTCGAGATCCCGACGGGAGCCCCCTTCGACCAGCCCGAGCAGACGGTGATCACCTGGGACGTGGCGCTGAACGCGGACGAGCTGATCGGGCTGTTGGGCACCTTCAGCTGGGTGATCCTCATGGAGGAGGAGGCCCGGGAGCGGCTCTTCGACACGGCGCGCCGGGTGCTGCGGGACATGCTCGGCGTCTCGGGCGACGTGACGGTGGACATCGGCTACCGGGCCGATGTGTTCAAAGCGCGCCGCCAGGGCTGAAGCCGGATGCCGGCTGAGTCAGTCGGCTGAAGTTCCTACCATTGTCCGGTGCCCCTTGAGCTGAGGCCGGCGACGGTAGACGACATCGAAGACGTGCTGACCCTGTGGCGGGAGGCGACGCAGCCGTCGTCGACCGATTCGGCCGAAACACTCACCGCCCTGATGCGCCGTGATCCGGGCGCGCTGATCGTCGCCGACGGGGATGGTCGCGTCATCGGTTCCGTCATCGCCGGCTGGGACGGCTGGCGCGGCGCCATCTACCGGCTGGCGGTCGGGCCGAGCCAACGCCGCCGCGGGCTCGGACAGGCCCTCCTGCGCGCCGCCGAAGACCGTCTGGCCGGGCTCGGAGCACGCCGCATGCACGCGATCGTCGTCGAGACCAACGACGACGCGGTCGCGTTCTGGACGGCGTCGGACTGGGCGCATCAGGCCGGACAGCTCCGCTTCACCAAGGGCTGAGCGCTGAGCGGTTAGCGGTTGACCCAGCTCCACGTCCTGCGACTCATCCCTCTTCGCCCTTTGTCCCTGTCGTTGTCCCTGCCACTGTCGCAGGGCGCAGAACCTGGCGGAGCGCCGTGGTCGACCACACGCGGGCACGCCATGCGATGCGAGGAATCAGCGGCACGAGCGTCCGCTCCCGCGCGCATCCGACCCAGACCCCTGTGCCGTAGGCGACATCGTCCGCCACGTGCAGGGCGACGGCACGCACAGGGTCGGACCCCTGTCTATCGGTCGCCGACTCGCTCAGCGCGGGGACCAGGAGAGCCAGTGCCGACAGGGCACGGGTGCGGCGGAAGGCCAGTCCGAGAACGAGCGCGGGCGACCAGGCCCGCGTCAACGAGGCCAGTGCAGGCAGCGCGGCGCGCGTCGTGCCGCCCCCCGCGATGTGTGTTGCCACGCGCACCGGGTCGCGCACGAGCCCGCGCAGGCGATGGGCCAGAACGATGATGGACACCGACAGCGCGGTCAGTGCCAGCACGGGCCGGCGGGCCAACAGCAAGGACCACACCACCAGCGACCAGCCGGACAGCTGTACCGGGGCCACTGCCGTTCCATGGCGTCGGCTGAGCGGCGCAGCCGTCGTCCCGTAGAAAGCCCGGCGACCCAGGAACTCCCGCAAGGACGCCGGGTTCTCGTGGACGACCGTGCTCGACGGGACGTAGCGCACGTCCCAGCCCGCGACGCCCAGCCGCCACACCAAATCCACGTCCTCGCCGCCGCGCAGCGCGGCGTCAAAGAGGTCCGGTCCCGTCACCGCGTCGGCCCGGACGAGCAGCGCCGCGCTGGGGACGAAGGGGATGCGGCTGCCGGGGCGCACCGGGCCTGCCCGGTCGCCCCGGTCGAGGGAGGAGCGCGGTGCCTCGTATCGAGCCGGGCCACCAGCGGGCACGATGCGCGGCGCCACCGCCGCAACGAGAGGATCGTCGAAGTGGCCGAGCAACGGCTCGAGCCACGCTGGGGCCGGGACGCAGTCGGAATCCACGAACGCGACGAGGGAGCTGTGCACGGCGGCCAGTCCCGCGTTGCGCGCACCGGCCGGGCCGACATTGGTCGAAAGCCCGATGAACCGGGCGCCGTGCCCCTCGGCGATCTCCTTGGTCGCACCTGCATCGGCCGAGGCATCGTCGACGACGATGCAGGCCAACCCACCGAGCGCGTCGAGTAGGCGGTCCAACTGGGCCGGCCGGTCCCGCACGGGCACGACGACAGTGACATCGGCGGGCCCGAGCTCGCCCCGGGCCGGCTGCGGGGTGAACGCGCCACTGGACACCAGTCGCCGCGCCAGCAGTTGTTCCGGCGGTCGCGGTCCGACCGCCGCGCCGGCCCGCCATTGCTGCACGAGGCGGTGGGCCCGCTCGGAGATCCGAAAGAGCCGCAGAGGGCTGCCACCCAACAGGACCGTCCCGCCGTCGAATTCCGCGGTCGACGCGTCCGCCGCCATGGCGAAGTTTCCGGGCAGCGGCGTCGTGGCCCGGGGCGGGGCGGGGCGTGGCTCGGAGGGCATCCCGGGAGCGCTGGGCTGGGCCACCGCCCAATCTTGGCAGTCCGGGGCCGGCGATAGGCTGGGCGGGTGCCCAGAGGAGGTCGGGATGCTGGCTGAGGACCAAGACACCCAGGACATCGAGGAGCTGTCGGACGAGGACGTCGACGAGCTGCTGGTGGAAGAGGTATCTATCGACGGGATGTGCGGCGTCTATTGAGCGTGACCGAGGCGCGGCCTGCGGGGGCCGCATCTGCCTTCGCAGTCGAGCAGGCGTGGCAGCTCAACCCCCAGGTTGCGCTGCGTGACGAATCGTTCGGGGCTTTGGCGTACCACTACGGCAATCGCCGGCTGGTCTTCCTGAAGTCGCGGACGTT
Organism: Acidimicrobiales bacterium; assembly: GCA_036273055.1. Classification (GTDB taxonomy): domain Bacteria; phylum Actinomycetota; class Acidimicrobiia; order Acidimicrobiales; family RAAP-2; genus Bog-473. Next base: position 8,125 of record DATAXG010000105.1, on the reverse strand, counting down.
GGTCGCGCTGGTCTCGTCGCTGCAGGACTATCCGAGCGCGGCGGCGGCCATCGCCGCGGTGGTGCCCGCAGGCCAGCACGACTCCTATCGCCGGGCGCTGGCCCGGCTGGCGGCCTCGGAGGTGATCGATGCCCGGTGACGCTGACGCTGACGGTGACGGTGACGGTGAGACGGCACCGTCGCCATTGCCGTTGAAGGAACAATTCAGTCGCGGCCTCGACGCTCCCATCTGCCTCACCTGGGAGCTCACCTACTCCTGCAATCTGGCCTGCGTGCACTGCCTGAGCTCGTCGGGTCGACGAGACCCCGCCGAGCTGACGCCGGCGGAAGCGCGCGGCATCGTCGACGACATGGTCGACTTGAAAGTGTTCTACGTCAACATCGGCGGCGGCGAGCCGATGCTGCGCCCGGACTTCTTCGACCTCGTCTCGTACGCGGTCGACCGGCGGGTCGGCGTGAAGTTCTCGACCAATGGCACCCGGCTCACGGCGGAGCGGGCCCGGCAGTTGGCGGCGCTCGAGTATCTCGACGTGCAGGTCAGCATCGACGGCGCCACTGCTGCGACCAACGACGTGGTGCGGGGCGAGGGCTCGTTCGCCGCCGCCCGTGCCGCCATGGACAACCTCGCCTCTGCGGGCTTCGGGCCCTTCAAAATCAGCGTGGTCGTCACCCGCCAGAACGTCGGGGAGCTGGACGCGCTGGCCGCCATCGCTGACGGGTACGGGGCGCAGCTCCGCCTGACGCGGTTACGCCCTTCGGGCCGCGCCGTCGACACGTGGGACGCGCTCCATCCGACCGCGGCCCAGCAGCGCACGCTCTACCACTGGCTGGTCGAGCGCCCTGGGGTGCTGACCGGCGATTCCTTCTTCCATCTGTCGGCGTTGGGTGAGCCGCTCGACGGCTTGAACATGTGCGGCGCCGGGCGGGTCGTGTGCCTCATCGACCCCGTCGGTGACGTGTACGCCTGCCCCTTCGTCATCGACCGCCAGTTCCTGGCCGGCAACGTGCGCGACGTGGGCGGGTTCCCCTCGGTGTGGCGTGACTCGGCACTGTTCACGTCTTTGCGCGAGCCGCAGAGCGCGGGTGCCTGCGCCTCCTGCGGCTCTTTCGATGCCTGCCGGGGCGGCTGCATGGCGGCCAAGTTCTTCACCGGCCTTCCCCTCGACGGACCGGACCCCGAGTGCGTCCACGGACACGGGGAGGAGGCGCTGGCGCTGGCGGCCCTGGACGGGCGCCCGCGGTCGGCGCTCGGCCACTCCAAGGTGGGCCGGGACGGGACGCCGATTCCGGTTCCGACGCCGGTCCGTGTCCGTTTCCGCTCGGCTCGCTCGCCGGCCCGCGCCTGAGCTCGTGTATCTCGCCGGGGCCACCTGGCGCCAGGTGGACGATATGGGACGGCGCACGGTGCTGGCGGTCCCTCTGGGCTCGCTCGAGCAACACGGCCCGCACCTCCCGCTCGACACCGACACCCAGATAGCTCGGGCCGTGTGCGCCGGGCTGGCGGCGCGCTGTGACGGCGTCAGCGTTGCGCCGGCGGTCTCCTACGGGGCCAGCGGGGAGCACGCCGACTTCCCGGGCACGCTGGTGGTCGGCCACGTGGTCCTGGCCGACCTGCTGGTCGAGCTCGTGCGCTCGGCGCGTCGCTCCTTTGCCGGAGTCGTGCTCGTGAACGCGCACGGCGGCAACGAGGAGGCATTGGCGCTGACCGAGCGGCGCGCCGTGGCCGAGGGTGACGACCTGTTGGTGTGGCGGGCGTCGACGCCGGGCGGTGATGCGCACGCCGGCCGGACCGAGACGTCGTTGCTGCTGGCCATCGAACCTGATGCGGTCCGGCTCGACCTGGCCGAGGCAGGCGCGACCGAGCCGATCGCCAGGTTGTTGCCCCGTCTACGCGCCGAAGGGGTACGACCGGTATCGTCCAACGGCGTGCTGGGCGATCCCGCAGGTGCGAGCGTCGACGAGGGCCGTGCGCTGCTCGACGCCCTGGTGGACGACCTCGCTGCGGCCGTGTCGGAACGCTGGCACGGACACGGGTCGTCCCTGTGAGCCCGGCCGCCGTCGTCACCGGTGCCGCGCGCGGCATCGGGGCCGCCACCGTCGACCTGCTCGTGGCCGCGGGGTGGCAGGTGGTGGCGGTCGACCGCTCGGCCGACGACTCGGCCCTGGACTACGCCCTGGCGACGAAGGCCGACCTCGAAGAGGTGGCCGCACGCCATGGCGCGGCCGTGCGTGCGGTAGTGGGCGACGTGCGCAGCGCGTCGGACATGCGGGCCGCCGTCGACGAGGCGGTGACGCACTTCGGGGGCCTGCAGGCGGCCGTCGCCGCTGCCGGCGTGATCAGCGGCGGGCCGTTGGCCTGGGAGATCCCCGACGCCCAGTGGGACGTGCAATTCGACGTCAACGTGAACGGGGTGCGCCAGCTCGCCTCTGCCGCCGTTCCGGAGTTGCTGGAGGCGGCGAAGCCACGGCAGGGACGCCTGGTGGCGGTCGCGTCCACCGCCGGGGTGCTCGGGTTGCCGCGTCTCAGCGCCTACAGCGCGTCCAAGCATGCGGTCATCGGGTACGTGCGTTCCCTGGCGGCCGACCTGGCGGGCAGCGGCATCACGGCCAACGCCATCTGCCCGGGCTCGACCAGGGGCCCGATGCTCGACGCGTCGGCCGCCGTCTACGACCTGCCGTCGACGGAGGAGTTCGCCAGCCACCACCTGGTCCAGCGCCTCCTCGAGCCGGCGGAGCCTGCTGCGTTGATCGCCTGGTTGTGCGGCCCCAGCGCGTCGGGCCTGACCGGAGCCGTGCTCCCGGTCGACGGCGGCATGACGGCTTCGTAGAACACGACAGGGAGAAAACCACGCCATGGCCGAGTGCACGCATCTGGACCAGATCGCCGACGTCGATCCGCAGACCCCCTCCGGCTGCGGGGAGTGCATGAAGATAGGCGGCACCTGGCTACACCTGCGCCTGTGCCTGTCCTGCGGGGAGGTCAACTGCTGTGACTCCTCGCCCAACAAGCACGCGACCGAGCACTTCCACGCGTCGGGCCACCCCCTGATGCAGTCCTTCCAGCCCGGCGAGGACTGGATCTGGTGCTACGTCGACGAGCTGGCGATGGAGCCGGGCTAGACGCTCTGCCCGTACGTCGTCTCGCGCTGGTCAGTGCGGCCCGTCCCGACTTCCTTGACCGCCCGGCGCAGGTCGCGCACCAGCAGGGGGACGGTGGCGGCGCTGCCGGCGTGCACGGTGGCGTGCAGCGAGTCCGGCCGGTTCTGCCGATCGAGGTACCAGCCGTCGGCGGTCAGGCGCTCGCCGAGGGCGAAGATGTCGAGGGCGTCGGGGTCCCGGGCGCCGAAGGCCAGTACCGTCGCCGGCGGGTCGCCTCGCACCTCGAGGCCGTCGATGGATTCGACGCCCGCCCGCAGTTCCAACGCCGCATCGTGGGCCGTGCGGGTGAGCTCGACGTAGCCGTCGTACCCGATGTGCATCAGCGCGGCCCAGGCCGCCGCCACGGGTCCGGCCGGCCGGGTCCCGGCCATGGCCGTGGAGGCGTAGAAGCCGCCCAGCCAGTCATTGGTCACGAACAGTTGCTTGCGGGCCAACTCGTGCGTCCGGTAGAGGATCACCGAGACGCCCTTCGACGCGTAGCCGTACTTGTGCACGTCGGCCGACATGGACGTCACGCCGGGGAGCCGGAAGTCGAAGGGCTCGTCCAGACGACCCAACGCCGCCAGGAACGGGAGGAGGTATCCGCCCATGCAGGCATCGACGTGACACAGGATGCCGCGGTCCAACGCCAGCGCAGCGATGTCGGCAACGGGATCGATGACGCCCTGGGGATAGGTTGGGGCCGACCCCACCACCATGATGGTGTCGTCGGTGCAGACGGCGGCGAGCGCATCGGCGCGGACGCGGAAGTCGGCGTCCACCGGCACCCGCACCAGGTCGACGTCGAAGTAGTCGGCCGCCTTGGTGAACGCCGCATGCGCGCTCTCCGCCGCCACCACTTGGGGCCGGGCGATACCCCGATCACGCCCGACGTCCCGGGCCGTCTTCACTGCCTGCAGCAGGCTCTCGGTGCCGCCCGAGGTCAGGTACCCCTCCACGGCGCCACCCGCCGCCGGGTCGTCCGCCCCGAGCAGCGAGGCGGTGTTGGAGACGATGTCGTGCTGCATCACGCCGATGCTCGGGAAGGCCAGGACATTGAGGCCGTTCTCCGCGCTGTAGAGCGCCAGCGCATCGGAGAGCAGTTCGTGCACGTCGTCGCCGGCCGAGTACACGAGACTGAACACGCGACCGCCCCGCCAGTCCTGGTCGTCCTGCTTCATGGAGATGAGTTGCTGCATCACCTCGTCGCGGGGGAGGCCCTGCCGGGGCATCGGCGTATGGGGGAATGTCGCCATGCCCCGTTCTTACTCCAACCGCCGGTCCGTCCCTCCATGGGCCCGCGCAGCCGGAGCGTACGGTGGTCCTATGACCGCCGCCGCCGCCACTACCACCACCGATCAGAAGCAAAGCAGCGACCTCGAGCGACGCGACTTCGTCGAGACCTTGGACAAGCATCGAAAGCTCCTGGTGCGGACCGTGCGCGGCCTCTCGGAGGAACAGATCCGTCTGCATCCGACGGCCAGCGCGCTCTGCCTCGGGGGCGTGATCAAGCACGTGACCCTGGCGGAGCAGAACTGGTCCAGGTTCATCACGCAGGGTGCCCCGGCCATGGGAGGCGGTGCCGCGACCAGGGTTACCCGCCACGCCGACACCTTCGAGTTGGCCGAAGGTGACAGTGTGGAGACCTTGCTCCAGGGTTATGACGACACGGCCCGCTCGACCGATGAGCTCATCATGACGGTGCCGTCCCTCGACGTGGCGCACCCGCTGCCCGATGCACCGTGGTTCGAGCAGGGGGCGTCATGGTCGGCCCGGCGTGTCCTCCTGCATGTCATCGCCGAGACGGCCCAGCACGCCGGCCACGCCGACATCATCCGCGAGACGATCGACGGCAAGAAGACGATGGGTTGACCACACGACGCACGGCGGGTGCGTCTACGAGCTCCAGATGATGGCCTGAGGCTCCGTGTAGGCCACCAGCCCGTAGTCACCCCCGTCGCGCCCGACGCCTGACATCTTGAATCCGCCGAACGGCGCGTCGTGGTTCCGCTGCGCCGTATTGACGCCGACGTGCCCGGCCTGCAGTTGCTTGGCCACACGCAATGCACGCGCACCGTCCTTGGAGAAGACGTAGTCGTAGAGCCCGAACTCCGTGTCGTTGGCGATGGCGATGCCCTCTTCCTCGTCGTCGAAGGGGATCATCGTGATGACCGGCCCGAAGATCTCCTCCCGCGCCACCCGCATGGTGTTGTCCCCGGTGATCAGCGTGGGCGCCACGTAGAAGCCGGTCGGCAGGTCGGCCGGCCGCTCGCCACCAATGACGATCTCGCCACCGTCCTCGAGCGCCGTCTGAATGTGCGCCTCGATACGCCCCCGTTGCGCCGCCGAAATGACCGGCCCGATGATCGTCGCCGTGTCGGTCGGGTCGCCGACCTTGAGGTAGCCCGCCATCTGCACGAGCCCGTCGCGCACCTGGTCGAACAGGCTCCGGTGCACCACGGCTCGCGTCGGCGCCGTGCAGATCTGCCCGGAGTGGAAGGACCAGGTGGAGCCGATGCAGCCGATGGCGCCCTTCACGTCAGCGTCCTCGAACACGACGCAGGCGCCCTTGCCACCGAGCTCGAGCAGCGTGCGCTTCATGGTGCGGGCAGCCTGCTCGCCGATCTTCACGCCCACCTGTGTCGATCCAGTGAAGCTGACGCAGTCCACCTCGTCGGAATCCACCAAGGCGGCGGAGGAGGCCGGACCGTTTCCGTTGACCAGGTTGACGACGCCGGGCGGGAAGCCGACATCGTGCAGAATCCGGACGAGCTCCACAATGGCGAGGGGGTCCTGCGGGGCCGGCTTGACGACGACGGTGTTGCCGGCCGCCAGCGCGGGCGCCACCTTGCCCGCCATGTTGACCATGGGGAAGTTGTACGAGGTGATGCAGGCCACTACGCCGAGCGGCTGGCGGTTGACCATGCCGCCGATGATCCCGCCTGGTGCCAGGGGTGTCGCCTGGGCCGGCTGGGGGAGCAGAGGCGTCTGCAGCACGCCTCTCGGGTCGCGGGCGTAGCGCTCGAAGCGATCTGCCGCCACGGGCACCTGCATGCGGGAGCCGACGGTCGCCGTCGCCCCCGTTTCCGCGATCACCAGCGGCAGCAGCTCGGAGGACTTGGCCCGGATGGCCGCCGCAGCCTCGCGCATCAGTGCACCGCGCTCGTCGGCCGACCAGGCCGCCCACCCGGGCTGGGCTTCCTTGGCCGCCGCCGCAGCCGCCAGGGCGTCGTCCGCGCTGGCGTTGGGTGCCAGCCCGACGATCTCCTCGGTGGCGGGGTTGACGATCTCGTAGGTCCCGTCTGACGCGTCGACCCACTTGCCCCCGATGAGGAGTTGGTGCTCGTTGCGCTGGGTGGTCTCGGCCATGTCTGCTCCCGGCTCGGGTGCCGCCAGCCGATCTGACGGCGCGTCACATTCAACCCTGCCCAGGCACGGGTCCGCCAAAGCCGCAGTTGATCCGGGATCCATGCTCCTGATGGGCACCTGAGCGCCCAGAGGAGGTTCGAGGGGGAGCAATCCATCTATTTATGACTTTTGTCACTTCGCAAGGTCATAGGACCTGTGGGATTCTCTACAGTGGAATACGTCCTCGGGGGAGTGAACGGAGTCGGTCATGAGTAGGCCTGCCGCAAAGGTCCCTACCTCGGCACGTCCCAGCGAAGAGACGCCAGGGAGCATGGCCACCCACTCCATCTCGGGGATCGTCGGTGACACCATCCTCGGCAGCGCCGACGTGGCCCGGGCCCGTGAGCGCCGCCGGGTCTCCCGCCTCCGCCGCCTGGTGGCCGTCGCCGCACTCGGCCTCGGCTGGGTCGTGATCCGACGGGTGACGGGCCACGGGGTCTTCCCTACATTCCACCTGCCGCATGGCCTGGGCACGGCCATACCCATACTGCTCATCGTGGGCATGCTCGGGGCGGTCATGCTGGCCCCCCTCCTGGCGGCCGGGCGCTCACCTCACACACTCATCCGGCCCGGCGAGACCCAGGTGGGCCTGGAGGACCTCGTCGGTATCGATCCCATCAAGGCCGAAGTGGTGCGCTCCATCAATCTCTTCCTGGCCCACCAGACCTTCCGCGACACCATGGGTGGATCGGCCCGGCGCGGCGTGCTCTTCGAAGGGCCACCCGGAACGGGCAAGACCTTCGTGGCCAAGGCCATGGCCAAGGAAGCCAATGTCCCCTTCCTCTTCGTGTCCGCCTCGGCCTTCCAGTCGATGTACTACGGACAGACCAACCGCAAGATCCGCTCGTTCTTCAAGCAGCTGCGCAAGCACGCCCGCAAGGAGGGCGGCGCGATCGGCTTCATTGAGGAGATCGACGCCATTGGTGCCACGCGGCGCGGCATGGGCGGAAGCGGCGGGACCGAGGGCGTCTCCGGAGTAGTCAACGAGTTGCTGGTGCAGTTGCAGTCCTTCGACACGCCAACCCGGGGTCAGCGCGTCGCCTGGGCCTGGATCGACCTGCTCAACCGCTACCTTCCCGACGGCAGCAAGCTGCACAAGCCTGCCGTCGTGCCGGCGAACGTGCTGATCGTGGGCGCCACCAACCGCAAGGACGACCTCGACCCGGCGCTCATCCGCCCGGGGCGGTTCGACCGCTCCATCTACTTCGGGCTTCCGGGTCGCCGTGCCCGGGCCGACATCATCGCCTACTACCTGGGCAAGAAGGCGCACGCGGCCGATCTCGACGAGCACGGTGCGGTCGACGTGGTCGCCGGTATGACGTTCGGCTACTCACCGGCCGCGCTGGAGCGGCTGATGGACGAGGGGCTGGTCATCGCTCTGACGCATGGTCGTTCGGCCATGACGATGTCCGACGTCGCTGAGGCCAAGATGCTGGTCGAGCTCGGCGTCACCGACGAGACCATCTACACGCCGAACGAGCGCGACCGCGTGGCGACCCACGAGGCCGGTCACGCCACCGTCGCCTACTTCGTGGGGCAGACCCGTCAGCTCGACGTGCTGTCCATCGTGAAGCGTCGT
>DATAXG010000104.1:0-1755 GCA_036273055.1 Acidimicrobiales bacterium | reverse complement strand
GCTCCGTTGCTCGGCGTGCCATTGGCCAGCACGGCGGTGACCCCGAGGACCGCCACCATCCCGAGCGCCTCCAGACGCACGGTCGAGACGAGCCGCTGCCAGCCCCGGGACAGCGCTGCGGGCCGGGCCGCGGCAGCCGCCAAGAACAGCCCGGGCAGGAGCAGGTAACGGTTGTACCAGGCCAGGAACAGCAGCAGTCCGACCAGGGCGATCTTGAGAAGGAGCAGCTGGCCGTAGCCGGTCTCGAAGAGGTTGGCCACCGACCCGACCTCGACGATGGCAAGCAGCGTGCCGGCGACGAGGATGCCGGCGAACGAAACTCCGGCCATCGTCGAGAAGCGCCCGACAACCATGGCTGTGTCGGCCAGGAGCGTGCCATCGCCATCGCCATCGCCATCGCCATCGCCATCGCCATCGCCATCGCCATCGCGAGGTTCCGCCCGCGTGCCGGGTGCGCCGGGCCCGGTGGGTTGCGTCGCCGCGAGTGGCGGCCGTTCCAAGAGCGCCGTCGACGTGCCGACTCCAGCGACGCGGGTCAGTCCCGACGGTGCCGGCCTGCGGACGCCCCCCGCCGCCGCGTCGCCGCGGCCACCCGAGCGGAATTCTCCGGCTAGGCGCGCGGCCCGCGTCCGGCTCCGCAGCACGGTGACCAACCCAACCAGGCCGCCCGCCCACATGGCGACGAAGACAACGTGCACGATGTCGGCCGGAATGCTCAGCCAGCGCTCCTGCGACACCAGGGCGTGGCCGAAGAGCACGAAGGCTCCCGCCGCCACGAGGAGTCCGTAGAAGGCGGCGAACTGCCGGTTGATGGTCCTGCGCAAGTGCAGCGAGGCCACGCAGGCCACCAGGCCCACGAGCTGCGCGGCGCACTGTTCGCCGAACTTCCCCCCGAAAGACTGCGTGTCGATGCTCCAGTGCGTCACGGCCGAGAACCCGCCGCCCGTCAGAGCCGACTGCGCGGCCCCGGTCACCGCCATGCCGACAACCCCCAGCGCGCCGGCCAGGTAGGTCCACCGCTGCAGCCGGCGGCGCTCCTCACCGAATTGCAGCACGAAGGCCAGGAAGAAGGCCAGGCCCGAGGCCACCAGGACGCCGAGGTACACCAGGAATTGGCCGAAATCGTCGACCCAGTTGGTGAATGAGGTCCGGGGGCGTGCCAGCGCGGTTATGGAGCCGGCCTTGACGTGCCCCACCAGGAACACGATGCCCCCGCTCACCACGTGTCCGTCGACGGACGTCACGGTGTAGTCCGACACGTACGCGCCCGAGCCGAGGGACGCCGGCAACGTGGCCGAGAGCGTGGCCGGCGACGGGTGCGCCGAGCTCGCCTGGACTTGCTGACCCGACGAGTTCAGGACGATGAGCCCCCCGTCATCGGGCTGGACAGGCTGATCGAAGTTGATCGTCACCGTGTGCGGGATCTTGGCCAGGTGCGCGCCCTGCGCTGGGGACGAGGCGGTGACGGCGGCGTGGGCGGCGGCGGGCGCGGCCCATCCAATGACGGCCAGGCACCCGAGGATGCCCGCTGCCAGCGGTCGGCGCAGCCTCGTCGTCACAGCCGACCGGTCGGAAAGGCCGGGCTCAGGACTGGCGGTCGCAGAATCCGATTGCGTTGACCAGGTCCGTGTTGCCGGGGCAGTACACGTGCAGGTTGTCGTGTGAGAACACGCCCTGCGGGCTCTCCCAGCCCGGCACCACCCAGGCGTGCACCATCCAAATCGTCTTCTTCATGAAAGTGCCCTGGACGTCAGC
>DATAXG010000103.1:0-22539 GCA_036273055.1 Acidimicrobiales bacterium | reverse complement strand
GACGCCCTGAAGGAGGCCGCCGCCACCCTGCAGGCCGAGGTGCAGGAGCACGCCGGCCGCGAGTTCAACGTGAACTCGACGCCCCAGCTGCGGACCGTCCTCTCCGACGAGCTCGGCCTCACCCCCGGCAAGAAGACCAAGACCGGCTTCTCGACCGACGCCCAGACGCTCGAGAGCCTGCGGGGGGACCATCCCATCCTTGACGCGTTGCTGGCCTACCGCGAGGTGGAGAAGCTGCGCTCGACCTACGGCGAGAGCCTCCTGGCCGAAATCGCGACCGACGGGCGCATCCACGCGTCGTTCGGGCAGACGGTGGCCCGCACGGGGCGCATCTCGTCGGACCGCCCCAACCTGCACAACATCCCGGTGCGCACCGAGCAGGGCAAGCAGTTCCGGCGGGCCTTCGTGCCGGCCCAGGGCAGCACCTTCCTGGTGGCCGACTACGACCAGGTGGAGCTGCGCTGCATTGCGGACCTCTCGGGGGACCCCGGCCTCATCGACGCCTTGACGACAGGTTCGGACGTGCACCGCACGGTGGCGGCCGCCGTGTACGGGATCACGCCGGACGAGGTGAGCCACACCCAGCGCGAGTACTCCAAGATGGTCTCCTACGGCCTGGCCTACGGCATGGAGGCCTACGGGTTGAGCCAGCGTCTGGGGGTGGCCGTCGAGGAGGCGGCCGCCATCATGGAGAGCTACTTCGGCGCCTTCCCGCTCGTGAAGCAGTACATGGACCACGCCGTGGCCGACGCCAAGATCGCGGGGGCCACCCGTACCCTGTTCGGCCGCATCCGGCCGTTGCCCGACCTGCACTCGTCCAACTACCGGGTCCGCCAGGCGGCGGAGCGCCAGGCCATGAACGCCGGCATCCAGGGGCTGGCCGCAGACATCTTCAAGCTGGCCCTGGTGCGCCTCGACCGGGACCTGGAGGCCGAGAAGCTGTCCAGCCGGCTGGTGCTGCAGGTGCACGACGAGGTCATCGTGGAGGTGGCGGCCGGGGAGGAAGCCGCGGCACGCCGCCTCACCGAGTCCGCCCTGAGCGGCGCGGCGAACCTCAAGGTCCCCCTCACCATCTCCATGGCGACGGGACCGAGCTGGGCGGCGGCCAAAGGCTAGGTGCCAAGGGTTCGGTGCCAACGGTTCGGTGCCAAAGGCTCGGGCCGGGGGAGAAGGCCTCTGAGCAGCTGCTACGCTGGCAGGCCTTGCCCGCCGGCACCGGTGGCGGCGCAAACCATATTTCTCGAACTGACCCCGGCGCGGTCCTGCGGGTGCAAGTCGCACCTGCCGCAAGGAGCTTCACGATGGCTGACGCACGCACCTCCCTCCTCTCCCCCGAAGCGATGGGCAGCTTCGACGCCGAGGGGAACTACACCCCCCGCACCATCGTCGACGACGACCTCGGTGACGCCGATCTCGAGAAGGCGATGGGTGATTCCATCATCGAGTTCGACGACGGCGACGTCATTGAGGGCACGGTCGTCAAGATCGACCGCGACGAAGTCCTCCTCGACATCGGCTTCAAGTCCGAAGGGGTCATCCCCGCCCGCGAGCTCTCCATCCGCAACGACGTGGACCCGGCTGAGATCGTCTCGCTGGGCGACCACGTCGAGGCCCTCGTCCTCCAGAAGGAGGACAAGGAAGGCCGTCTGGTCCTGTCCAAGAAGCGCGCCCAGTACGAGCGGGCCTGGACGACGATCGAGGAGAAGAAGAACAACGGCGAGATGGTGTCCGGTCCCGTCATTGAGGTCGTCAAGGGCGGCCTGATCGTCGACATCGGCCTGCGTGGGTTCCTTCCCGCCTCACTGGTCGAGCTGCGCCGCGTGCGTGAGCTGCAGCCCTACGTGGGCAAGGTGATCGAGGCCAAGATCATTGAGCTCGACCGCAACCGCAACAACGTCGTGCTGTCGCGCCGGGCCTGGCTCGAAGAGGCCCAGAAGGAGCAGCGCGGCGACTTCCTGGCGAACCTCAAGCCGGGCGAGCGCCGCAAGGGCGTCGTCTCCTCGGTGGTCAACTTCGGTGCCTTCGTGGACCTCGGCGGCATGGACGGGCTCGTCCACGTGTCCGAGCTCAGCTGGAAGCACGTCGACCATCCGTCGTCGGTGGTGACGGTGGGCGACGAGATCGAGGTGGAGGTGCTCGACGTCGACCTCGACAAGGAGCGCATCAGCCTGTCGCTGAAGGCCACGCAGTCCGACCCCTGGCAGGAGTTCGCCGACTCGCACGCGGTGGGCCAGCTCGTCTACGGCCGCATCACCAAGCTGGTGCCCTTCGGCGCCTTCGTCCAAGTCGGTGACGGGATCGAGGGCCTGGTGCACATTTCCGAGATGGCCGTGCACCACGTGGACCTGCCCGAGCAGGTCGTCACGCCGGGTGAGGAGCTGTGGGTCAAGATCATCGACATCGACCTGCAGCGCCGCCGCATCTCCCTGTCGATCAAGCAGGCCGCCGAGGGTGGCGAGGTCTCCGAGGAGTACCGCGAGGCCTTCGGCGAGCACGCCTACGACGAAGAGGGCAACTACATCGGATTCGACTACGCCGAGGGCGAGTTCACCCCCGAGACCGAGGCCCAGGCGGCCTGGGCCGACTTCGCCGAGCAGACGGGCACGCACGTCGTGGCTCCGGCCACCGACGAGCACGGCAATGACATCCCGGCGACGGCAGCTGACGCTCCCGCTGAGGGTGAGGTCGCCGCGGCACCCGAGGCCGCGCCTGTCGTCGAGGCTCCCGCCGAGGGCGACTGAGCCCCAGCCGGGCGGGGGCCCGGCTACCCGAGATCCAGCACGCCGGCGAGCTCCCGGGCCAACGCGCGCGCCGCCGCGGCACCGTCGGGGTGGTGCGTGAAGAACAGCACCGGGTCGAGCAGCTCCAGCTCGAGCACCGCCGGGCCGCGCTCGCGGGACTCCACCAGGTCGACCCGGGCATAGCTGGTGGGGCCCACGAGCTCCTCGGCCACGGCCAGGGCCAGCGCGGCCACGTCGAGTTGGGCGGCCGTGGCCGTCGTCCCCGTGACCACCTGGTTGTCGATGAGGTGCTCGAGCGGCCCCGCTCCCCGGCGGATCATCGGCTCCTTGTGCAGGGCGTGGGTGCATCGGCCGCCGACGAAGACCAGCGCCGCCTCGCCCTCGGTGTCGACCCGGGGCTCGTAGGGCTGGACCATGGCCGTCCGCCCGGCCTCGTTGAGCTCGCGCACGTGCCGCCGGGCCGCCTCGTGCTCGTGGGCTTGGTAGCGCGCCGTGCGGTAGCCGCCGCCGGAGACGGACGGCTTGACCACGAGCTCGCCCTCCGGGAAGGGGGGCGTGGCGGCATCGGCTTCGGCCGCGGCCTTGGCCGGGGTGGCGCCCGGTTCCGCCCACACCGTCGGCACCGTCGGGACACCGGCCCGCTCCAGCTCCTTGAGATAGTGCTTGTCGATGTTCCAGCGCAGCGTGGCCGGCGTATTACGGACGGGCACGCCCGAGGAGGCGACGCCGTCCACCCAGCCCAGGAACTCGTCGACGTGATGGATGTTGTCCCAGGCGCCGTTGGCCAGCACGAGGTCGAACGTCGTCCATTCCACGGCGGGGTCGTTCCAGACGGCCGTCGTGGCGTCCACGCCGAGCTCGGCCAGGGCGCTGCGGAGCAGCGGCCAGTCGTCGTACTGGTCCGGGAACTGCGCACAGGACACCGCGGCGAGCCGCGGCCCCGTCCGGCGCCCGGCGCCGCCGCTCAAGTGCCGATGGGGAAGTGGCAGGCCACCTGGTGGCCGGGGCCGATCTCCCGCATTTCGGGGACCTCCTCGGCACAGCGCGCTTCGGCCCGCGGACAACGGGTGCGGAAGCGGCACCCCGACGGGGGATTGATCGGGCTCGGGGGCTCGCCGGTGAGGGCGGCCGTTGCCCGCGGGGCCTCGGGGTCGGGCTCGACGGCGGACGCCAGGAGCGCGGCGGTGTAGTGATGCGCCGGTGTCTCGTAGAGGAGGTCGGAGGGTGCGATCTCGCACAGGCGCCCGAGGTACATGACGGCGACCCGGTCGCTCACATTCTTGACGACCGCGAGGTCGTGCGCGATGAAGAGGATGGTCAGGTTGTACTCCTGCTTCAGATCCTGCAGCAGGTTCAGGATCTGCGCCTGCACCGACACGTCGAGCGCGGAGACGATCTCGTCGCACACCAGCAGCTTCGGCTTGAGGACGAGGGCACGTGCGATGCTGATGCGCTGGCACTGGCCGCCGGAGAACTCGCGGGGGCGCCGGGAGCCGTTGACGTAGGGGTCGATCCCGACCTGGTCGAGCATCGCCCTGGACGTCTCGACCCGCTCCTCCTTGCTGCCGATCTTCCAGATGGTCAGCGGCTCGGCCACGATGTCGAGCACCTTCCGGCGCGGGTTCAGCGAGGAGATCGGGTCCTGGAAGATCATCTGCACCTGGGTGCGCAGCGTCCGCAGGTCGCCCCGGCTCAGCGCGGTCAGCTCGGTGTCGCCGAAGACGATCTTGCCCGAGGTGGCCTTCTCGACCTGGACGACGGCGCGTCCGGTGGTCGACTTGCCGCAGCCCGATTCGCCGACGAGCCCGAGCGTCTCGCCCTGGCGCATGGTGAAGGTGATGCCGGCCACGGCTTGCACGGCCGTGTTCCCCCGGCCAAAGGAGACATGGAGGTCCTCGACGGACAGCAGCGGCTCGGTCGCCAGCGGAACCGGGTTCACCGTCGTGTCGGTCACGCCGGCACCGGGTCGGGCTCAGGGGCAGGCGGGGCGGGCTCGTTCGCCGTGAGTGGGAACCAGCAGGCGTAGCTGTGGCCCGCGGAGGCCTCCACCAAGGGCGGCTTGTCGACGTGGCACTTGTCCTGCGCGTACGGGCAGCGGGGTGAGAAGGGGCATCCCGACGGCGGGTTGAGGAGGTCGGGCGGCCTGCCCTCAATGGCCGTGAGCCGGGTGTGGCTTGGCTCACCGATGCGGGGCGTCGACTTGAGGAGCGCCTCCGTGTAGGGCATGGCCATGCTCTTGAAGAGCACGTTGGTGGGCGCCCGCTCCACCACGTTGCCGGCGTACATGACGATGATCTCGTCGGTGCGCGTCGCGACCACGCCGAGGTCGTGGGTCACCAGGATCATGGCCATGTCGCGGTCGCGTTGGAGCTGGCCCAGCAGGTCGAGGATCTGGGCCTGCACGGTGACGTCGAGGCCGGTGGTGGGCTCGTCCGCCATGAGCAGGCGGGGGGCGCAGGCGAGGGCGATGGCGATCATCACGCGCTGACGCATGCCGCCGGAGAGCTGGGCCGGGTAGGCCTCATAGCGCTCGACGGGGGATGGGATGCCCACCTGCATCAGGAGCGAGAGCGCCGTCTCCTTGGCCTCGCTCTTCGAGAGTTTCAGGTGGATCTTGAGCGGCTCGGTGATCTGGTTGCCGATCCGCTGCACCGGGTTGAGTGACGTCATCGGGTCCTGGAAGACCATGGCGATGTGGGTGCTCCAGAGCTTGCGCAGCTCGTCGTTCGGCGCGTTGAGCAACTCGGTGCCCTCGTAGCGGACCGACCCGGTCTGCGTGGTCGAGGCGCGGGGGAGGAGCCCCATGATGGCCCGGGACAGCACCGTCTTCCCCGAGCCGGACTCACCGACGATCCCGAGCGTCTTGCCCTGGTCGAGGGTGAGCGACACGCCCTGGACCGCCTGGAGCGGGCCGCGACTGGTGGCGAAGGAGACGTGCAGGTCGTCGACCTCGAGGAGGCGCCGGCCGCTCACAGCTTGATCTCCGAGACGTCGAAGTACGCCCGTAGCTTGTCGGCCACGACGTTGAGGCTGATGAGAAGGAGGAACATGGCGCCGGCGGGGAAGATGACCAACCAAGGGTTGGTCTGCCCCTTGGCTCCCGTCAGGAGTGTGGACCCCTCGTTGAGCATGTTGCCCCAGCTGGGCGTCGGGGGCGGCACCGAGAGCCCGAGGAAGGCCAGCGAGCCCTCCAGGACGACGATGGTGGCCACGGCGATGAGCCCGAAGGACACGATCGTCGGCATGATGTTGGGCAGGATCTCGCGGGAGAGGATGCGCGTGTCGCTGGCGCCGAGCGCCTTGGCGGCCAGCACGAAGTCCCGGGTGGCGTAGGACAGGGTCGAGGCCCGCACGACCCGGAAGATCAGCGGCGCCGCGAAGAGCCCGATGATGAGCGTGATCTTGAACAGCGACTTGCCCCAGAAGGAGACGATCGCAATGACGGCGACGATGGCGGGGAAGGCGAGCACGATGTAGGAACCGGTGTTGAGTGCCGTGTCGATGCGGCCTCTGCGGTAGGCCGAGATCATGGCGGGGATGCCGCCCACGACGAGGCCGATGATGGCGCCGCCGAAGCCCACGACGATGGAGACGCGCGCCCCGTAGACGAGGCGACTGAAGATGTCCCGGTAGAGGTCGTCGGTGCCGAGGAGATGGCCCCAGCCGGGCCCGGCGTTCTGCACGCTGTTGTAGTTCCCCAGGTTTGGATTGGGCAACGGCAGCAGGTTGGCGAATGTCGCCGCCAGTGCAACGAGGATGATCCAGCCGATGCAGAGCCAGAACAGAAACCCGAGCTTCTTCTTGGTGGGGTCCGCGGCCTCTTCGGCCTCGATCTCGTCCTTGATGTCGGCGAAGGCCTCGTGGGTCGGATTGGTCAGGCTGACGCTACTCACGGGCAATCCTCGGATCGACGATGGTGAACAGGAAGTCGAAGATGAAGTTGACCAGCACGATGGCCACGGCCACGAACAGGGTGATGCCCTGCACCACGGTGTAGTCGTCCTGGTTGACGGCGGAGATGAGCTGGTACCCCAGTCCCGGCATCTGCAACAGGAGTTCGACGATGAAGGTGCCGGCGATCAGGCTCCCGATGGTGACGCCGGCCGATGCCAGCAGCGAGATGGACGAGGGCCGGAGGGCGTGGCGCCACATGATGCGCCGATCGGACAACCCCTTCGACCGGGCCATGGTGATGAAATCCTCTTGCAAGGTGGAGATGAGGTCGTTGCGCAGCAAGCGGAAGTAGACGACGATCCCACCGAGGGCGAGGACGATGGACGGTAACAACATCGTGTGGATGTTGGACCAGAACTGCTGGGTGAGCGGCACGTAGGACGCCGGCCCCGGGAAGATGTGCCAGTGCACGGCGAAGATCAGCACCAGGACCGGTGCGATCACGAAGGGCGGCAGCGCCAGCATGGCGAACGTCGTGCTGTTGGACGCCTGGTCGAAGAGCCCGTTGGGCCGGCGAGCGGAGTGCATGGCCATGGGGAAGGCGATGGCGAATGCGAGGATCTGGGAGAAGATGATCAGCTCGAGGTCGATGGGGAAGGACTGCGTGATGATGGTCCACGTCGACTGGTGCGTCGTGTACGACTGACCCAGGTTGCCCTGGAACACATGACCGATCCAGATGAAGTACTGCTGCCACAGCGGCTTGTCGAGGCCCAGCTGGTGGTTCAGCGCGGCCACGTTCTGCGGCGTGGAGTTGGGCCCGAGGATCGTGTCGGTGGGATTGCCGGGGAGGAGATGGACCAAGAAGAAGGTCGCGATCGACACGAAGATGATGATGATCAAGAGCAGCACCAACCGCTTTGCGATGTAACGGGTCACGGTGCCCCTTTCCCCCCTTCGCGGTGTCGATTCCCTTCCCCCACGCCGGCCTCCCCCGGCGGCGGATGATCCTAGACCTCAGGCCCCTTGTCCTACCATGCGGCCCATGTCTGAGGAGGCTTCTCCGCTCGCCGGTCGCACGCGCCTCGCCGTCGGCATCGCGGTGGGGTTCGTGGTCGCCGCCGGTCTGCTCTTCCGGTTCTGGACCCGATCCGGCCTGTGGTTCGACGAAGCCCTCACCGTCGACATCGCCCGGCTGCCCCTGCACGCCATCCCCGGTGCACTGAAGCAGGACGGGGCGCCGCCGCTCTACTACTACCTCCTGCATTTCTGGATGGTCCTCTTCGGGCAGTCCAGCGATGCGGTGCGGGCCCTGTCCGGCCTCATCGCCGTGGCAACGCTCCCGGTGGCCTGGCTCTGCGGGCGGCGACTCGGGGGGCGGGCGGTGGCCTGGACCACGGTCGTGCTGTTGGCCAGCGCGCCCTTCGCGGTGTACTTCGCCACCGAAACCCGCATGTACGCGCTCGTCATGCTCCTGACCGGCTGCGGGTATCTGGCCCTGGCCCGCGCCGTCGACCAGCCGCGTCCGGGCAACGTCGTCGCGGTCGCCGTCGTGACGGCGGCGCTCCTCTACACGCAGTACTGGGCGATCTATCTGGTGGCCATGGTGGGTATCTGGCTCGTCGTGTCGGTGTGGCACAGCCGGCGGCAGGGGCATCCGGACGCGGCACCGTGGGCCGCGTTGGTGGCGCTGGCAGCAGGCTGCCTCCTCTTCGTGCCCTGGGTGCCGACGCTCGTCTTCCAGGCCCAGCACACGGGGACACCGTGGGCGCCGACGCCAACCTTCGCCGACCTCGTGAACGTTCTCACCGGGTTCACCGACAACCAGGGCTCCACCCAGCAGACGGGGACGAACCAGGGCCGCCTCCTGGCCGTCATCTACTTCGCGTTCCTGGCACTCGCCGTGTTCGGCGCGGCCCGGTCACGACGCGTCATCGAGCTCGACCTGCGCACCCGGCCCCGGGCGCGCAGCCTCGGCTTCGTCGTGCTCGGTGCTCTGCTCGTCGCGCTCGCCGGCGGGGTCCTCACCGGCACGGCCTATTCGGCCCGCTACGCCGCGGTCGTCTTCCTGCCCTTCCTCCTCCTCGTGGCTCTCGGGACGACCACGCTGCTCAACCCGAGGGTGCGCGTCGTGGCCGTCGGGCTGGCGGTGGTGGCGGGGCTGGCGTCCTCGGCCCAGAACGTCACCACTCAACGGACCCAGGCGGGCGCCGTGGCGGCGGCCATCAATGCAGGGGCCAAGCCGGGGGACGTCATTGCCTTCTGCCCCGACCAGCTCGGCCCGGCCGTCTACCGCCAGATGGAGGATCCATCGCAGTACGACATGGTCACGTTCCCGCGCCGGACGGGGCCCGCCACCGTCGACTGGGTCGACTACGCCGATACCGTGCACAACGCCAGCCCGAGTGCCTTCGCCGCCGACGTGGCCCAGCGGGCCGGGACGGACCACAACGTGTGGTTGGTCTGGGAGCCGATGTACAAGAAGTACGGCGTCAAGTGCGAGCTCATCGAGGAGGACCTGCAGGCCTCCGCCACGAAGAACGGCGGCAGCGGCCGCTTCGTCGTGACCAGCCACGAAGCCCGGTATTTCGAGCCGATGAACCTGACCGAGTACTCCACCCCGGGTTCCTGACCCTCCCCGGGGGGTTCTGGGGGGTCCACTAACCTGCCTCCATCGTGACCGCCACCGAAGAAGCGCCCGTCGTCATCGCCGGCGCGGGTCCTGGAGGCCTCACGGCGGCATATCTCCTGACCAAGCTGGGTGAGCGCCCCGTCGTGTTGGAGGCCGACGACGTGGTCGGCGGCATCAGCCGCACGGTGGAGCGGGACGGCTGGCGCTTCGACCTGGGCGGCCACCGCTTCTTCACCAAGGTCGACGAGGTCGAGGCGCTCTGGCACGAGATCCTGCCCGAGGGCGACTTCATGCTGCGCCCCCGCATGAGCCGCATCTACTACAAGGGCAAGTTCCTCGACTACCCCCTGCGGGCGCTCAACGTGCTGCGCAACATCGCGCTCTGGGAGGGCGTCCTGATCGTCTGCTCGTACCTGTGGTCCCGCGTCCACCCGCCCAAGGACGAGTCCAACTACGAGAACTGGTTGGTGAAGCGCTTCGGGTGGCGCCTCTACCGCACCTTCTTCAAGACCTACACGGAGAAGGTGTGGGGGGTGCCGGTGGCCGACATGCCCGCGGACTGGGCGGCCCAGCGGGTGAAGAACCTCGACCTCCGCAAGGCGGTCATCAACTCCATCCTGCCCAAGCGCGGCCAGACCGACATCACAACGCTCATCGAGGAATTCCAGTACCCCAAGTACGGCCCCGGCATGATGTGGGAGGTCTGCGCCGGCAAGGTGCAGGCCGCCGGGGGGATCCTGGAGATGGAGGCGCGGTTGACCGGCATCACGGTCGAGGGCGGCCGCGCCGTGGCCGCCACCTACGTGCAGGGTGGCGCCGAGCACACCGTGGCCGCTTCGCACGTCGTCTCCACCATGCCGATGCGCGAGCTGGTGCACACCATCACGCCGCCCCCGCCGCCCGAAGTGCTGGCGGCCGCCGACGACCTGCATTACCGCGACTACCTCACGGTGGCGCTCGTCGTGCCCGAGTCGCGCAGCTTCCCCGACAATTGGATCTACATCCACGCCACGAATGTCGAGGTGGGACGGATCCAGAACTACGGGTCGTGGTCGCCTTATCTCGTCAAGGACGGGCGGACCTGCCTCGGCCTCGAGTACTTCGTCTTCGAGGGCGACGCCATGTGGAACACCTCCGACGACGAGCTCATCGCGCTGGGCACCAAGGAGCTGATCTCGCTCGGGCTGGCGGCCGAGGGCGACGTCGAGCACGGCTACGTCGTGCGCGTGCCCAAGGCATACCCGTACTACGACTTCAGCTACAAGGCCAACGTCGGCACCATCCGCAAGTGGATCGAGACCGAGGCGCCCAACATCCACCCGGTCGGCCGGAACGGGATGCACAAGTACAACAACCAGGACCACTCCATGTACACCGCCATGCTGACGGTGGAGAACATGCACGGCGCCGGCCACGACATCTGGTCGGTCAACGTCGAGGAGGAGTACCACGAGGCGGGGTCGACCGGACGGGACGCCCCGGTGCTGCCGCGCCGCACAAGCGCCACGGCAGGCACGCTCGAAGCTGGCTGAGCACGCGCCGAGTACGGCGCGGCGGTCGTGGTGGCGCACATGGATGACCCTCGTGGTCGCGGGGCTGCTGTATCTCGCGCTCGGGTTCGCGCTGTGGATCCACGCCTGGGCCGAGGGCGCAACGACACACACACTGTGCGGTTGCGGGGACCCCGCGCTCTTCCTGTGGTTCTTCCAGTGGCCTGCCACCGCGCTGTCCCACGGGCAGAATCCGTTCTTCTCGACGGCGCTCTTCCACCCGCACGGCATCAACCTGCTGGCGCAGACCTCGGTCACAGGCCTGAGCCTCCCGCTCGTGCCGGTGACGTGGATCTGGGGGCCCGTGGCCTCGCTCAACGTGGCCTCGACCATCACGCCGGCGCTCACCGCCTTCACCGCCTTCGTCGTGATCCGGCGCTGGGCGCCCTGGACCCCGGCCGCCTTCGTGGGCGGCCTGCTCTACGGCTTCTCGCCCTTCGTCCTCTCGAGCCTGGAATTCGGCCACCTCATGACGGCGGCGCTCATGCTGCTGCCGCTCATCCTGGCCGTCCTCGACGAGATCCTGATCCGCCAGCGGCACAGCGTCCTCTGGACCGGCGTCCTGCTGGCCGTCCTCCTCTTCGCGCAGTTCTTCCTCTCCTCCGAGCTCCTGGCCATCGTGGCTGTCGTCGTGCTCATCTGCGTCGTGGTGCTGGTGGCCGCCGCACTGGTGACCAAGCCGGCCCAGGTACGCGCCCGCTTCCCGCATGCGGCCAAGGCGCTTGCCATCGGGCTCGGCCTGGGACTGGTGCTGCTGGCCTGGCCCGTCTGGTTCGCGCTCAAGGGGCCGGCCAGCCTCGCGGGCCTGGTGTGGCCCAACGTCGGCGTGATCGGCGGCTTCATCCCGTCGAGCTTCGTGACGACGGGCTACCCACCCCGCAAGAACGTGTTCTTCGCGCTCGGCGGCTACGAGGGTGCTCCGCTCGCCTCCGCCGCGTACCTCGGCTGGAGCTTCCTGGCCGTCATGGTGGCCGGTGTCATGTCCTTCTGGCGGGACCGCCGCCTTTGGTTCTTCGGCTTCGCCGTCGTGGTCTGCGCCGCCTGCTCGCTCGGGGAGCGCCACGGGCAATGGGAACCGGCCTGGGTCTTCACCCGCATCCCGGTGCTCGAGAACATCATTGAGCAGCGCTTCATGGCGGTCGGGTACCTGGCCGCCGCCGTCGTCCTGGCCGTCATTTTGGAGCGGGTGTACCGGCTCCTGCCGCAGTGGCGCGGCGTGCTCGGGGCGCTCGGGGCGCTCGCCGTGGCGGCGGTCGCGCTCGTGCCGATGGGCGTCGTCTTCGGCGACCGGCTGCCCTTCGCCATGCAGCCGGTGACACTGCCGCCCTGGTACACCAAGGTGGCGCCGACGCTGCCACCCGGACGTGTCCTGTTGTCCTACCCCGCCCCGTTCTCCGGGCTGCAGTCGGCCATGGCCTGGCAGGCCGTCAACCGGATGCACTACAGCCAGGCGGGTGGCGGCGGGCCCCAGGGTGTCGAGGCCCGGGCCGGGTCGGCCCAGGCCGGCTTCAAGGTGTTGAGCGTGCTCGACTTCGGGGTCGGCCAGGGTGAGCCGGCGGGGACGCCCGCGCAGTACGCCGCCGTGCGCCACGCGCTGGGCGTGTGGCGGGTCAACACGGTGGTCATCGCCACCGACCCCGCCGCCCCCCGGGCGGAACAGGGACATGACCCCACGTATGCCGCCGCCTTCATGACGGCCGCCCTGGGCCGCCGGCCCACCATTGAGGCCGGAGCCTGGGTGTGGGACAACGTGCAATTGAGGCTGACGCACCCGCTGATCCTGGCGGCCGGCACGCTGGCGACCTGCACCGCAGCGGCGGAAGGGAGGCGCGGCGTCTTCCGGGCCACCCTGCAGGTCGTGAACTGCGTCAGCGGCGGAGCGCAGCACGCCCCCTGAGGGCGGGGGATGGGATACTCAAGCCGCGGCCGGGATCGGCCGACGAGGAGGAGTCGGGCGCGC
The DNA here is from genome assembly GCA_036273055.1 of Acidimicrobiales bacterium. GTDB lineage: Bacteria > Actinomycetota > Acidimicrobiia > Acidimicrobiales > RAAP-2 > Bog-473. The sequence goes on along the minus strand of DATAXG010000103.1, from coordinate 9,762 downwards.
GCATTGCGAACCTCCGGCGGCGCCTCGACCGATCGGACGTGGTCGGCCGTCCCGGGCGAAGGTGGAAGGCGCGAGAGGACGGTGCTGGCGTGAGGCGTTGGGGTGTGCGAGGCCTGTCGGGTGCCGCCTGCCTCGTCCTGTCCTGCGTCGCGCTCCCGGTCCTGACGAACCCACCGGCAGCAGCAGCGCCCGTGGCCCGGGCCGACGCCTCGGGCGGGTCCCACGTGGTCTTCCCTCTGCCCCCCGGCCTGACGGCGTCGGAGCACGCTTCGCTGGAGCACTCCGGTGCCTACGGCACCCGTCCGGTACGGCTCCTCGTCCTCGGCGACTCCATCGCCATGACGTTGGGCATGGGCCTCTCGGTGGACGCCCGGCAGGAGTACGGCGTCAGCGTGACCGACGACGCCACAGTGGGCTGCGATCTCGACCCGCAGCTCCAGGTGTTCACCTCGGACGCGGCCGGCCCGGCCACACCGGGCTGCGACAACTGGCGCGGGCTTTGGCCGTTCCTCGTCGCCGGGCAGCGGCCCCAGGTGGTCGCGCTCGGCCTCGGACGCTGGGAGGTGACGGACCACCTGCTCGACGGGCGCTGGGTGCACATCGGCGAGCCCGCCTGGAACCAGCACCTGACCGCCGACCTGCAGTCAGCGATCACCATCCTGCACTCGTTTGGTGCCAAAGTGGTGCTCTTCACCATGCCCTACCTCGACCCCAGTGCCCGACAGCCCGACGGCCAGCCCTATTCGGAGAACACCCCGGCGCGCGTGCGGGCCTACAACGCACTGGTCCGCCAGGTGGCCGCGACCCGTCCGGGGGTGGTCAGCGTGATCGACCTCAACCGGATGTTGAGCCCCAGCGGTGTCTACTCCGCCTCGTTGTCCGGGGTCGACGTTCGTTCCAGCGACGGTATCCATATCAGCGTGGACGGCGGCGAGCTCCTCCGGCGCCAGATCCTGCCGGCGGTCGATCGGATCGGCATGGAGGACGAGGCGGTAAGGGCCGGCACGTGAACGACCCCGAGGTCGCGGACACCCCCGCGGCCGAGGTCGTGGTGGAGGCGGTGCCCGCCGCCATGGCCCTCGCCCCCAACGCTGTCGGGCCCAACCTCGGTGCTGAGCTGCTGCTCGACCCCGAGGCGCACCCGGGTGTCGAATCGATGCGCGCCGGCCTGCTGCAGGCGGGCCCACTGGCCGCCGCCGGCGTCCTGGCCAACGGGGCCGGCGTCATCCTCACGGTCGCCCTGGCCCGGTTGCTGTCGCCCCACGGCTATGGCGTCCTGAACCAGCTGACGGGCCTCTACCTGATCCTGTCGATGCCGGGCTCGGCGGTCGTGGTCGCCGTCGTGCGGCGGGTCACGATCTGGCACGAGGACGGCACCGGACACATGGTGCAGCGCTGGGCCGGCCGGGTGCACCGGCAGAGCACGCTCATCGTCCTCGTGTGGGCCGTGATCGTGTTCACGAGCCGGAACAGCGTGGCCGTCCTGCTCAACCAGCAGAGCGGCATCGGCATTGCCGCCATCCTGACGGCCGCCGCCTTCTTCGTCCTGCTCTCATTGGACCGCGGCCTCCTGCAGGCCCACCGGTCCTACCGGCCGCTGGCGGCCAACCTCGTGGTGGAGGCGAGCGTCCGGGTCGTGGCCGTCGTCGTGCTCGTGGCCGCAGGGTTCGGCCCCTCCGGGGCGGCGGTCGGCGTCCTCGTCGGTGAGGTCGTGGCGGCGGCCCACGCCCGCTGGGCCTCGGTGCGCGCCTGGTCGGGCCGCCAGGCTCTCCGCCTGCCCCGCCCCGGGAGCTGGGTGGCCGCAGTGCGGCCCGACCCGGTGCTCGACGGGAAGCGCTCGGTGCAGCGCACCGTCATGCTCGACCTCGTGGTGGCGTCGGTGTCCCTGTCGATGGTGGCCGTCCTGCAGAACATCGACGTGCTGATCGTCGGGCGCGACAACCCCTCGCACAGCGGCGCCTACGCCGCCGTGTCGGTGACGAGCAAGGCCATCGTCTTCGGCGCCGTCGTGCTCGGCGGGTACCTGCTCCCCGAAGCGGCCATCCGCTGGCGGCAGGGCGGTCACGCGCTGCGGCAGCTCGCCGTGGTGCTCGTGCTCCTCGCCGTCCCCTCGGCCCTGTTGTTGAGCGTGGCGGTCGTGGCCCCGGAGCAGATCCTGCAACTCGTCTTCCATCACGCCTACACGTCGGCGTCCGACGCGCTGGCCCCCCTCGTGCTCGCCATGATCCTCCTGAGCGTCTCGGTGGTGCTGACCATGTACCTGTTGGCGGTCGGAAAGCGCTGGGTGGCCCTCGTGCTCGTGGGCGGCGCCATCGTGCTGACCGTGGCCGTGCTGTCGGTGAACGGGGCGCCGCGGGCGACGGCGTTCGTCGATCTGGCGGTGCAAGCCGGGGTGCTGGTGGTCATCGTGAGCGGGTTCGCCATCGTCCACAGGGTCCGACGGTCGGGGCAGGTCGCGGGGGTAACCTGACCCGATGGGCGACGACCTGGGGCCGGTGCCGGCCGCGCCCACTCCCGGCCCGGGTCCCGGTGCCGGCCGTCACGACGACGAGCTGAGCGAGCCCGAGGTCCTGGAGTCCATCGCCATCCAGGCCGGCCTACGGCGGATCCACTTCGTCGCCTGGCGGGATCTCGACGACCCCGAGGCGGGCGGCTCGGAGCTCCACGCGCACGAGATCGCCTCCCGCTGGGCCGCGGCCGGGATCGACGTCACCTTCCGCACCTCGGCTGTGCCCGGGGCGCCGGCCACACTCACCCGCGACGGCTACCGGGTCCTGCGCCAGGCCGGGCGCTACGCCGTGTTCCCCGGTGCGGCGTGGGAGGGGATCCGCATGGGCCACCGGCCCGGTGACGCCCTCATCGAGATCTGGAACGGCATGCCGTTCCTGTCGCCCATCTGGTATCAGGGGCCGCGCTTGGTCTTCCTGCACCACGTGCACGCCGAGATGTGGGGCATGGTGCTGCCGCCGACGCTGGCCCGCCTGGGCAACCTGGCCGAGCGGCGGATCGCCCCCCGCTTCTACCGCTCGAGCCGCATCGTGACACTGTCCGACTCCTCGCGCCGCGAGATCGTGGACCTCCTGGGGCTCCGGGCCGACCGGGTGACCGTGGCGCCGCCCGGAGTGGACGAGCGCTACGCGCCGGGGGGGCAGCGCTCGCCGACCCCGCTCGTGGTGGCCGTGGGACGGCTGGTGCCGGTGAAGCGCTTCGACGCGCTGCTGCGCTCGTTGGCCGCGCTGAAGAGGGACGTCCCGGAGTTGCGGGCCGTGATCATCGGCGAGGGGTACGAGCGGCCCGCGCTCGAGGCGTTGCGCGAGGAGCTCGGCGCCGCCGACTGGATCAGCCTGCCCGGCCGGGTGGACGACGCGGAGTTGGTGGCGTGGTACCGCCGGGCCTGGGTCGTCGCCAGCAGCTCGCAGCGCGAGGGATGGGGCATGACCCTGACGGAGGCCGCGGCCTGCGGCACCCCGGCCGTGGCCACCGCCATCGCCGGGCACGCGGACGCCGTGCTCGACGGCGAGTCGGGCCTCCTGGTGCAGGATCCCGACGGCCTGTCGGGCGCGCTCGGGCGCGTCCTGGGCGACGAGGTGCTGCGCAGCCGGCTCTCGAAGGGCGCCCTGGCCCGGGCACGCTGGTTCACCTGGGACGCCACCGCCCGTCGCGCCCTGGAAGCGTTGGCCGAGGAGGCGACGCCGGGCAGCTGAAGTGCGTCGGCGCGCCCACCGGGGCGCGGCGACTCATCCGTCGATGCCGACGATGACCGGCGGTGGCGGGACCGGTTCGCGGCGCGGCTGCGCCCGCAGCTTCCGCCGGCGCAGCGGCTTCGCCACCCGCAGGCCGAGCGCGGAGATCACGCCGTCGGCCAGCAGCAGGACGGCGCCGAGCCAGATCAGGTTGCCGGCGTTGGTGAAGGCTGCGTCCCAGTTCGAGCCCGACATGTAGTGGTGGACGTTCTGCCCCTGCACCACGTTGATGGAGCCGGCCACGATGGCCGCCACCCCGGCCGCGCTGGCGAGCGCCCGTGTCCAGGGGACGAGGAGGCCGAGCACCACGGCCACGGCGACGATGAGCCCGGCCGGCGGCGGGGTGACCAGGAGCGCGGCGGCGCCGCACGCGGCGCCGATGAGGAGCGCCCGGGGGAAGCGCAACCAGCCGCGGCGGCGCTGCGCCTTCGGGGCGGGCGCGCCAGGCCAGGAGAGGATGGCGGCGTCGAAGGGCACGGCGGGCCGCTCCGGCGGCTCCGGTCCCTCCGGGCCGCGGAGGCGGCGAGGCAGGTGCGAACGCACCCAGCGACGGGCCCGCACGGGCAGGAAACCCAGCACGAGGCACAGGAGCAGGGTGCTGGCCGAGACGGCCAGCGCGGCCCAGATGACCTTTTGGGGCGTCCAGGTGATCTGCACCGTGAAACTCGAGCCCCCCAAAGCCTGCAGATCGGCGGCCGTCACCTGCCAGCCGTTGGCGAACCCGTCCACCAGCTGTGACCGCCCCAGGTCGACGGGGTGGGACCCCGTTGGCGCCCCGGGCCCGGGAGTCGCCACCGCCTTCCATCCCTTGTTCACGCTCTGCCCCATGACGAGCTCGAAGGGCTCGGTGGCCCCGGTCACGTGCGCCCCGTGGCTGTCGATGTGCACCGCGGTCGCCGCCACGGTGGCGGCCGGCCCCGGCTGGGTGGCCGGGAGCTGTGGCGTGCCGGCCGCGGTGGGGACGGCGCCTGAGGCGGCCCCGCCGCCGGGCGCCGAGTCGAGGGCGAGCTGGTCGATGTTCCAACCCGTGCAGGTCGTCGGCGCGTTGGCGCAGGGTGGGCCGTGGCCGGGCGCCGTCTGCACGACGTGGGGCCCCGCGCGCAGCGTGATGCCCTTGGCGTCGGGCCCGCAGGGGACGATCTGGGACTCGCCGCCGTCGAGGGCCTGCTGGGTCGGCCCCACCACGGCGACACTGATCGGCTGGCCGTCGATCGTCAGCAGGTTGGACACGCAGTTCCCGGGCAGTGCCGCCGGCGTCGGGCTCGCCCGGACGCCGGGGATGCCGATTTCGGCGATGCCCAGTGGCAGTTCGAGCGGGCCGGCGGAGTAGTAGTTCGCCGCGTACTCCGGGCGGACGCCGGTGAAGGTCACCACGAAGTGCGAGCCACTGATGGCCGGGAACGAGACCGGCACGGTCGTGACCGCGCCGGGCACCGTGCTGTCGGCGATCGGCGGCACGGTGATGCTGCGTGTCTGCGTGCCCGACGTGATGGTCATGGCCGTCGGTACGGAGTGGCGTCCGTCCGCGATCACCTGCATGTCGAGCCCGGTCAGGGTCTGTGGCTTGGCCAGGTCGTAGGTCAGCATGGACCCCACCTGCGCCTTGCTCCCGAGCCCGGGCTGCCAGGCGGTCGTCGGATTCCCGTCGACCGTGGCCGACGCCGTCGCGTTGACGTCGCCCGGGAGCCGGCCCGACGAGTAGGCGTCCCTGACCGTGCTCGCCGGCGTCGTGGCCCGGCCGACCAGACGGTCGACCTCGTCGTCGGGGATGAGCGCCGACAGGCTGGCGCTCCCCGCCAGCGTGAACGTGCGGGCGGTCGGCAGGGTGAACTGGCGGGAGAGCGTCGTCTCGGGGTCGCTGCGCGGTGGGTACTGCGAGGTGCGCTGGCGCGTCATGACCACCGTCAGGCGGTCGGCGGCCGAGGCGCCGCCCAGGCTGGTGAGCATCTGGGTCGGCATCTGAATCACCTGGTGCACCTGCACGCCCGGGACCTCGACCTCGGAGAAGCCCACGGCGGAGGCCGCGGGCGGCGGCACCGTGTCGTTCGTGGTGGCGTCGATGGTGACCCGCAGTGTGTGGAAGGTCTGGCTGGGGAACGTCAGCGCCTGGCCGGACGTCACGTGCGAAGATGCGTTGAGCGCGTAGGTCACGGGGTTCTTGCCGTCGAAGGTCAGCGTCACCTTCGACACCCAGCGCGAGCGGTCGCCGCGCTGGGGCTGCACCAGGGTGATGTGGTCGGTGGTGACCGGGTTGGTGAACTGCGACTGCCACCACTCGCCCTTGGGGTTCGGCACGAAGGTGCCCGTGATCCAGGCCGTGTCGAAGTTGTTGTCGATGGCGCTGAAGGCCTGGTCCTCGGGCGTGTACGACACCGAGTTGCCGTAGCTGCTCGCCGTGACGTTCACCGCGCCGACGTAGGAGGCGTACGACTTGCTCGCGATGCCCGTGCCGGGGAACAGCTCGATCGGGCTGTCGCTCAGGTCGGTCTTGGCCGGATCCTCGCTCGGCGTCTCGGTGTAGCCCGAGTTCGCAGTGAGGGTGTCCCAGCGGAAGGCCTGCTTGCGGTTGGTGTCGGTGAGCACGAGCTGGGCGCCCTGCGAGGCCAGGCCCTGCAGCCGGGTCGTCTGACCGGCCAGCGTGCCGGCGTAGTAGATGGCGCTGTCCGTGTCGAGGAGTCCCAGCCCCGCCAGGTTGTTGAGGCCGGTGGCGTCACCCTCCATGACGACGGCCCCGGTGTCGGACTCGCCCCGCACCATCGCCCGCGGGTTGGGCACGGTGTAGGTGACGACGGGGGAGGGCCAGCCGACATTGCCCGAGACCGACAGGTCCTGCTCGTTGAGCGTGGAGTCCACCGACGTGTTGGGCCGCGGCACGCCGAAGGACATGGGGTCGGTCAGCCCCAGCGGCGTCTGCAGGAGTTGCAGCGCGAGCAGTTGCGGCTGGGGTACCCCGTAGCGCTCGTACTGCTGGTCGTACTCCACCATGAGATCGCCGGCGCCCATGAGGCGGGACATCGGTGCCAGCGCGTTCAGGTTGGCCGTGCCGTCCTGCAGCGGGCCGTCCGTGGCGTAGAGCGTGTCGGCCGTGGCGATGGAGCCCAGGATCTGCTGCTCGCGCGTGACGAAGTCCCGGTTCAGGAAAGCCGGTTGCGGCGTGTCCACGGTGTCGCCCCAGCGGTAGGCGGCGAAGTCGTTGCCCGGAATGGCGAAGACCCGCGTGCCGGGGTGTGTCGCGTTGAGGTGCTGAATCGCGGCCAGCTGGTACGAGGGGAGCGACGCCGGCTGCGTGAAGTTGTTGGCGATGGTGTCGCCCAGGAACAGCGACGGGTTGTTGGCCACCACCAGGCCGGCCACCAGCACGGCGGTCACGAAGCCGGCGATGTGGAAGCGCGACCACAGCGCCGACAGCCCGCTGCCCAGCAGCATGAAGAGGGCCAGGAGGACAACCGGCGTGGCCCGGTCCGTCGACCGCAGGGCCAGCCCCGCCGTCGTGTCGGTCATGAAGGCCTTGAGGACGCCGCCGATCACCGTCGGGTTGGAGAAGGGGAAGGGGCCCACGGAGAGGATCAGCCCCACGAACAGCAGCACCAGGAAGAAGGCGCGCTCGCGCCAGCGCACGAACGCGGCGGCCACCAGCGCCAGGACGGGCACCGCGTACGACGTGGCCAGCAGCCAGATCTCCTGGGTGTAGCGCACGGCCGCCGTCGTCCAGGGGCCCAGATGGTCGGACCCGTAGAAGTACCAGTAGCCGAGACCCCGGATGATGTCCGCCGGGTTGGAGGTCTGCGACGTCGAGGGGACCGTCTCGGTGTACTTCAGGACGTTGACGCCGAAGGCCGCCTCGACCTCCAGCCCGGCCATCCACCACAGGCAGGCCCCCAGCGTCAGGACCCCGATGCGCAGCGCGGTGCTGACGGCATGGCGCCACGTCGACTCGCGCAGGACGACCACGGCGTAGAGGATCCAGAGGATCGGCGCCACGCCCACGTAAATGATGGAGCTGGCGTTGATGCCGCTCACGAGCGCCACCACCACGGCGAACAGGGCCGGCTCGCGCCAACCGCCCCGCCGCAGCGCCACGATGGTGAGGCCCAGCATGAACGGCAGGCCGGCCCAGGGCAGCAGGATCACCGAGATGCGCCCGGCGTACTGCAGGAAGTAGGGCGACAGCATGTAGGCCAGCGCGGCCGCCGTCGGCCCCGGGCCGCGCAGCCCGAGGATGCGCGACAGGTACAGCACCCCGACGCCGGCGGCCATGAGGATGGAGCCGAGCCAGAGTCGCTGGGCCACCCAGACCGGCACGCCCAGCAGGTGGAAGACGGCGAAGAAGGGGCCCATGGGCAGCAGGTAGCCGATGTACTCGTGGGTGACGGTGCCCAGGCCCACCGTGGGGTCCCACATGAAGGCGACCTGCTTCAGGAAGCGCAGCGGGTCGAGATAGAGGTACGTCTTGGTGTCCGGGGTGACCACACCCGGGCGCACCGCCAGCAGGGGTGCGTAGGCGAAGATGGCCAGGAAGCCGGCCCCACCGATCCACCACCACTTGCTGCCGATCGCCCGCACCGGCTTGGGGGCCGCGTGCCGCCCCCGGGGGGCGGTGACAGTGGGGGTGGTGGTGGTCATGAAGGGGGTGAAGGTCGCCGGGTAGTGTAAGCAGCCAGCGGCACCCCGGAGTGTCACACGAAGGGAGAGCGTCCGTGGTGACCAGCACGAAGAGCCGCCTGACGGGCGAGCGGCCGCAACAGGGCGTCACCCCGGACTCCCTGTTGGCGCTCCACGAGGCGGGCTATCGCGCCGTGCTGGACCGCATCGGCCAGGGACGCATCCTCGACGTGGGTTGCGGCCAGGGCTTCGAGTCCGCGCGCTTCCTCGGGCCGGAGCGCCAGGTCGTCGGCGCCGACTACTCCGCGGAGGCCGCCGCCACGGCCACCGCCCGCTACGGTCCGGAGGGCCTCCGGGTCGCCCAGATGAACGCCCTGGGCCTCGGCTTCCTGACCGGCAGTTTCGACGGGGTCTGCTCGTCGCACCTGATCGAGCACTTCACGGACCCCGAGCCCCACGTGGCCGAGATGGCGCGGGTCCTCAAGGACGACGGGGTGGCCTGTGTCCTGACCCCCAACAAACCGGCCGACTTCGAGAACCCGTTCCACTCGCACCTCTTCGAGCGCGAGGAGCTCCGCTCCATGCTGGAGCGGCACTTCGACGACGTGTGGCTGGGCGGCGTCGACGCCGCGCCCCACGTGAAGGCCGACCTGGCGGCGCGACGGGTCAAGGCGAACAAGCTTCTCGGCCTCGACGTGTTCGACGTGCGCCACCGGATCCCGCACTCCTGGTACGTGTGGTCGTACACCCGCCTGCTGCCACTGGCCTACAAGCTGGTGGCCAAGGAGGACTCGGGCGGTGCGACCGGCATCACGGCCGAGGACTGGTTCGTCACCGACGAGCTCGACGACACGACCCTCGTCCTCTTCGCGGTGGTCCGCTCCCCGCGCCGGGCATCCCTGGGCTGATGCTGGCCGTCGGCCTCACGGGCGGCATCGGTTCGGGGAAGTCCGCCGTCGCCGACCTGCTGGTCGAGCGGGGTGCCGTGCTCGTCGACGCCGACCAGGTGGCCCGTGACGTGGTGGCGCCGGGCGGCCCGGCCTACCAGCCGCTGATCGACCGCTTCGGGCCCGGGATCCTGCAGGCGGACGGCACCATCGACCGCCCGGGCCTGGCGGCGGTGGCCTTCGCCGACGAGGAGTCGCGGCTGGCCCTCAACGCCATCACGCACCCGGCGATCGGCATCGCCATGATCCGGGCCCGTGACGCCCTGGCCGAGACCGACGACATCGTGGTCCTGGCCATCCCGCTCCTCACCGCCCTCCACCGCGAGACGGTCAAGCTGCACAAGGTGGTGGTGGTGGACTGCCCGACGGACGTCGCACTGCAACGGCTGCTGTCCCAGCGCGGCTTCGACCGGGCCGACGCCGAGGCCCGCATCAAGGCCCAGATCTCCCGGGAGGAGCGGGTGAAGGAG
>DATAXG010000102.1:0-24049 GCA_036273055.1 Acidimicrobiales bacterium | reverse complement strand
GACCCGCTCGACACGGCGCGCAACGACGCGCTGGCCCGCCTCGCCGTCGAGTGGGACGTCGACGCCGTGGCCACCAACAACGTGCACTACGCCACGCCGGCCGGCTTCCGGCTGGCCACCACGCTCGCCGCCGTGCGGGCGCGTCGCCCCCTGGCCGAGCTGGAGGGCTGGCTGCCGTCGGCCCCGGCGGCCTGCCTGCGCTCCGCCGCCGAGCAGTCCCGGCGCTTCGCCCGCTGGCCCGGCGTGGTCGAGCGTGCCGCCGAGCTCGGTCGTGCCTGCGCCTTCGACCTGCGCCTGGTGGCGCCGCGGCTGCCCGACTTCCCCGTCCCCGCCGGCATGGACGAGCAGGGCTACCTGCGCCAGCTGGTGACGGAGGGGGCCATGGCCCGCTATGGCCCGCCAGGCGCCGAGCGGGTGCCCGGCGCCTGGGAGCAGATCGAGCACGAGCTGGCGGTGATCGGCCAGCTGGGCTTCGCCGGCTACTTCCTCGTGGTGTGGGACATCGCTCAGGTATGCCGGCGGCTCGACATCTACTGCCAGGGCCGCGGCTCGGCGGCCAACTCGGCCGTCTGTTACGCGCTCGGCGTGACCAACGTCGATGCCGTCGATCTCGGGTTGCTGTTCGAGCGCTTTCTCTCGCCGGCGCGTGACGGGCCGCCGGACATCGACGTGGACATCGAGTCGGAGCGACGCGAGGAGGTCATTCAGTACGTGTACGAACGCTACGGGCGGCGCCATGCCGCCCAGGTGGCCAACGTCATCACCTACCGGCCGCGCTCGGCCGTGCGCGATGTGGGCAAGGCGTTCGGCTTCACGCAGGAGCAGGTGGACGCGTGGTCGGCCGGTATCGACGCGGGCCACGGGCGCGGCCGGTCCTCGGCATCGGCGGTGTACGAGGCGGCCGGTGCCGGCGATGGCAATGGTGGCGGCATGCCCCCGCTGGTGGCCGAGCTGGCGGCCGAGGTGCTGGACCGGCCGCGCCACCTCGGTATCCACTCGGCCGGCATGGTGCTGTGCGACCGGCCCGTGGTCGAAGTGTGCCCGGTGGAGTGGGGGCGCATGCCGGGGCGCAGCGTGCTGCAGTGGGACAAGGACGACTGCGCCGCCATCGGCCTGGTGAAGTTCGACCTGCTCGGGCTCGGCATGCTCGAGGCGCTGCACCGCATGGTCGACCTGGTGCGCGCCTTCTACTCGGTGGAGATCGACCTGGGGCAGCTGCCCCAGGAGGATGCGGTCTACGACCTGCTGTGCCGGGCCGACACGGTCGGGGTCTTCCAGGTCGAGAGCCGGGCCCAGATGGGGACCCTGCCCCGGGTGCAACCGCGCAATTTCTACGACATCGCCATTGAGGTGGCGCTCATCCGGCCCGGCCCCATTCAGGGCCACGCGGTGAACCCCTACATCCGGCGTCGCCGGGGCGAGGAGAAGGTCACCTACCTGCATCCGCTGCTCGAGCCCATCCTCGAGCGCACGCTCGGGGTCCCACTCTTCCAGGAGCAGTTGATGGAGATGGCCGTGGCCATCGCCGGCTTCAGCGCGGCCGACGCCGACGAGCTGCGCCAGGCCATGGCGGCCAAGCGTTCGGCGGCGCGCATGGAGAAGATGCGGGAGCGGCTCTTCAACGGCATGGCGGCGCGTGGCGTGACGGGAGCGGTGGCGGACCAGGTCTTCGACGCCCTGGCCGCCTTCGCCAACTTCGGATTCCCCGAGTCGCACTCGGTGTCGTTCGCGCACCTGGTGTACTCCTCGGCCTGGTTGAAACACCACTACCCGGCGGCGTTCACCGCGGGCCTCTTGAACTCGCAGCCCATGGGGTTCTGGTCACCCCAGTCGCTGGTGGCCGACGCCCGCCGCCACGACGTGCGCGTGCGCCGGCCGCACGTGAACCGCTCCGAGGTGGGGGCATCACTGGAATCGGGCTGGCCCGGGGAGGCGGTGCTACGCCTCGGGCTGGGGTCGGTGCGCGGCGTGGGCGACACCACGGCGGCGCGCATCGTGGCCGGGCGCCCCTGGGTCGGTGGCGAGGATCTGGTGCGGCGGGTGGGGGCGACCCAGTCGCAGCTCGAGACGTTGGCCGCCGCCGGCGCGCTCGATCCCGAGGCTCCCGAGCGGGCAGACGGAGAGGGGGAGAGCGGCACGGCCTCCCGGCGCCGGCTGGTGTGGGCGGCCGGCGCGGCGGCCCAGGGCACGCCGGACCGCCTGCCCGGGATGGTGGTGGGGGCCGAGGCGCCGACGTTGCCGACGCCCAGCCTCTACGACGCGGTGGGCGACGACCTGTGGGCACTGGGGTTGGCGCCCGAGCGCACGGCCATGCACCTCGCCCGGGAGCGGCTCGAAGCCATGGACGTGCGGACGGCCGTCGAGCTGGAGTCCCGTGACGACGGCGACAGGGCGTCCGTCGCCGGCGTGGTGACGCACCGCCAGCACCCCGAGACGGCTCGGGGCGCGGTCTTCGTGAACCTCGAGGACGAGACCGGCCATGTGAACGTGGTCTTCTCCCGCGGCGCCTGGGCCCGCTGGAAGCATGTGGCCCGCCACGCACCCGTGTTGTTGATCCGCGGCCGGGTGCGCAAGGGCCAGGGGGCGGTCAGCTTCGACGCCGAGCGGGTGGAGGCGCTGGTGGTGGGAACGGCGGTGCCGGCGAGCAGGGACTTCCGCTAGAAGCTGGCAGACTGCGAGGAGTCGAGTAAGGGAGCAGCCATGATCCGTGTGTCCGTCTTCTATCCGGCGACCGACGGCGCGTCGTTCGATCACGACTACTACCGGGAGAAGCACATCCCATTGGTCAAGCGCACCTGGTCGCCGCTGAGCGCCGAGATCGACAAGGGTGTCGACGGACCGCACGTGGCGGCCGTCCATATGACGTTCGACTCCCTCGACGCGCTGCACCAGGCCATGGCCTCCGAGGGCACTGCCTTCGTGATGGCCGACGTCGCCAACTACACGAACATCACGCCCGTGCTGCAGACGAGCGAGATCGTCGACTGAAGGCGGGAACACCATGCTGCTGAAGGGACTGAATCACGTCGCCGTGATCACTCATGACGCCTCGCGCCTCAACGACTTCTACCGGGAGGTCTTCGACGCCGAGATCCTGCGGGACGGGTCCGAGTTCGCCGAAGGGCGTGGACCTCGCCTGTCCATCATCAGGGTCGGTGACTGGGCGGAGCTCAACGTCTTCCAGATCGAGGGGAACGAGGAAGCCGATCGCCAGACCCCGATGTTCGGGCGCGGCCGCCTCGACCATCTGGCGCTGCAGGCCGCGTCAATTGAGGACTTCGAGACCATCCGTGAGCGGCTCATGGCCCGCGGCCTGGCCGACGATTTCGTCACCGACTTCGGGCCCATGCTGAGCCTCTTCTTCCGGGACCCCGACGGGCTGGAGTCCGAGGTCTGCGTGGAGAATCCCGACGCCGTCCCGGGCACCCACAACCCACCGGGCACGCGGGCGGCGCGCTATTCCTGAGCGCGAAGGAGGAGCGGCCGGTGGATGACGTCGAGGCGATCAGGCAGCTGAAGGCGCGTTACTTCCGGACGATGGACACCAAGGACTGGGCGGGCATGCGTCAGGTCTTCACCGACGATGTCGTCATGGACACGACGGCCTCCGGCGGTGGGGTGGTCACCGGTGCCGAGCCGTTCGTGGTGTTCCTGCAGCAAACGCTGGCCGGCGCCGTCACCGTGCACCACGGGCACATGCCCGAGATCACCCTCACCTCGCCCACCACGGCGACGGGGGTCTGGGCGCTCCACGACGAGATCGTGTGGCCCGACGGCACCCGGCTGCGTGGTGACGGTCACTATCACGAGGAGTACCAACGTGTGGGCGAGGAGTGGCGGATCAGCGCCTCGACACTGACCCGCCTGCGGATGGACCTGACGGGCCCCGATCCCTAACCCGCTGCGGCGGCGCCCAGGGCGGTTGTGATGTCGTCGATCGCCGCCTGTTCGGCTTCGCTCACGTCCTGTCCGTGCTCCCGGTGCGCCGCGGCGACGTGCTGCGACAGCGTCACGATGAAGCGGCGATATTCGTCGACCTCCTCCGGCGTGGCCTTCTTGGCCAGCAGGGCGACTGCGTCACGCTGGTGCTGCAGTCCGTGCTCCTTGAGGGCTTCGGCGGAGTGGTAGTGCGTATGGTCGCGCTCGGGCTTGGCGGCGACGATCGCGTCGAGCAGTTCGCTGTTCCCGTGTTGCGTTCGTGCTTCTGCGTAGGACTTCGCCATGGCGAAGGTCTCGCGGAACGATCCTCCGCGTTGGGCGGTGATCACGATCATGCCCGCGCTGGGCGGTGCCTCGAGTACCAGCTCCCACTCTTCACTCGTGAAGTCAGCCTTGGAAGTCATGTCGGGTCTCCGATCATCTCAACGGAATTGGTCGGCGTGCTGCACATGGCCCTCGCTCCTGGTGAAGAGCACGTCGTTGTAGCCCTGTCCGGGGCCGACCATCTCGAAGGTCAGTGGTGGCACGAAGGAGAGGTAGAGCGCCCGCCGCCCGTAGGCATCGGGGTCTGTCGGCGGCGGCGCGGCATGCAGCGTGTGGCCGAAGTGCACCGTGACGTCGCCCGGCTCGGTCGTGAGTGCCACTACGTCGTGGCTCTCGGCGTCGCGGGCACTCGGCAGTCGGGAGGTCCCCCGGTGCGAGCCCGGGATCATCTGGAGCTGTCCCGTTTCCGCTGTGGCGGCGTCGAGTTGGATCCCGACGTTGAGCATGGGGCACTTGACCGGGTGGCCGCCCATGCCGCAGTCGCGGTGCCAGGGCAGGTCGGCCAGGCCCCCTGCCGAGCCCGGCACCTTGATGACGACCCCGTTGCCGTCGAGGCGGTCTTGGGCGTCCCGCAAGTCGTCGCCACCCAGGGCGGCGATATCGAGGAATCGCGGGTCCGCGCCCAGAGCGGCGATCCGGGCCGATCCTTCGTTGAGGTAGTTGACCCGGTTGCACACCTCGCGCCCGTCGACGGTCGTCCACCACGATTTGCGGTCGTCGGGACGCGCCCGGTCCACGGCCGCCTCGACGTCGGCGGTGAGCGCGCCGACCTCGGCGGCGTCGAGCACGCCACGCAGATGCACGAACCCGACCCGGTGCAGGAAGTCCCTGACGCCGGCGGCCGGGTCGTCGAGCGTGAAGCTCCGCGTCGGGTCGAGCGCACGGCCCTGGTCGTCCTCCATGGGCACGGGGTGCTGAAGATCGAACAGGACCTGCGCGCTGAAGGCCACCCGCAACGGAGGCTCCCAGCGGGCCACCTGGCCGAAGTTGCCCTGCAAGACGTTCAGCTGCTCGGCGTAGAGCAGCGCGAAGCAGGTCTTGAGCTCCCAGGCGAAGGCGACCCAGGCGTCGAGGGAGAGTTCGACCACCGTGTGCGCGGTGTCCGTGCCGGGCCGCACCGAGAACGACGATCCTTCGGGCACGTAGGTGTAGGCCCTGCCGTCGGAAAGTTGGAAGGCCAGCGGACGAACGACTTCGGCATCGCTCGCCGAGAAGACGGCCCCCCTCTTCGCGAGCAGTGCGGGGATCTCCTCTTGGTGGAACCGATCAAAATCGATCGGCCCGAATCGGTCCAGGTCCACGGCCGAAATGTAGCAGCGCGGCTCGCCAGGGGCGCCGGCGTGGCGGCCGGCGCCGCGGCACGAGAAGGACGAGAGCCGTGCACGGCATCCCCGCACAGCGCTCGACCGGTTGTAACACTTGATGCGATGACCTCACTCGGCCCGTCCGCATGGCACGACTTCTTCGTCGGGTCGATGGGGGCGTCTGCTGCGCTGACAGGCCTGCTCTTCGTCGCCATCTCCATCAACCTGCAGCAGATCCTGAGGTACCCGAATCTGCCCGGCCGGGCGGCGGGGAGCCTCGGCGTGCTGGTCTGCGCGCTCGTGGTGGCCTGCTGTGCCCTGGCCCCGCATCAGAGCCGTGTCGCCCTGGGGACCGAAATCGCCGTCGCGGGCGGGGTGGTTACGGTCCAGGCGGCCTGGACCACGCTCCGGAATCCAATGGAAGGCGACGCCTACGCCTGGAGGATCGAGCGAGTGACGACGCTGGTCCTTCCAGGCTGCCTGTTTCTGGCGGGTGGCCTCAGCTTGCTCGCGGCCGGCGGCGGCGGGCTCTATTGGATCTTCGCCGCCACGGCTCTCGCCTTCACCGTGTCAGCCGTCAACGCGTGGGTGCTCCTGGTCGAGGTGCTGCGGTAGCGCCCCCCTGGCAACCCCCGCCACGTCGCCGTACGCGCCGCCGTGTGCGGCGAAGAAGTGGTCGAGAGGATCATCCGGGCCGGCGCACGCGCCTGGCGAACTGCGCACGATGCCGGCTGGGTTCCCCGCCACAAATGTGGTCGGATGCGGGGAGACGCACAGCCGGGTGCTCGCCAGTTGCGCGGCGTCAGCCCGGAGCGCTGCTTTCATTTGGGGACACACAGTGTTGTCGCCCTGCTCTGGCACTCTCTTAACCGGTGGCACCTTGTACTTTTGCGAAAATTGTGTCCTTGGTTTTTCCATGCGTTGTGTTTGTTCGCGCCGCCGACAATGCGGTCTCAGGTGACGACGAGACCTCGACCCGTGATGAGGGGGAGATCGAGTGCCGTGACGAGCCCGGGCGGCGCCGCCACCACGGCCGGCACGGCGTTGACGAGTCGCATCGCCGTCGCCTTGAGCCCCGCCGTGTTGTGGTCGCCGTCCGTGCCCATGAGCTGGAGGTCGAGCGTGTAGTTGGGCTCCCCCTTGATCTCCACGCGGTAGCAGCCCTGGCCGGCCGGCTGCGGCCAGGTGGCGCCTAGGTCATAGCGGAGTCTCGTCACGTGTTCCAGGACGATCACGGCGCGGTCCCCGACCATGCCGCGTACCTCGAAGTGCATGGCGGCCGTCGTGCCGGCCTTGACCATGCCGGCGTCGACCTCGAAGTCCTCGGGGGCGGCTTCTCGTTCGTGCCACTCGGTCACGTCGGTCAGGGTCAGGCCGAGACCGGCGGCGATCTGGCGCACCACCGAGCCCCAGGCCATGGTGAGGACGCCGGGCGTGAGGATGAAGGGGACCTTGTCCATGCGGCCGCCGAAACCCATGATGCCGAACAGCACCATGGGCTGGTTGTAGGTGGCGTAGTTGAGGACCTCCGAACAGCGGACCTCTTCGATCCGCTCGCTCACCCCGGACAGGACGAGCGGCAGCGCGTCGTTGGCGAATCCCGGATCGACGCCGTTGACGAAGATCGACACCCCGGCCTTCTCGGCCGCGGCGATGACCGGCGCGGCCAAGGGGTCGTCCGGCGCCGGGTACTGCAGCATGACCGGGCTGGAGGAGACCACATTGATGCCCGCCGCCAGGAAGCGCTCCAGATCCTGCAGGGCCTCGAAAATGCGGTCGTCGGCCATGCCGGTGTGCACGATGCAGTCGGGCTTCAGCGCGAGAAGAGCGTCGACGTCACTTGTCGCCGCCACGCCAAAGGTGCTGGCGAGACCAGCGAGCTCACCGGCGTCATGACCGACCTTCTCGGGATTCGACACGTAGACACCAACCAAGTGGAGGTCGGGATGGGCGTTGATCCCCGCCAGGGAGTGGCGCCCGACGTTCCCGGTACTCCACTGCACGACGCGGTACGGCATGAAGGTGGCTCCTTAGAGGTCGGGGAGAGGGAACTCGAGGTTGGGGGACTGCAGGCCGCCGTCGACCTCAATGATCTTGCCGGTGACGTAGGCGCCGGCGGGTGAGACCAGGTACAAAATGGCGGACGCGATGTCGTCCACGTGACCGAGACGCTTCAGAGGAGTCGCATCCTCCATGGCGGTGCGCAGCTCGTCGCTCGACATGACGATGTCCAGCGCTGAGGTGGCGGTCGAGCCGACGCCGATCGCGTTGACCCGGATGCGCGGCGCCAGATCGCGGGAGGCCAGGCGCGTGTACTGCTCGAGGGCACCCTTCACCGTGCCGTATCCCACGTAGCCGCGACCGGCCACGTGTCCCATGACCGAAGAGATGCTCACGATGGCCCCGCCCGGGTGCTCGCCCTCGAGCATGCGGGGCACACCTGCCCGGATGAGGGCGTGCCCGGCCGAGACGTTGAAGCGGAAGGCTTCCTCCAAGAAGCGGGGCGAGGTGTCGAGCAGTGGCCTCGGCATGGTCCCGCCCATGTTGTTGACGATGATGTCGAGGCGGCCGAACTCGGCAAAGGCTGTCTCGGCCAGGGACGCCATGAGGTCGAAGTCAGTGAGGTCGCCCGGGACGACGACGGCGCGCCGGCCGACGGCCTCCACCTGCTTGGCCACGGCGCGCAGCTGGTCCTCCGTCCGGGCGGCGAGGACGACGTCGGCACCTGCTTCGGCGAGCGCGACCGCGGTGGCGGCGCCGATGCCGCGCCCACTGGCGGTGACGATGGCGACGTGGTCGGTGACGAGGAATCGATCGAGGATCATCCGGCGAATGTAGTTGGCCCTTCCGAACGGCGCGCCGAGACCTTCAGGTCGGAACCGGTTCGTTTCCCGCGCCGGCTCCATCGCTCCCGGGCGCCGGCGTCCCGATGCGGGCAACGAGGTCGGTCCAGCCCACCTGGTCCTCGAGGACGGGGAACGGTTTGGGGAGCACGCGCGCCTTGACCTCGTCCGGCAGGCTCAGGTCGCCACCGGTGTGCCCGACGCTGAACACGCGTTCGGGCCGGGCGCGCCCGATCATGGCGCGTCCCCACCGCCACAATGCCGTGAAGCGGTGGCCGAACCCGTTGAGGAAGGCCAGGTGGACGAACATCCAGACGATGAACCCCGGGAATCCGCTGAGCCGCAGCGGGCCCACGCTGACCATTGCCTTGAATCTGCCGATGGCGGCGGCGCTGCCGAGGTCGCGGTACTTGAACGGGACGCTGTCCGCTCCCCTCAGACTTCGTTTGATGGCGTTGGCAGCGTGGAGCCCTCCCTGCATGGCCACCTCGCAGACCCCGGGCAGGTTGTCGATGGACGCCATGTCGCCGACGGCGAAGACCTCGGGGTGGCCCGGCAGGCTGAGGTCGGGGAGCACGGCGATCCTGCCGGCGCGATCGGTCTCGGCCCCGGTCGCCTCGGCCAGCAGTCCGGCCAGCGGCGAGGCCTGGACGCCCGCCGCCCAGATGACGGTGCCACACTCGTAGCGGCCCTTCTCACCCTCGGAAGTCTCGGTGTCGACCCCCAACGGATCGACTCCGACGACGCGCAGACCCATCCGCAACTCGACGCCCATCTTCTCCAGCTCGGTTCGGGCGCGGCCGGAGAGCTCGCCGCCGAAGTTGGCCAACGGCTCCTTGCCGCCGTCGACCAGGAGCACCCGCACCGCGGCCGGATCGATGCTGCGGAAGTCCTTGGACAGGCTGCGGTAGGCGAGCTCGCGGATCTGCCCGGCGAGCTCGACCCCGGTCGGGCCCGCCCCCACAATCACGAAGGTCATCCAGAACCGCTGCAGCGCCACGTCGCTGAGGTTCTCGGCGAGTTCCAGTGCGCCGTAGACGCGTCGCCGCAATTCCATGGCGTCGTCGATCGTCTTCATGCCCGGGGCGATCATGGCGAACTCGTCGTGACCGAAGTACGACTGACCGGCGCCGGCGGCGACTATGAGGCTGTCGTAGTGGAACTCGTTGATCTCGCCCGGCAGAGCGGCCGTGTGCACCACCCGTCGCCCCAGGTCGAAGCCGGTCACTTTGGAGAGGACGACGTTCACGTTCTTGCGCTTCCGCAGAATGTGCCGCAGCACGGGCGAAATGGAACCGGGCGACAGGATGCCGGTCGCCACCTGGTAGAGCAGCGGCTGGAACAGGTGGTGGTTCCGCTGGTCGATGAGCGTGATGTCGAAGTCGGATGCGGCGAGAAGCCGGGTCGCCGGCAGTCCGCCGAACCCACCCCCCACCACGACGACGCGGTGCCGCGGAGTCGTGGTCATCCGGATCCTCCCGTCAACTCGTCGTGGCGTGCTGCTCGGCTTCGATGAGCCGGCCCACGGCGTCAATGAGCGCCAGGTGGGTGAAGGCCTGGGGGAAGTTGCCCAGGTGCTCGCCAGTCCGAGCGTCGATCTCCTCTGCATAGAGTTGCAGTGGCCCGGCGAAGTTGAGCAACTTCTTGCAGAGTGACCGGGCCCGCTCGTGTTCGCCGATCATGCAGAGTGCGGTGACGAGCCAGAAAGAGCAGATGGTGAAGGTTCCTTCCTTGCCCTCGAACCCCGTGTCGGTCGAGTCCACCTTGTAGCGCAGCACCAGCCCGTCTTCGGTCAGTTCGTCGGCGATGGCCAGCACCGTGGCCCGCACCCGTTCGTCATCGGCGGGCAGGAATTCGAGAATGGGGATCAAGAGGAGCGAGGCGTCGAGTTCCTCATTGTCGTAGTGCTGGCGGAACCGGCCCGACCGGTCCACTCCCTTGTCGAGGATCTCAGCCTTGAGGTCGTCGGCTGCCTTGCGCCACTCCTTCGCGCGCTCGTCGTCGTTCCGGCCCCGGGCCAGGTCCGCCCCGCGGTCCATAGCCACCCAGCACAAGACCTTGGACGCGGTGAAGTGCTGTGGATCGCCCCGGATCTCCCAGATGCCCTGGTCCGCGTCCCCTGCGTGCGTAATGGCGGACCCGACCAGCTTGGCGATGCCCTCCCACACGGGCTTGACGATCTGCGAGGAGACCTGGCGCATGTGAATGTCCACCGCGTCGAGGATCATCCCCCACACGTCGTTCTGGTGCTGGTTCCAGGCCCCGTTGCCCACTCGTACCGGCCGCGAGTTCCGCCAGCCTGTCAGGTGGTCGAGGGTGCTCTCGGTCAGATCCTTCCGCCCGTCGATGCCGTACATGATCTGGAGCTCGAAGTCGCCGGTGCCCCCGGCGACCGCTTCGAGCACGAAGGCGAAATATTCCAGCGCCTCCCAGTCGAACCCGAGCCGGTACAGCGAGCGAAGCATGAAGGACGAGTCGCGGATCCATGTGTAGCGGTAGTCCCAGTTGCGCGCCCCGCCGGGAGTCTCGGGAAGTGAGGTCGTCGGGGCCGCCATGATGGCGCCGGTGGGCGCATAGCTCAGTCCCTTGAGTGTCAGGGCGCTTCGCTCCATGTAGCTCCGCCAGGGATGGTCGGGGAAAGAGCCGTTGGACAGCCACTCCCGCCAGTAGGAGACCGTCGAGGCCAGCTGGCTCTGCGCGTCTTCGAGGTCCAATGGCGGGTGGCCATCCCATGAGAGCGCAACAAACGAGGCTTCGTCCTTCTGCAGCGTCGAGCGGCCGTAGCAGCGGGCACCGGCGGTCCCGAGGCGGAGGCTCGACGTCATGGTGAGCACGGGGTCGCCGTCGGGCGGATGGATGGTCATGGTGCCGTAGCCGTCACCGTCGTAGTCCCAGGCTCCGGTGGCCACCCCGTACTCGAAGACGGGCACCGCGTTGACCACCACCTCGACGTGACCCTCAATGCAGGTGGCGAGGCGGAGGAGGGTGCCGCAGGCCGCGGACTCTCCCGGTGCCCGGCGGTAGTCGGGTCGCCGCGCCTCGTCAGTCACCGGCTGGACGACCAGCAGGTCGTGCACGATCAGCCACCCCGTCGGGGTATGCCAGGTCGACTCGAGGACCATGGTCCCGGGGATGTAGCGCCGCTGGTGCGGGACCTGGGTGTTGTAGGGCCCGAAGCGGAAGCTTCCGGCGGAGCGGTCGAGAAGGGTGGCGAAGACACTAGGCGAATCAGGTCGGGGAAGGCACAGCCACTCGACTGCGCCGTTCGGCGCCACGAGGCAGTTGTTCTCGCAGTCCGAGAGGAAGCCATAGTCGGCGATCGGGGGGAAGGTCTCCAGGCGTACTTCTTCGGCGGCGTCGTCGTCAGTCACGTCATCGATGCTACGACTCATGCGGCCCGTTGGCTCGGAGAAGGTGACGCCAGGTGACGACGTCACGTCAGCAGACACGGCTCGCTAGCGTACGGACCATCGGTCGAGGACGCGCCCGAGGCGCGGGAAGGAGGCAGGCCCATGGCCGGAGAACTCGAGGGCAAGGTTGCCATTGTGACTGGGGGCAACACCGGCATCGGTCAGGCGGTCGTGGTCGAACTGGCCGCCCAGGGTGCCAAGGTGGTCATCGACTACGTCACGAACGAGCAGGCCACTCAGGACCTCGAGCAGAAGCTGGCCGCCCTCGGCGAGACCGCGGTCGCGGTCGAGGCAGACGTCTCGAAGGTCGATGACCTGCAGCGGATGGTCGACACGGCGGTCTCGAGCTTCGGCCGGCTCGACGTGATGGTGAACAATGCCGGGGTTGAGACCCGCACCTCAGTCCTGGACACGACCGAGGAGCAGTACGAAAAAGTCCTTGCCATCAATCTGAAGAGCGCGTTCTTCGGGACCCAGATCGCGGCGAAGCAGATGATTGCGCAGGGCGGGGGCGGTCGCATCATCAACATGACCTCGGTGCACGAGGACTGGCCCATGCCCGGGAATACCCCGTACTGCCTCTCCAAGGGCGGCATGCGGATGCTCACGAGGACGGCCGGAGTGGAGTTGGCGCCGCACAACATCTGTGTTGTCGGCGTCGGTCCTGGCGCGGTGGACACGCCGATTAACGCACAGACGGTGGCCGATCCGAAGGCCCTGGCCTTGCTCAACAGTTCCATTCCGCTCGGTCGCCTGGCCGAGCCTTCGGAGATCGCCTCGGTGGTGGCCTTCCTCGCCGGTCCAGGCGCGTCTTACATCACCGCGACGACGATCTTCACCGACGGCGGCATCATGCAGAGCAGTCCGGGACTCTGATCGATGGCGGCTGAAGTGGTGATCGTTGCCGGCACCTTCACGGTCGACCCGGCGCGGCGAGCCGAATTTCTCGAGGGCCGGCTGGAATCCATACGCGCCTCCCGGGAGGACGCGGGATGCCTGGAGTACACCATGAGCGCGGATGCCGTTGACTCGGGCCTCGTCCGGCTCTTCGAAATGTGGACCTCACCCGCTGATTTGCAGGCCCACGTCCAACGCATCCAATCGTCACAGCCAACCGGGGGTGGCGTGCCCGTTCTGGCCCGCGACATGAAGATCTACGTCCATGCCGAAGAACGGCCCTTCGGCGTGTAGGCGGGCACCACGCTCCTCCACCGGATGCACCGAAGATCAGGTCTCGACGGGTGCTTTCGGCGCGTCCGCGGCGTCTTCGGCTCCCACTTTCGGCATGGAGAGGCGGCGCCGGAAGACGTGGTAGCTCCAGGCCTGGTAGACGAGGACGGCCGGGACGAAGATGGCGGCCACGACCGTCATCACGCGGAGCGAGTACGGCGGGCTCGCTGCAGTGCCGATCGTCAGGTTGTAGGCGGCGTTCGTCGAGGACACCATGACCCGGGGGTACAGCTCGGTGAAGAGGGCGCCGACTGATCCGCCGATGCCGAGTACGGCCGCCATGAAGGCCCAGCCTTCGGCCTTCTCGCGAGCAGCCCAGGCGGCTCCGATCACGGCCAGGAGCGCGAGCGCCTCAATGGGCCGGGGGACGAAACCGGTGCCGAGGCCGACATGGATCCAGGTCATGAAGCCGAACGTGACCACAATGGCGACGAGCCCGATGGCCGAGGCGGCCCTCTGGGCCCGGGCGTGGAGCTCGCCGGCCGTCTTCAACATGAGGAACGTGGCCCCGACCAGCAAGGAGAGGACCACCAGCGTCAACCCGGTCCAGAGCCCGAAGGGGGTCAGCAGGCTGAGGAAATTGCCGGTGAACTGTTGATGGCTGTTGATGGGGAGTCCGTGCAGCAGGTCGCCCAGCGCCACGCCCACCAGGAACGGGATGAGCGCGCTGCCGATGGTGAGCCCCCAGCGCCAGAACGATCGCCAGCGCGGATCGTCGAACTTGCGCTGGTACTCGAACGACAGCCCACGGACGATGAGCGCGACGAGCAGGAGCACCATGGCGAGGTAGAGGGTCGAGAACATGGTGGCGTACCAGGCCGGGAAGGCGGCGAAAATCACCGCGCCCGCCACGATCAGCCATACCTCGTTGCCGTCCCACGTCGGCCCGATGGCGTTGACGAGCACGCGACGCTCCGTGTCGGTGCGGCCGAGGAACGAGTGCAGCATGCCGACGCCGAAGTCGAACCCCTCCAGAATGAAGAAGCCGACCCAGAAGATGGCGTCGATGATGAACCAGAGGTCTCCAAGTGTCATCAGGCCTCCTAGTAGACGAGCGCCGGCTCGTCCTCGTCGGACGTCTCGGCATCGGTGGGCGGGTTTTCATCGGTCAATTTGGCAATGGGGTCGTGGTCGAGCGGTTTGCGGCCAAAGCGGATCATCAGCCACGCGTCGGCGATGCCGAAGGCGATGAAGACGACATAGAAGACGATGAGGGAGATCCAGATGTCGGTGGCCGAGACCGAGGCGGACACCCCGTTGGCGGTCTTCATGAGGCCTTGGACGATCCACGGTTGGCGCCCGCTCTCGGTCAACATCCAGCCTGCCGTATTGATGAGGAACGGTCCGATGATCACCCAGGGGGCGATGCGCAGGAACCATCGAGACGTATGGAGCTTGTGGCGATACAAAAGCCAGGCACCCCACAATGCGAAGGCCAACACCAGCGTGGCCAGGTAGGCCATCACCCGCATCGACCAGTACTGAATGAAGACGTTCGGGACGTAGTCACCGGGGCCGTATTCCTTCACATACTCAGCTTGGAGCTGGTTCATTCCCTGCACAGCTCCGTCGGGGTGGTTGGTGGCGAGAATGGAGAGCAGATCGGGGATGCTGATGATCTGCGTCGGAGTCTCGTCGTTGGGTCCGCCGCCGATCTGCGCGGCGGAGAAGGCGCAATATCCGGGGCAGCTGTTCCAGAGGGCCTCCGCGGCAGCGATCTTCATCGGCTGATAGGTGCCTTCAATGACACCGAGCTCGCTGCCCACGAACAGGTTCAACGGCGTGGCGAGCAACAGAAACACCAATGAGATCACGGCCGATCGGCGGAACGCCGCCGCCTCTTGTTGTGTGCGCATCTGCCAGGCGGAGACCCCGAGCATGATCACCGCTCCCGTCACCAGCGAGGCCAGCACCACGTGGGTGAAGCTCCACACGAAGACCGGGTTGGTGAAGAGCGCAAAGATGTTTGTGAGGACGGGCTGCCC
The DNA here is from genome assembly GCA_036273055.1 of Acidimicrobiales bacterium. Lineage (GTDB taxonomy): Bacteria > Actinomycetota > Acidimicrobiia > Acidimicrobiales > RAAP-2 > Bog-473. Next base: position 9,014 of record DATAXG010000102.1, on the reverse strand, counting down.
GGCGCTGTTGAGCGTGTACCCGACGGGATGTTGCATCCAGGAGTTGGCCGCCATGATGAAGGCGGCCGACAGCACGGTGCCGAAGGCCACCGTCCAGATGCAGGCCAGATGGGCCTTTTTCGACAATCGGTTCCAGCCGAAGATCCACAGGCCCAGGAACGTGGACTCCAAGAAGAAGGCGCCGAGGCCCTCGAAGGCCAGCGGGCCGCCGAACACATTGCCCACGAGCTTCGAGTAGGCGGACCAGTTCATGCCGAACTCGAACTCCTGAATGAGACCCGTCACGACGCCGATGGCGACATTGATGAGCAGCAGAGCCCCGAAGAAACGGGCGAGGCGGAGGTATGTCTCGTCGTCGTTGCGGTACCAGCCGGTCTGGAGCAGCGCCACGAGGAAGGCCAGTCCGATGCTGACCGGGACGAAGAGGAAGTGGTAGATGCTGGTGCTGCCGAACTGCAGTCGGGCCAGGTCCAGGCTGCTCACGGTTGTTCGCTCCCTTCAGTGATGACGGGTGTCCTGCGTTCAGCGGCGGGAGTCCGCTGTGTGATCGCGGCGGGGCGGTAGTTCATCCGTTCCTCCCACCACAAGGAGGCGTAGCGCCCGCCAGCGGCGAGGAGCTCGTCGTGTGTGCCCCGCTCCACGACCCGGCCCCTGTCCAGGACGATGACCTCGTCTACGCGCGCCAGCCCTGTCAGCCGATGGGTGATCAGCAGGGTGGATCGATCTTGGGTCAGGGCGAGCAGATCGGCGGTGAGGGCGTCCGCGGCGGGGTGATCGAGGTGCTCACCGGGCTCGTCGAGCACCAGAATGGGGAAATCGGCGAGCAGGGCGCGGGCGACGGCCACCCGTTGGCGCTGCCCTCCCGACAGTCGTGTGCCTCCCGGGCCGACGGCAGTCGCCAAGCCGTCGGGCAGGCCACCCAGCCACGGGCCGAGCCCGACGCGAGCGAGGACGTCATGGAGCTCTGCGTCAGTTGAGGTGCGCCGGCCGACCCGGAGATTTTCGGCCAGTGTCGTGTTGAAGAGATGCGGGCTCTGTTCGACGAGCCCCACAATCCGTCGCACGTCGTCAGCGGCCAGGCGTTCCAGCGGCACGCCGTCGAGGTGGGCATCTCCGGCGTCGGTCGGGAGGAAGCGCACGAGGACGTCGGCGAGGGTCGATTTCCCCGCTCCGCTCGGGCCGACCAGCGCGACCCGACGCCCCGGACTGAGCTGCAGGTCCACGCCCCGAAGCGCGGCACGCCCCGCGCCGGGGTAGGAGGCCCACACCGCACGCAAGCTCACGGTGTGGGAACCGCCGGCCAGCGCCACCGGCTTCGCCGGCTCGTTGACAGCGGCGGGCGCGTCCATGGCTTCGAACACACGCGCCGCCGCGACGCGTGAGCGCTGCAGCGCCTGGGTGGCCGCCGGCAACGGCGAGGCCAGCTCGAAGGCCGCCAGGGGCATCAGCGCCAACACAGCCAGGAGCGCGCCATTGAGAGAACCCCCGTGGGTCGCCGTAATCCCCAACGTGAGAGCGCCCCAGCTGGCCAGCCCGGCGAGTGCCGTCGTGAGGCCGAGGCCGACGCCGGTGGTGTTCGCTCCCTGTCGCGCCACCCGGCACAGCTGGCCGTCCGCTTCTTGAATGCGGGCCAGCTGCCCGCCGACCGCGCCCATGACGAGGAGCTCGGGTGCGCCTTCCACGAGGTCGACGACGCTCGCCGTGAGGTCGCCCCGCACGGTCGCCTGGCGGGACTCCTCGCGGCGGCCCAGGCGACCGGTCAGCCATGGCACGGCCGTGGCGGACAGGACGAGGGCGATCAGAAGAACGACGCCCGCCTGGGGGAGGAACCACCAGAGGGCCGCTACGGTGCCCGCCCCGACGAGAATGGCGACCAGGAACGGCTGGAGGACTCGCAGCACCACGTCCTGCAATGAGTCCACGTCGTCGACGAAGCGCGCCACGAGGTCGCCGCGGCGGAAGGCGGGGAGGCCGGCAGGAGCCACCACTTCGAGCCGCTCGAACACGCGCACCCGCAGGCTTGCCAGGACCCGCAACGCCGCGTCGTGGCCGAGCACGCGTTCCCCGTAGCGGAAGAAACCCCGCGACAGCCCGAAGAACTGCACGCCGACGATGGCCAGCGTGAGCGAGGCTTCTGAGGGACGTTGGGCCGCCCGGGAGATCAGCCAGGCCGAGGTCCCCATCAGAGCTATGGACGCGCCGATCGCTCCCGCCCCGAGAAGCGAGGCTTCGGCCAACCGCCGCCGAGAGGTGCGCGCGATGCCGAGGGTCCGGCCGATGACCGCCCGGCCGCTGTTCACGAGGCGACCTCCGCCGGCGCGGACAGCTCGACGACGCGGTCGGACAGCGCGGCCAGTGCAGCGCGGTGGGCCACGATCACCGCGGTGCGGCCGTTGACCAGGCGCCGGACGGCCGCCAGAACGTCGGCCTCGGTCTCGCCGTCCAGGCTGGCTGTCGGCTCGTCCAGCAGGAGAAGGGGAGCGTCTCGCACGAAGGCGCGGGCGAGGGACACGCGTTGACGTTCGCCGGCCGAGAGCCCGGCTCCGCCCTCCCCGAGGAGCGTGTCCACGCCGTCAGGTAGCCGTCCGATCACCTCGGTGAGACCGGCGGCCTCGAGCGCGGCCGCCACAGCGGCGTCGGACGCATCGGGTCGTCCGAGCCGGATGTTGTCGGCAACAGACCGAGCGAAGAGGTGTGGCCGCTGGGGCACCCAGCCCACACGGCTGCGCCAGTCATCGAGGTCGAGGTCCTTCAGGTCGACGCCACCGAGACAGACGGATCCGGCCTGCGGAAGGCGCAACCCGAGGATGACGGAGAGGATGGTGGACTTGCCGCAGCCGCTCGGGCCGGTCACCGCCACGATCTCGCCGGGAGCGATGACGAGGTCGGCGTCTTCGAGCGCCGGCACTCGTCGGTCGGGGTAGACCACCTCCAGGCCGTGGAGCGCGATGGACGTATCAAGAGCCTTCCTGGTTCCGCCGGTCGGAGTTGCAGCAGGCTGTTCCAGGAGGGCAAAGACGTCCTGGGCCGCCTGCATCCCGTCGGCTGAGGCGTGGTAGTTCGCCCCCAGCGCGCGCAGCGGCAGGTAGGCCTCCGGGGCGAGGACGAGCACGAACAGGGCGTCGCGGAAGGACATGTCCCCGCCCAGCAGGCGAAGTCCGACGGCGACAGCGACCAGCGCGACCGAGACGGTGGCCAGCAGTTCCAGAATGAGCGAGGACAGGAAGGTGAGGCGCAGAGTGGAGAGCGTGGTGGCCCGATAGCGGTCGGTGACGTCGGCGATGGAGCGGGCTTGAGCCTTGGCTCGCCCGAAGACCTTGAGCGTGGGCAGTCCTTGCACCACGTCGAGGAAGTGGCCCGCCAGCTTCTGCAGGGAACGCATACGGGCCGTCGTCCGAACCTTGGTCGTGGCCCCGACGAGGGCCATGAAGAGCGGGATCAACGGCAGGCTGACCGCGATCAGCACGGCGCTCACCCAGTCCGCCCCGGCCACAACGGCGATGACGGCGACCGGCACGATGACGGCGAGAAACAATTGGGGCAGATAGCGGGCGAAGTACCCGTCCAGCGCGTCGATGCCCGTCGTCAGGAGGGTCGTGAGACGCCCGGCCTGCGCTCCCTCCAATCCGGCCGGACCGAGACCGGCCACGTGCGCGGCAGCGGCGAGGCGGAGCTCCGACTTGGCCGAGGCGGAGGCCCGGTGTGCGACGCCTTCGGCCCCCCAGGCCAGGACTGAGCGTCCCGCGATCACTCCCACCAGAGCGAGCAGGGCACCACGGAGAGATCCCAACGACCGGTGGTCCAGGAAGGCGCCGGCGACCACGTGCGCGATCAGCCAGGCCTGCGCGATCAACAACAGGGCGGTCAGCCCTCCGACGACCACGGCAAGGACGAGGAAACGGCGGGTCGTGCGCGCGTAACGGAGCAGGCGGGGGTCGAGGGGCCCGCCACCCCGCTCCCGTCGGGCCGCCCGAGGGTGCTCCTTGGTCGCCTGCGCCGCTGCGTCCACCGTGCCCCTTCTTTAGTACGCGGCGGTCATGGCCGCACATGCGGTCGGGCAGCGTCCTTGACGCCGTGCACCCGGGCGCAGCAGGGTGGCGTGATGCCCCGTGTCCTGACCAACACCGACCCGGCGCTGCGCCGGTGCTGGCACCCCGTCGCGCGGACCACGGAGGTGGCAGAGCAGCCCCATGGCGTCATGTTGCTGGGAGAGCCCTGGGTCCTCTACCGATCGGGTGGCGCGGTGCGGGCCTTCGCCGACCGTTGCCCGCATCGGCACTGCCCGCTCACACTGGGCCACTGCGAAGCCGGCGTGCTGCAGTGCGCCTACCACGGCTGGCGTTTCGACGAGTCGGGCCGTTGTGTCGAAATCCCGGCACTGGGCGAGGGGGCGACGCTCCCCCCGACCGCCCGGCTGACTCCTGCGGCCGGGGTGATGGAGGCGCACGGCCTTGTGTTCCTGGCTCCGGAGACGCCGATCGCACCGCTCGGCGCGATCCCCGAAGCCGACGACGACACCTTTCTGGAGGGGCTGCTCCCGACGTTGCGGACGCGGGGATCAGCGGGCCTGTTGGCGGACAACTTCCTCGATATCGCTCACTTCCCATTTGTCCATGCCGGCACGTTCGGCACTGATGAGGCGACCGAGGTGGCTCAGTTCGCGGTGGCCCGCGACGACTGGTCGTTCACCGTCGCCTATGAGCACTCCTTCGCCCACCGCGAAGACCCGGGGGTTGCGGCCGGTCTGCGCCCGCTCGTCCAGACGCGGCGCCTCACCTACCGGCTCAGCGCCCCCTTCCATCTCCGGCTGCGCATCGACTTCGTCGATGCCGGCGGATCAAATGTCATCGGCTTCTTCATTCAGCCCGAAACCGACGAGACCTGCCGGTTGTTCACGACTCTCTGGCGCGACGACCTCGACGGCGACGAGGCGCGCATGGACGAGGCAGTGACCTTCGAGGTCGAAGTGCTGCACGAGGACCTGCGCGTGCAGGAGGCCTATCACGACCTGGTGCTCCCTCTCGATCCCACCGCCGAGGTCCATACTCGGGCTGACCGCGCCACGCTGGAGCTGCGCCGGGTACTGAGCGATCTGGTGACGGCCGTCGACCGCGGTGAAGCCCGTTGACCGCCGTGACCGTGGTCGACCATCCCGTCCTGGCCCATCGGCTGGCCCAGCTGCGTGACCGCCGGACCGGGAGCGACACGTTCCGTCAGCTCGTTTCGGAGGTGTCAGGCCTCCTGGCCTACGAGGCCCTGCGCGACCTCGGCACCGACGCGGCGACCGTCGACACGCCTGTGGCCGATTCGGTGCCGGTTCGCCGCGTGGGTGAGGCGGTGCTGCTGGTGCCGATCCTGCGTGCCGGCCTCGGGATGGTGCAGTCGATTCAAGAGATCGTGCCGATGACCGAGGTGGCCCACGTCGGCCTGCGCAGGGACGACGCGACGCTGCGTTCCGATGTCTACCTGAACCGGTTGCCCCGTGACCTCAGTGGTCGGCGGGTGATCGTCTGCGATCCCATGCTGGCCACCGGTGGTTCGCTCGGTCAGGTGTGCGAGCTGGTACGCGCCCGTGGGGCGGCGGAGATCATCGCGCTGTGCGTCGTGGCATCCGAACCCGGCCTGGCCGCCTTCCGAGGCGACCATCCCGGCGTCCGTGTCTACTGCGCGGCAGTCGATCCGGAACTGAACGATGCGGGCTACATCCTGCCCGGCCTGGGGGACGCCGGGGACCGGCTCTTCGGACCGCCGGACTAGCGAATCCCTACAGCCCGATGTCCTCGTGCCAGACCTCGGGGTTGGCCGCGATGAAGTCACCCAGCATGTCGATGCACTCCGCATCGTCGACGAGCACGACCCGGCAGCCGTGCTCGGCCACCCACGTGTGGCCGCCTTCGAAGTTACGTGCCTCGCCGATCAGTACCGTGCCGATCCCGAACTGGCGCAGGAGGCCGCTGCAGTACCAACAAGGCGAGAGCGTGGTCACCATGACGCAGTCGCCGTAGTCACGCCTCCTTCCCGCAGCCCGGAAGGCAGCCGTCTCGGCGTGCATGGAGGGATCACCGTCCTGGACGCGACGGTTGTGGCCGCGCCCGAGCAGCGTGCCATCGGTGTGGAAGAGCGCGGCGCCGATCGGGATGCCGCCCTCGGAGAACCCGTGACGGGCCTCGGCCACCGCCACCGCGAGCATCTGGCGCACCAGGGCCTCACCGAGCGGCTCAGCGGGGGACATATGCTCGGGAGGAAGTCTCATGTCCACGGCCGCCGATCGTACCTATACGACCACCGTGGGGAGCCAGGTCATGCAACTCCCTCTCGTCGCGCTCTCCGACGAGCTGACCATCGCTCTCCTGATCACGGTCGACTGGGGGGTCGCCTTCGCCGAGGTGGCAGGGCGTGAGCTGGCCGAACTGATGCGGCCGGCCGAACCCGACATCATCGTCTCGGTGGCCACCATGGGCATCCCGCTGGCTATCGAGGCCAGCCGTGCCTTGGGTCTTGACGACTACGTCATTCTGCACAAGACACCGAAGATTCACCTCGGCGAGTCGTGGGCTGAGCCCGTCTACTCCATCACGACCGACAAGCCCCAGCGGCTGCGTATGGATCCAGCGCGGGTCGATGCCGTCCGGGGTCGGCGGGTGGCGGTCGTCGACGACGTCATCTCGACCGGCGCCTCGCTCTCGTCGGCCTTGCGGCTCGTTCGCCGGATGGAGGCCGAGCCGGTGGTCATCGGCACCCTCATGACCGAGGGCGGCGGGTGGAGACAGGCGCTGGGCGAGGACGCGGATCTGATCCGTACCCTCGGCTCCATGCCGCTCTTCCATCCCGATGCTTCCGGGGGACTCGTCGAAGACTGGGACTGACCGGCCTGGCGGCATTTCTCGGTCAGCTCCGAGCGAAAGCGAGGAGCGATGCGCAGTCGTCGAGAGGCGCGGCAGGGAGAGCCGCAATGTAGGCGGCGCGCGTGAGGTTGGTTACCTCGAGTTGAGCGGTCCCCCACGTGAAAGGGGAGGTGTCGATCGAGGCGAGGTAGAGGTCTGCCATGAGGCGGGTGCATGCTGACCAGGCGGAAATGGAGGCGCACCGCACGTTCGTCCTTGGTGAAGATGTCGTTCTCGTGCCAGTAGCGAGCATCGGCGATCGGGTCCGCCACCTGTGCGACGATCTGGCCGGAGTCGACTCCGATGTTTGTGACTCGTTGGCGTTTGCTTCCGGCCCAGCGCCACACGTCGCCGAACATGTGCTCGTGCAACGAGAACAGGAACTTCTGGTCCAAGACCGCCATCGGGCCGCGCCGGTTTGCCTGTGCGTTTGCCCATGGCAATGCCTTGGCGATGTTTTCGTACTCGATTTGGTTGAGGTCCGCCCGCGTTGCCACAAAATCGGGAATCAGTCCGGCGAGATCCTCGTCGCCAATTGGCGTGGCGCCAGCGGGCTCTGGACCGATGGCCGAGACGCTGAACGGCCCGAACGTGCCGGATGCCTCGCTCATTCAGCTGGCCACATCTCGTTGCGCTCGATGATCCTCCGGACCTGATCCGCCAGGGCGTCAGAGGTGCGCGCTTCAGCGACCGCTTGGTCCTCGAGAGCCATCGTGGTCGCGATGTAGCCCATCTGCTCCTTTGCCACTCGTAGCGCTTGACGCTGCACCGTGTCTTCGAGGGAGGTGTTGGGCACAAGGGCATAGACCAGGGAGCAGTCGAGGGCCCTGGCGACGTCGCTGAGCTTGGAGAGGGTGACGCCGCCATTGACCTCAGCTCGTTCGAGCTGGGTGACTGCGGCATTGGTGACGCCAAGGCGACGCGCCAAGCTGGCTTGGGTCATGCCGAGCGCTCCACGGACGGCTCTGACCCAACCGGTGTGAGGGCGGGCTCGGATGGACTCGAGGTCGGTCTCTCGGAACTTTCGGTCGAGCTCCCGACGGGCCTGAGCGGATCGCTGGCTTGTAGACATATCTATACCTTACTTAATTACGACAATAAAGTAAGGTATAGATATGTTATGGGTACTTATAAAGATATGTATACATGTGATCTACCTGGGACCGCCAGCCCACCCGCTCACACCGAGGCCAGCAACCCCTCCTCCCGCAGCAGCTGGTCCTGCGCATCGGCTTCCTTGCGCACCTTCCCGGTGGCCAGAATCAGGTAGGCCACCGCGGCGACGCCCATACCGAGGAACACGCTGAAGTCACCGCCGTAGCCGTAGGAATCGCGCGTGTGGAAGGTCACCAGGTTCAGCCACGACGGGAGGTGGAACGTCGCCGACAGGGCCGAGATGGCGGCGAACATGCCGACGACCTGGGCCACCAGGGCCGGCCAGAAGACACCACCCTTGCGCCAGTACAGCGAGTCCCGGCCGGTCTTCTGCAGCTCGCTCGGGACGTAGCGGTACCGGCGCAGCGCCCAGTCCACGAGGTAGATGGCGGCCCAGGGCGCGATCCAGACGATGACGATGTCGACGAAGTCCTCCAGGTAGGTGGTGAAGGAGGAGCTGAAGACGGCGTACATCGTGATCGCCAGGGCGATGACGCAGTCGATCAGCACGGCCTGGTAACGCTTCACCGGGATCCCCATCGCTTGCATGGTCACGCCGGAGGAGTACATGTCCAGGCTGTTGATGCCGAACAGCTGCACGGCGGCGAAGAGCAGGAACACGACGACGAACCACGAGGGGATGGCACTCTGGTGGAGGAACGGCTCCAGAGCCCCGTAGGTCGACGAGGCGCCGATGTGGACCACGAACGTGCCGACGAGGGCGCCCAACGTCATGATCAGGATCTCGGGCACCGCCGTGCCCAGGAAGACCCACCCCACAATGCCCTTCTTCGACGTGTTGGTCGGGCAGTAGCGGGAGTAGTCGTTGCCGCACTCGGTCCAGCCCAAGCCGCTCAGGGCGATGGTGAAGGCCAGCGCCTCCATGAAGCCCTGCCAGTCACCGCTCGTCTTGACGACCTCGAGGTTGGCGTGGGGGATGGCGAACCCCAGCATGACGGCGAAGAGGATCACGAA
>DATAXG010000101.1:0-16965 GCA_036273055.1 Acidimicrobiales bacterium | reverse complement strand
TGGCGGTCGACGTCGGCGATGCGCTGCAACCACGCCATTTCGGACGAGTGGTCCTCCTTGGACTTGTAGCCCCAGTGGGCGGCGATGCCGTACTCGGCCCGGTGGTGCATCTCCGAAGTCCGGATCTGCACCTCGACCGGCTTGCCGTCCAGCCCGATCACGGTCGTGTGCAGCGACTGGTACATGTTGAACTTGGGCGTGTTGATGTAGTCCTTGAAGCGCCCCTGCACCGGGGCCCAGATGGCGTGGATGGCGCCCAGCGCCGCCCAGCAGTCCTTCTCGGACTCCACGACGACCCGGATGGCGACCAGGTCGTTGATGTCGTCGAACTCCTTGCCCCGCACGACCATCTTCTCGTAGATCGACCACAGGTGCTTCGGCCGCCCGGTGACGTCGGCCACCACGCCCATCTCGTTCATCTGCTGGCGCACGTCGACGAGCACCCGCTCGAGATACTCCTCGCGCTGTGGCGCCCGGGCCGCCACCATCTGCTCGATCTCGGCGTAGCGTTTCGGGTGCAGCGTGGCGAAGGCCAGGTCTTCCAGCTGCCAGCGCACCTGCTGCACGCCGAGGCGGTGGGCCAGCGGCGCGTAGACGTCGAAGGTCTCCTGCGCCGTGCGCCGCTGCTTCCACTCGGGCATGACGGCGAGCGTGCGCATGTTGTGCAGCCGGTCGGCGAGCTTGATCAGCAGGACGCGCCAGTCGTCCGCCATGGCGACCAGCATCTTGCGGATGGTGGCCGCCTGCTGAGCCTCCTTGGAGTTGAACTGCAGGCGGTCGAGCTTGGTCACCCCGTCGACGACGCGGGCCACCCCCTCGCCGAAGTTCTCCTCAATCGTCTCGAGCGTCAGCCCGGTGTCCTCCACGGCGTCGTGCAGGAGGGCGGCCGCGACGGTCTGCTCGTCGAGGCCCAGCTCGGCCACGATCGTCGCCACGGCGACGGGGTGCGTGATGTAGGGCTCGCCCGAGCGCCGGAACTGACCTTCGTGCGCCCCGGCCGCGGTCCGGCCCGCCGCCACGATCACGCCGGTATCGCCTTCGGGGCGGTGGCGGGCGAATTCGGCCAGGAGGGGCGCCAGCAGGTCGCGCAGCACCGGTTCGTAGCCTTGCTCCGGCCCGAGCCCTCGAGCGTTCGTCGTGGTGTCTGTGTCTGTGTCGGATGGAGTCACCCGAGTCAGGGCCACCATCCATACAGGCTACTCGCCAGGGGAAATACCAGATCGCGCATACCGTCGCAGACGCGCCCGGAGGGCGAGGCGGCTCAGCGCTTGCGCTTGCCCTTCCCCTTGCGCGGACGAGGGCCCTGCGCCGGTCTCGAGCCGCCCTGGCCGGACGAAGCCCCCGCAGCCGAAGCCGCGGCCGAAGCCGAGGAGCCCGGGCCCGGGCCGGTCGCACCGGACCCCGGACCGGGCTGGCGATCCATGACCGCCGTCGTCCCTCCGCCGCTGCCTCCACGCGAACCGCTGCCCGAGCCGGGCCGGATCGGACCGCTGCGCTTGTTCCGCGCCTTCGGCGGCGCCGTAGAGACCCCCCGGCCGGCCTGGCCCGACGCGGCGACACTGATGGCGGTGCTCATGTTGGCGGCGTCGACGGCGGAGTACCACCCCTTGGTGTCACCCCGTTTGGCCAACCGGCCGGCGATCTGCACCCAGCGGTCCTCGCGCTCCTTCATCATGCAGAGCACAGGTGAGGCGATGAAGATGGAGGAGTACGCCCCCGAAAGCAGTCCGACGAAGAGCGCCAGACCGTATGACTGCAGTGTCTGCGCACCCAGGAGCCCGGCACCGATGAGGAGGATGGCCAGCACCGGAATGATCGCCACCATGGAGGTATTGATCGACCGGGCCAGCGTCTGGTTCATCGACAGGTTGATGAGCTGGGGGTAGGTCAATCTGCCACTGCTGCCGATGCCCTTCGTGTTGTCACGGACGCGGTCGAACACCACGACGGTGTCGTAGAGCGAGTACCCGAGGATGGTGAGGATGGCCACGACGGTGTCCGGTGTCACCTGGAAGTTGAAGATGGAGTAGATGCCGATGGCCACGAGGACGTCGTGGATCATGGCGATGAACGCAGCCAGCGCCATCTTCGGCTCGAAGCGGATGCTGATGTAGATCGCCACCACGATGAAGAAGATGATCAGTGCCTCGACCGCCTTGTTCGTGATGGACGAGCCCCAGGTCGGACCGACCGTCGTGACGCTGATCTTGTCGGGCGTCGTGCTCAAGCCCGCCGAGGTGGTCGTCGTCGTCGGGGCCGAGGTCGTGGTGGATCCCGCGGCGGCGGCGCCCGCCTTGGCCGTCGTCGTGGTCGTCGGCTCGGCCGTGGTCGACGTCGACGTCGACGTCGACGCACTCTTGGGCGCATGGGCCGCCGTCACGGCCAGCATTGCCTTCTGCACCTTCTTGTCGACGGCGGTTTGCTGGTCCGCCGACAGGTGGTTCAGGTCGGACTGCACGTTCAGCGTCTGCTTGCTCCCGCTGCCCAGCAGTTCCACGGTGGGGTCGATCAGGCCGGTCCCGTTCAGGGCGTTGGTCGCCTGTGTCTGGGTGACGCCGGGCGCAGCGATGGTCCATTCGGTCCCGCCCTTGAACTCAATGCCCAGGTTCAGGCCGCCCCGCAGGATGATCGAGATGATCCCGAGCACGATGATGGCTGCCGAGAGGCTGAACCAGATCTTGCGCTTGCCGACGAAGTCGAAACGCGTCTCGCCGCGGTACAGGCGCGCGATCGGACCGTGCCCCTTCGGCTTTCGCGCCAACAGAGCGCGGGCGGCGTCGTCGAGGCTGACCAACTCCTCCTCGTCGAGGCTTTCCGTGTCGACGCCCTCTTCGAGCTCGTCGACATCCTCTTCGGGCACATCGTCGAGCGAGCTGCTCTCGTCGTTGCCGCTTCCGCTTCCGCTTCCGCCCCCGTTGCCGTTGGCGCCGCCGCGACCCTTCTCGCTCACGAGCCGCCCCCCGCCCCCGCACCGGCGCCCACCGGAAGGCCCGACCCCGGCGCGTGCACTTGCGCCTGCGGGCCGGCCCCGAGGCCGGTGGCGATGCTGAAGACGCCCGAGCCCTGCAGGCGCGTGCTCTGGCCCAGCAAGATCACGAGCGGGCGCGTATAGAACCAGGTCACCGCCATGTCCATGATGGTCGACAGCCCGAGGAAGAAGGCGAAGCCCTTCACGTTGCCGACCGCCACCAAGTACAGGACGATCGCCGCCAGCAACGACACGAAGTCAGCCGCCCATACCGTCCGCCAGGCGCTCTTGAAGCCGCGGTCGACCGACGTCCGTACTGAGCGGCCCGATCTGGTCTCGTCTTTCAATCGTTCGAAATAGACGATGTACGAGTCCACCGTGATACCGATCGACACGATCAGTCCCGTGATGCCCGCCAGGTCGAAGCTCGGTGCTACCGATGTGTGGCCCAGTGCCGAGATGATGGCCCAGAGCAACATGGCGGTCAGCAACAGTCCGGAGATGACCACCAACCCGAGGCCCCGGTAGTAGAAGAGGACGTAGAGCAGCACGAGCAAGAGTCCTACGATGCCTGCGCCGAGACCCGCCACCAGCGCGGAATGCCCCAATGTGGCCGAGACCGTCTCAGATGTCGCAGCCTTCAACACGACCGGCAGGGCGCCAAAGTTCATCGCCTGCGCCAGCTGCTGCGCCTGCGCCTGCGTCAGGCTCCCCGAGATCTCGCCCTTGCCGTCGAAGGAGGAGAAGCTCGTCTGGGTGGGCTGGATGATGGGAGCCGAGTACACCTCCCCGTCGAGCTCGATCCCGAGGAACTGGTGGAAGTTCTCCTGCGCCACCTTGTCCCACAGCGCCGAGCCGGCCGCGCCGGCCAACGTGTAGTCGACCACCCATTGCCCCGTCTGGTTCTGCGTGGCGGTCGCGCTGCCAATGGAGCGGCCCGTCATTTCGGATGGGCCCAGCACGCAGCGCACCTGCGCGGAGCCGGCGCAGGCGCCCCCGATGCCAGGGAGCAACACGGTGCTCTTGTCGTAGTTCGGCTTGTCCACGCTCGTGGACGGGTACGCCTCGTACTGGCTGTCCGGGGCGATTGTGTTGGCGTTATAGCCCTGGGGGCCGCTATTGGGCGTGACGTCGAGGGCCGCCGAGGTCAGCTGCGCCGACGACGTACAGGCGGGAATCGCCCCGATGCCTGTCTTCGGAACCTTGTCCTTGGGGTTCTTGGGGACGCCCTCCGGATAGGCCCAGCACTCGACCGGACGGAAGTACATGCGCGCCGTCTGACCTATCTGCGCGAGCACTTGCTGGGCGTCGGTCACGCCGGGGATGGACACCGAGATCTGGTTCTTGCCCGAGGTCTGCACCTGTGCGCCAGAGACGCCGAGGCCGTTGACCCGGAGATTCAAGATGTTGACCGTCTCGTCGAGGTCGGACTGCGAGACGTGTTGCCCTTCGGCGGTGTAGACGACCGACACTCCGCCGGCGAGGTCGAGGCCCAAGCGGGGCGACCACTTTGCCGCGAACACGGCCGCGAACGAACCAAGCGAAATCGCCACCACGACGAGCACGCTGATCCAGAGGTTGCGTCGCTGACGTCGTTGGGCCCGTCCCCCCGACTTCGGGCTCACGCCTCTTCGGCCTCCCCACCGAGGTCGCCGCTGCTGGCGGCGCCGTCCCCACCTACGTCATCGATGTCGTCCTCGTGGGCGGCCGCGGCGTCGCTGGTGCCGTTGCGCGTCGCTTGCGCCGGCCGGACGTCCTCGACGGGCTCGTCGTCGGCCCGCACATCGTCGATGGGCTCGATCTTCTTGGCGATGGCCTGGCGGACGAAGACGATCCGGGTCGGCTGGGGCCCGTCAAGGTTGCCGTCGTCGCCGAGGGCGCCGGTCAGCAGGGTGTAGCGGTCACCGTGCACCTCGAGAACGGTGCCGATGACGCCGCCGACCGTCTGCACCTCGTCCCCGACCTCGTACCCCGAGCCCTGGGTCTGCCGGGCAGCCTGCGCCTTCCGCTGCTGCGGCCGGATGAAGAAGAAGTAGCCGAGCAATCCGATCGCCACCAGGGGCAGCAGCGTCAGGAGGGAGCTAGAACTCGACTTGGAAGCGGCAGCCAGCACGAGGTGGGCCACCGAGGGGGTTGGTGTCATGAGAGATCCTTGGACCGGAGTCGGTTGCGACGCGCCACACTAGTGCGTGCCTTTTGGGTCTCCTGGGCAGCCGAGTGCCTTTCCGGGGCGGGAGTAGGCAGTTTCGGGTTCGAAGGCGGGCCTGATGACCGCCGTTTCCGAGTCGCGCCGGGTCCCGGTTCGACGCCGGGGTGGTCGCACGGGTCACGGCGAACTGCCGTGGCGCCGTCCGCTGGTTTCCCCGGCCTTCCCCGGCCGTCCCCGGCCGTCCCCGGCAGGTGCGTGAGCGGTACTTCGCCGCCAGATGTCCGATTTGCCCCGACAATTGATCGCTTGGGCGGCTCGTCATTTGGACGCCCGACCAGGGTGAGGGACGTCGCGCCCCAGTCGCCTCCCGGCGGGTACAACGGCCCCCGGGGCGGCATCTCTCGCCAGGCGGGACGCGGGCAACCCGACTGCAACCCAAACTGGCCCGCCTTGCGACACCCCTTCGGCAAAGTACGCACCATCAGTACAGCAACCTCACGGTGCGGTCGTTCGAGGGGGGCGACCGAGTGAGAGTCCGGCGGAGGGGAGCGGACTCGCACAGGGGGACACCGTGAGAGACAACAGGAGCAGCGAAGAGGTGCGCCGGCCTGATAAGGCCGTCGGACGGAGAGATCCGGGGGAACCGACGACCCGGGCCGGCGCACCTTTCGCTCCCTGAAGCGCCCGGTACGCTCGCTGCGACCCTGCTCTTTCGGCCTACCCGGGCATCGGGACGCACCCGATTTCACATCCCCGGCACCACTCCTGCAGGTCCCTTCGGCGCGCCTCGAGAGCCTTCGGCGCCTCCCATATCTGGATGCGAGTCGCAATTCGCCGGACTGACCTGGACTTTTCTGACCGACGAGGGATCTCTTCTATTCACTCAGATTGCCCAATTGCCCAGTACAGTTGCAGCCTGATGCGAGATGGCCATATCTCAGTGCTGGTCATTGAGGATGAGGCCGACATCCGGCAACTCCTCCGTACCCTCCTCGAGCGCGAGGGCTATTCGGTCGCGGAGGCCCTGGAGGGACGCGACGGCGTGCGCCAATTCCACCAGAGCCATCCAGACATCGTCATCCTCGACGTCGGGCTCCCTGACCTGGACGGTTGGCAGGTCCTGGAACGCATCCGCGACATGAGCGACGTGCCGGTGCTCATGCTCACGGCCCTCGGAACCGAGAGGGACAAGGTGCGGGGGCTCAATTCCGGAGCCGACGACTACCTGACCAAGCCCTTCAGCCGCTCCGAGCTCCTGGCCCGCCTCCAGGCCGTCGGACGGCGCCAAGTCTCCAAGGGCGAGCCGGTCACCACCTTCGACGACGGCACCTTGCATATCGACTTCGCTCACCAGGAGGTGACGGTCGACGGCAACGCCATCATCCTGACGCCGACCGAATACCGCCTTTTGGCCACGTTGGCCCGCCATCAGGGTCAGGTGCTCTCGTCGGACCAGCTCATCGAGCTGGCCTGGGACGACCCGAGTGGGTTGGCTCCCTCCCGCGTCAAGTACGCCGTCCTCCGCCTCCGGCGCAAGCTGGGCTGGGACGAGGGCGACGAAGGCCCCATCGAGACGGTCCGAGGCTTCGGATACCGCTACCGCTCGCGGAACCGGTGAGCGAGTCGTTCAAGTCCCAACCCGACGCCGAACGGCGCCGCGATCCACAACTGCCCGGATCCACCCTCCCCATCGGGTTCTCCGGCTCCATGCGGGTGCGGCTGCCCGTCTTCGCCCTGGTCGCCATCGGCACCATCCTGATCGCCCTCATCCCCTTCCCCCACGACGCCCGGAGGGAGATCTCCATCGCCGGCGTCATCTTCTTCTGCCTGGTCGCCGCCGCTTTCCTGCTGCCCTGGGAGCGACTGCCCGATTGGGCCTGGCTCATCATCCCGGTCGGCTACATCGCGGTCATCGCCATCATCCGAGATGCCCAAGGGGGCTCCGACTCGGGCCTCGTCGTCGTCTACCTGCTCCCGATTGTCTGGCTGTCCCTCTATGGGCGTCGACTCCACCTGCTGGTCGGGCTCTTCTGCATGGATCTGGCGCTCCTCGTCCCGCTCCTGCTGGTCGGTCCGCCCGAGTACCCGACGCTCGAATGGCGCCAGGTAGCTGTGATGGCCACCGTCACCACGCTGGTGGCCTCGACCGTCTACACGATGGTCTCGCGGGACCGCGCCTTCCTCACCGATCTGGCCCAGCAGTCCCGCATCGCCCGCCGCAATGCGCGCGAGGCGGACTACGCCCGGGACCGACTCGAGACGCTGCTGCGCGCCGCCACCGGCAGCGCCATCCTCGGGGTGGATCCTGCGGGCACCGTGACCTTCTTCTCGGCCGGAGCGGAGCAGCTCCTCGGCTACCGGGCTGCCGAGGTGGTGGGATTCCACTCCATTGCTGACTTCATCGACCCGGCCCAGATCGACGAGCGCCGCCAGACGATCGACGCCATGCGCACTGCGCTCGAACCCGTGGATGCCGAGACGGCGGCGGAGGTCCCATGGACCGCGACCCGCAAGGACGGTCAGCAGCGCCGCTGTGTCGTGCGTGTGCGCGCTCTCCCCGTCCCGACGCCCGACCTCGCGCTCGACGAGGATTGGGGCGACGAGGCCGAGCACCTCGACAAGGACGCCGCCGCCCGCTCGATGGACCCGGTGGTAGAGAGCGACGCGCTCACGCCGACCAACGGGGGCTACGTCGTGGTCGCAATAGACGTGACCGAGCGTGAGGAACTGGCCGCCGATCGGGAGCGGCTCTACGCCATTCAGAAAGAAGTCACGCAGTCGCTGATTGAGCAGAACAATCGGCTGCGCGAACTGACGCAGATGAAGGACGACGTGGTCGCGACAGTCTCCCACGAGCTGCGCACACCGATCACCTCCATCAGAGGGTTCGTCGAGTTGTTGCTCGACGCCACCGCAGACCTGACCGAGAGCCAGACGCGGATGCTCCAGACCATTGAACGCAACGCCGAGCACCTCCAGCGCGTCGCGGAGGACCTACTGGCCGACCCGGGCGCCGGCCGCGGGCTCCGGGTCGCCTTCACCGAGCTGGATCTCAGCCGACTCGCCGAGGACGCAGTGCACGCCATTCAGACCTCCGCGACGGTCCAGGGCGTCGTGCTGACCATCGACCCGGGCGACGAGGTCCCGATCTTCGGTGACCCCACCCGATTGCACCAGCTGCTCGGCAACCTGCTCTCCAACGCCATCAAGTTCTCACCTCGTGGTGGCCGCGTCCACGTCATCGTCGACAACGTGGACTCCTACGCCCGCGTGCAAGTGCTCGACGAAGGGCCGGGCATCCCCGAAGGCGAGCGCGATCAACTCTTCGAGCGCTTCTACCGACTGGCGTCGTCCACGGAGATGGGCGTGCCCGGCACGGGCCTGGGGCTGGCCATTGCCAAGTCCGTGGCCGAGGCACACGAGGGCTTCGTCGACATCGTCGACACGCCGGGTTGGTCGACCACCTTCCGGGTGTACCTCCCGCTGGGTGCCTCCGTGGCCTCGGTCGTTCGCACCGGCTGACCCGGCTGACCCGGCTGACCCGGCTGACCGGCCAGCTCATGCAGCCAGGAAGCCTCCCGACTGGTGCGCCCACAGGCGCCCGTAGACGCCGTTGCGACCGGCCGACAGGAGCTCGGCGTGCGTCCCCTGCTCCACCACGTGCCCGCGGTCGAGCACCACGATCCGGTCGAGCCGGGCAATGGTGGCCAGGCGGTGGGCGACCACCAATGCGGTCGTACCCTCCATGAGGCGCCATAACGCCTCCTGCACGAGTGACTCCGACTCGGAGTCCAACGCGGAGGTCGCCTCGTCCAGGAGGAGCACCTTGGCTCCCTTGGCCATGGCCTGCGCGATCGCGACCCGCTGGCGCTGTCCCCCGGAGAGCTTCATGCCGCGCTCCCCCACCATCGTCTGGTAGCCGTCGGGAAGGCGCTCCACGAACTCGTCCACGTAGGCGGCGCGGCCTACCGCGCGCACGAGATCCATGTCGGCGCCCTTCCCGGCCGCCGCAGCGCCGGCACCCGGGGCCGGGCCCGCGACGCCGTCCATGCCGTAACAGATGTTCTCGGCGATGGTGCGGTGCAGCATCTGGGGATCTTGGGGCACGTAGGCGATGTGGCCGCGCAGCGTATGCTGCGTGACGCAGGCAATGTCCTGACCGTCGATCTCGATCAGTCCGCCATCACGGTCGGCGAAGCGCAACAGCAGCTTGGTGAGCGTCGTCTTGCCCGAGCCCGAAGGCCCCACCAGTCCGACGTGCTCACCCGGCTCAATGCGCAGATCGAGGCCATCGAACAACGGAGCGCCGCCGCGGTAGGCGAAGCGCAGGCCCTTGAACTCGACCCGACCGTGGGGCACCACCATGTCAGGGGCACCCGGGAGGTCGACGATGTCGGGCTCGGTGGCGGCGATGCCGGCGAACTTGGCACAACGGCCGATGGCACGGGAGATCAGGCGGATGAACTCGAAGGACTCCTCCAGGCTCGTACCCACGAACGTGGCGTAGAAGAGGATGAGGTACACCGCCCCGGCAGCCGCCACATGGTGCAGCGCCAGGACCACGCCGACCACGATGGCGGCCCAGTTGAAGAACGCCATGGCCGATTCCATCTGGATACGAGTGGCCGTGAACACCTTGCGTGCCCGCAGGTCCGCGCTGATGGAGTCGGCGACCAACGCTTCCACGTGATCCATCTCCCGCTCCTCGGCGGCCTGCGAACGCACGGTGGTCAGGTTGGCGATCGTGTCGGCGATGACCCCGGTGGCCCGGGAGTGGGCGTCCGAGAACTGCTTCTCCGCCGCGACGACGCGGCCCATGCGCCGGTGCAGCACGACGACGAACACGCTGACGAGCCCGGCCATCACGAGCGCGACGGGCCACGCTACGACCCCAAGGACGACGATGGCCCCGATCGTCGTGACGCTGATGCGCAGGATGCCCCAGACGGTGGCGTCGATCATGTCGGCGAAGGCCCACGTCGACGTCTCCAGGGTGGCGATGACCTCGCCCGAAGGCCTGTCGGTGTGCCACGAGTGGCTCAGGCTCATCAGGTGGTCGTACCCACCGGTGATGGCGCGGGCGAACGAGCGCAGCGTGGCGCCCCAGTTCACCCAGCCGCCGATGCGACCGAACAGCGTCGCCGCGGCCAGCACGATGGCGTACGCCACCAGCAGGGCGCCGAAGGACTGCCACAGACCTTCGTGCGAGTGCGGTCCGAGCTGCGCGATGCGGCCCAACAGCGCCGCGAAGATCAGCGGCGCCGCCACGGCGTTGGCCAAGGTGCCCAGCACGATGGCCGTACAGGCGCCCGTGAACGCGGCGCGGTCGGGCCGCATCTGGCGCCAGCAGTACGCCAGGGTGTCTTTGGTCGAAGCATTGGGAAAGAGGGTGCGTTCACCCATGGGAATCTCCAAGCGGGAGGTGAAACGGGAGGTCGAGCGGGCGGTGGAAACCCCGCGCACTCGTTGTGCACGCTGGGCCTCCGATTGCGTCCGGGCTGTCAGCCCGGCGGTGTCGCGGTCGGCGTCAGTGACCAGCGGGGCAGAGATCGGGCCCGGTCATCCGGGACCTCCCTCCGATGGCACCAAACGGCAAGACGGGCTTCTGGACCACGACGGCGGCCGGGTTCGGTCCCGCGCCTGTCGGGCACGCGATGCGTGTCGTCACTCCTGCCATGTGGTCACCTCGCTTCCGTCTTGTGGTGCAACTCCGCAACGGTAGCCCACCGTGGTGCAAAAAGGCGCAAGAAATGTGATTTGACGCGTCCACGGTGCACCGCGGGCGTCCCGTCAGAACAGTGGAGGTGTGTTCATTGCGTCGGCGGCTGACGCAGGCCGCTCCAAGCCGAGGTGCGACCAGGCGCGCTGGGTGGCCACCCGGCCCCGGGCCGTGCGCTGGATGAGCCCGCTCTGCAGCAGGAAGGGCTCGTACGCGTCCTCGATCGTGTCGGTCTCCTCGCCCACGCACTGCGCCAGCGTGGTCAGGCCCACCGGCTGCCCGCCGAAGCGGCCGCAAAGGGTGGCCAGGATGGCCCGGTCGACCTTGTCCAGGCCCAACTCGTCCACCCCGAACAGCTCCAGCCCGTCGCTTGCGATGGCGCCGTCGATGAAGCCCTCCCCCCGCACCTCAGCGAAGTCCCGCACCCGCCGCAGGAGGCGGTTGGCGACCCGCGGCGTGCCACGGGAACGCTCCGAGATCCGGATGGCACCCTCCGCGTCGATGCGCACCTTCAGGATCCGGGCCGAACGCTCCACGATGGCCCGCAGGTCTGCGGGGTCGTAGAGGTCCAGGCGGCCGACGAAGCCGAAGCGGTCACGCAGCGGGCCGGCGACCAGACCGGTCCGGGTCGTCGCGCCGACCAGGGTGAAGCTCGGGAGCTCCAACCGGATCGAGCGTGCCGTTGGCCCCTTCCCGATGAGGATGTCGAGGCGCCCGTCCTCCATGGCCGAATAGAGCATCTCCTCGACGGAGCGGTGCAGGCGGTGAATCTCATCGATGAACAGGATGTCGCCGTCCTGCAGGTCGGTGAGCAGCGCGGCGAGGTCACCGGCGCGGGTCAGGACGGGCCCGGCGGTGATGCGAAAGCCGGCGCCCATTTCCGCCGCCACAATGCCGGCCAGTGACGTCTTGCCCAGTCCCGGTGGCCCGGCGAAGAGGATGTGGTCGACGGGCTGGCCCCGCTGGCGGGCGGCCTGCAGCACGATCCCGAGGTGCTCCACCAGCTGCGGCTGGCCGAGGAACTCGGAGAGGGACCGGGGCCGCAACCCCACCTCTTCGGCCTCCTCGACGCCGCCCGACGCCGAAGCGTCGACGACACGGCCACCTTGACCGCGGCCGCCATCCACGTCCGTATCGGAACCGAACTCGTCCGACTCCGCGTCCGCGGGCAGGACCTCCCGCCGGGCGCGGGGGCTCACAGGGTCACCGCGAGGCCAGCTCGCGCAACGCCAGGCGCAGCATCTCTTCCACCCCGACATCGTCGCGTAGGCCGTCGAGCGCACCGCGGATCTCGTCGGGGGCGTACCCGAGCTCGCTCAGGGCGGCACGGGCCTCGGCCCGGGACGTCCGCGTCCCCGCACCGGCACCGCCGGCGCCGCCGGCACCCGGGCCCGCCAACGACAGGTCGGGCAGATCCAAGCGGCTCTTCAGCTCGATCAGCAGACGGGCCGCCGTTTTGCGCCCCACTCCCGGCACGGTGCACAAGGTGTCGAGATCCTCCTCCAACACCGCCGTGGACAACGCCGCCGGCGAGAGCGCCGCCATGATGGCCAGCGCCAGCGCGGGACCGACCCCGTGCGAGCCCAGCAGCACCTCGAAGCAACGCCGCTCGTCGTCGTGTACGAACCCGTACAGCACGATCGCGTCCTCGCGCACATGGGTGTGCACGTACAGCGTGGCCTCGGCATCCGAGCCCGCCCCGACCAACGACGCCGCCGTCGCCGGCGTCACGGAGACCCGGTAGCCCACGCCGCCGACATCGACGATCACCTCGCCCTCGCCGCTCCGCACGACAACCGCACCACGCAGCAGTCCGATCACGCTGTTCCCTCCTTCACCAGTGCGGCATCCATGGCCCGCCGCAGGGGCACCGTGGTCAGGTGGCACACCGCCAGCGCCAGGGCGTCGGCCACGTCGGGCGGACCGTCGATGGCCGGCAGCCCCAGCACCCGGGCCACCATGTGCTGCATCTGCTCCTTCGTCGCCGCCCCGTACCCGACCAGGCTCAGCTTCACCTCGTTGGACGTGTACTGGACCACCTCGCAGCCGCCCTCGGCCGCCACCAGCAGCGCCAGCCCGCTGGCCTGGCCGACCGACATGGCCGTCTTGGCGTTGACCTGGAAGAAGACCCGCTCCACCACGACCGCCTCCGGCCGCAGCTCCTGCACCAGCGCCCGCAGCTCCGTGTGCAGGATCAACAGCCGCTCGGCCAGGGGCGCCGCGGGGTCGGTCTCCACCACCCCGGCCGCCCTGGCCCGCAGGTTCGCCGTGCCCTCGGACCGGGACACCAGGCCGTAGCCGCAGCGTGACAGGCCGGGGTCGATTCCCAATACGAACATGCGTTCGCAGGATAGTCGGGGGTGCTGCGCAGGGGGCGGATCCGGCCGAGGCCGCCGCGCCGATGCCGCCGGACCCGGGGCGGCGGGCCGGACCGGACCGGCTCAGCCTTCGAAGGCGGCCAGGACCTCGTCGGGGATGTCGGCGTTGGAGTGGACGGCCTGCACGTCATCGTGGTCGTCGATGGCTTCGAGGAGGCGCAGGATCTTCTTGGCCTCAGCCTCGTCGGGGACGGGGACCAGCTGCGTGGGCTCCAGGCTGAGGTCGACCGACTCGGGCGTGATGCCGGCGTCGTCGAGGGCCTGGCGCACGGCGTCGACCTCGGCCGGGGCGCTGGTGACGACCCAGGCGGCGCCGTTGCTCGACATGTCCTCCGCCCCGCCCTCCATGGCGATCTCCATGACCTTGTCCTCGTCGTTGTCGAGGCCGACGGTCACGATGCCCTTGCGTTCGAACTGCCAGCCCACGGCGCCGGGCTCGGCCATGTTCCCGCCGTTGCGGCTGAAGAGGTTGCGCATCTCGGCCCCGGTGCGGTTGCGGTTGTCGCTGAGCGTCTCGACCATGATCGCCACGCCGCCGGGGCCGTAGCCCTCGTAGTTGATGGACTCGTAGCGGACGCCTTCGAGGTCGCCGGTCCCCCGCTTGATGGCCTTCTCGATCGTGTCCAGCGGGACGCTGGCCGCTCTCGCCTTCTGGTACGCAGTGCGGAGCGTGGCGTTGGCCTCGAGGTCGCCGCCGCCGTCCCGGGCCGCGACCTCGACGAGGCGGATGCACTTGGCGAATATCTTTGCGCGGGCTTTGTCCTGGGCGCCCTTGCGGTACTTGGTGGTCGCCCACTTCGAGTGACCCGACATGTCGTTTGCCCTCGTTCCTTGCCTTCTTGGCCTCGTGGTGCGTGTGCCTGTTCGTGCCCTCATGGCTGACCGGTCTGCTGCATGGTGCAGCTCCGGCAGGGAGGGGAAGAACGATTGTATCGAGGCTGATCCCGGTTCAGCCCGAGGTGATGGTGAGGGTGACGGGCACGGTCACGGCTCCGCCGAGCAACAGCCTGTAGGTGCCGGGCGGGGCGTGTCCGGGCACCGCCTCGGATTGGCGTCCGAGGTAGACAGCCTGGCTCCAGGTTGCGGTGGTTTCCGCAGTGGCGTGCGGGCCGAGCTGGAACCCCGTCTCTTCGGGGCAGTGGAAGACGCCCGGACCGGGGTACACCTCGAGTCCCCGATCGTTGTGGACAACCAGGGCAAGGGTCCCGCACGGCCCGACGGTGAGCTTCTGCCGCGCTTGGGGCACGTGCCGGGCGAGTGGGCTGCCGCATGCGGTGGCGCCGGTGTTCCGGAGCCGCACGGTGAACGTGACCTGCTGGGTCGGGGTGTAGGCGTGCGTAGGAATGGTGACGCTCAGGCTGATGCGTCGCGCGTTGCAGCCCTCGAAGGGGATGTGCGCCGAGCGGGTCGTGGTGGCGGCGGCTCTGGCGGAGGCTCTGGCGGCGGCCCCGGCCGGCGCTGCATATGCAGCGGCGGTGAGGGTGGCGGCCACGAGAACGGCGGCTGCGGCTGCCTTCATATGCAGAGAGACGCTAGAGAACCTCGGTTCCGGCCGTCTTCAATTTTGAGGCAAGTTTTCGTTGATTGAGCTTTGGTGAAGGCGCACAATGAGTATTGGCCTGACCTGCTCCTATCGGGAACATGACCCATTGAGGCACCCGGACTGCGCAGTAGGCGACGGGCTGGACATAGTTTGCCGCGTGGACGACATGGGGAAACCTGACCAAGTTCTGCCGGCGGGGGGTTTGACGCGTCTCATTCGAGGTCAGCCTCGGACCCAGCGTCCGGCATGACCGATGTAAGTCACTCACCGACGGGTCCCGCTCGGCGGTCCGAGGCTGGCCTCATTAGGTCTGCGGTATCGATGTGGGGCGGTCGCTCACGTCGGGGGTCGGGTGGCGGCGTGCAATACCGACTCCACGTCGGCCGCCACCAGGTCGTAACCGCCGCCGTCGGCGGCGGTCTGCATGGTGGCCATGAGGAGCGAGATCACGATCACGACCATGCCGCTGGCGGTCTGTCCCGGATCGATGTCCCGGCGTACGCCGCCGTCCATCTGCTGCGCCCGAATCAGCTCGGTCACTGTCTTGCGCAGCTCCTGCAGTGCCGGGATCTGTAACAACCGCATGGTGAAATCGGGCTCGAGGCCGCGCAGGATGCGGCTCGCCAGCGGGTGCGCGCCCACGTGGGCGACGAGCGCTCGCATGATGGCGCGGCCCCACTGATCGGGGTCCTCGTCGATGACGACGAAGGACACTGCCTCATCGATCAGGCCCGCGACGTCCTCGTCGACGGCGGCAATGAAGAGGGCCTCCTTGTTGGCGAAGTAGGGGTACGCCGCCGTAGTGGAAAGCCCCGCGTCGCGGCAGACGTCGGCCACTGACGTGCCGCGGTAGCTCTCGCGGGCGAAGCGGATAACGGCCGCGTGGAGGAGGGCCTGACGCGTGCGGTCACCCTTGGTGGGGTTGGCCGGGTTGGCAGGGTTGGCCGGGTTTGTGGGCGACACCGGGTCAGGCCGCCGGCGGGTCCAGGGCTCGTCCGGCGCGGTCGACGCCGCAGGCGATCTGCCAACCCTTTGGGACGCGGCCACCGCGGAAGACGCCCGCCTCGAGGAGCGGTGTCAGAAGCGGGCGCAGGGCACGGTGGCGCATGGCGGTGCGGCCGACGGAGCGGTTGACCGCCTTCCAGGTGGGCCAGGTCGGGAGGCCGATCGTGCCGTAGACGCCCGGGTGCACGATGGTGTCGAACATGGCGACGGCGATGCGGGATCCGAGGTAGCGCACCAGTGTGCGCTCGATCGGGCCGGCCGCGGCCCATTGCTCGGGGAACAGCATGCGGCCGAAGGCGAGGTGGCGGGCTTCCTCCTGGCGGTGGTACTTCGAGACCGCCTTGATCATCGGGTCCGTGTCGGGGTGCTCGCTGGCGAGCTTCTGGAGGAGGTCGGGAACCTCTTCGCCGCTGAGGACGAGCAGGCAGAAGAGCGACGGCATGGCGGTGAGGAACGGCATGACGACTTGCATGGCGATGCGGCCGATCGGCTTGTCGAGGGGGTTCTTGGCCTGTGGCCTGACCTGTTCGAGGAGGCGGACGAAGAGGCGGGAATGGCGGGTCTCCTCCCCCATCTCGTGCAGCAGGTACGTGACACGGGGATCGGTGAGGTCGGGGCGGGAGAGGATGTCCATGCTGAATCCAGCCATCAGGACCGACTCGAAGCGGACGCCGGTGTCCACAATGGAGGCGAACTCCTCCCGGGCCAGGATGCGCTTCTGCTCGTCGCTGAGATGGTTGAAGAGCTCGGGGACGTTGGCCAGGGTGAGCAGCTCGTCGGGAAGGACCTGCCCATCGCCGACTGACCCGGGGACGTCGGTGTCGGGCTCCATGATGCGCTTCAAGGAGGCCGTGGAGAGGCGCTCGATGCGCTGGTCGACGGCCCGCAAGGAGGGGCCCGGCTCCGTGGCGGCCGTGTCTCGGGTCTTCGACGGTGTCGTTGTGTCCATGACGGAAGCCATGCCCACGTTCTTCTACATCTAAGCATTTTGGTCAAACGCTGATTTCTTTGGCTGTTGGCTTCGGCTGAAGACCCCCGTTGCAAGTCTGAGGGGTTCCGAGCGGGGACGGCGGAGTCGCCCGCTGCAAATGTGGCCAATACGCTCAGAAGGCATGCGCCAGCTCTCCCCTGCCCCTGCCCCTGCCCCTGCCCCTGCCCCCGCTCCCGCTCCCGCTCCCGCATCTTCCGCTTCTGGCCCGGGTG
>DATAXG010000100.1:0-49627 GCA_036273055.1 Acidimicrobiales bacterium | reverse complement strand
AACCGCCTCGGCTGCCGCGGCGGCGTGCACGAAGGACCGTATCTCTGCGGCCGCCATGAGCGCGACCTCGGTCGGCCCGGTGAGTGCGGTGTCCGGTTTCGGCTGCTCCGGCTCGTGGGCCTACGCCGACGTGACTGTCGGCAGCGGAACGAACGCCTTCGACGCCGTCATCGTGCTGCAAGCGCAGGGATCGGACTGGTCAGTGGCCGACCGGGGCAATGCCTGTCAGAACCATCTGGTGCCCGATGCCATCTACACGCAGGCTTGCACGACCAGCTGAACACGCCTCCGCCTTGACCGCACACGCAACAGCGCGAGTCGCCGCGTCTTAAGTCGAGACCCGGCCCATCCCGTCGGCCGCCTTGCGCAGTTCCCGGCGGAAGTCCGGGTGGGCGATGTCGGTCAGCAAATGCGCCCGTTCGCGCACGGTGCTGCCGGTGAGTTCCGCCGCGCCGTACTCGGTGATGACGACGCCTGTGTGGTGGCGTGGTGTGGAGACAACCGATCCCTCTCGGGGGATGCCCGCAATGCGCGAGACAACCTCGCCATCGCGCACCGCCGTCGAGCGGAGGCAGATCAACGACCGGGCATCGAGATGCAGCTCGGCACCGGCGATGAAGTCCTCGTGGCCGCCCACGCCGGAGATCTGGCGCCCGTCGATGTTGTCGGCCATCACCTGGCCGTAGAGATCGACCGAGAGCGCACCGTTGATGGAGACCAGGTTGGCATTCCGGGAGATGATGGTCGGGTCGTTGACCGTGTTGACGGGGAGGAACGCGACCTCCTCGTTCCCATCGAGCCATCGGTAGAGGTCTGCGACACCCAACGCGAACGTGGTCACCGACACGCCGTCGAAAATCCCCTTGGCGTCGTTGGTAACCTTGCCCGCCCGGTGCAGTTGCATGAGACCGGTCGTGAACATCTCGGAGTGCACGCCGAACCCACCGAGTGGCCCGCGTGCCAGCTCGGCCGCCACGATGTTCGGGATGGCGCCGATACCCGTCTGCAGCGTCGACCCGTCCCGCACGTACGCCAAGGCGTGGCGCGCAATGGCCTCGTCCACCTCGTCCGTGGGCGGGTCGGTCAAGGCGAAGGGTTGGCCGTCGGACTCGACGAGCACGTCGATGACGTCCAGCGGAATGGTGTTGTCGTAGTCGGGCGGCAGGCTCTTGGTGCGCGGGAAATGGGGGCTCACCTCCACGATGAGCACTCTGTCGGGGTCCCGTCCGGCGCGCAGCAGCTCATCGCGCGTGCCCCCCACGTGCAGGGAGAGATTGACCCTGCCGCCCTCGTCGGGCGGAGCAGCCTGCGCCACCATCACGCGCGGTGCGAAGCGGGCCATGATCGGGCCCATCTGCCGGAAGCCTCCCGGCACCAGATCCACGCGGTGGCCCTGGGCGTGTTGCACCCGCTCGGCCGGCCCGAAGAAGCCACAGCGGTAGCTCACCCCGGGCTTGGTGAAGACGTCGTACAGGTTGAGACACAGGGCACCTCCGATCTGCAGGTCCTCCCAGTCGGTGCGGGACCCCAACGCGGTCAGCAGGCCGTCAGGGATGCCCGGGCCGAGGCCGAAGCCGATCCGATCAACCGGTCGGACCAGCGCGACGGCCTCCTCCATCGTTCGTACAGTTGGCATGGACTCCACTCTCACATCACACCACCGGTGACCACGGATTTCATTGCTGGTAGCCCGCTGTGGGGCGGACAATCCATGACTTTCGGCTCTACCCTCACCGGGGGTGCGCAACCAGAATCACTGGAACACCTTCCTCTTCCCAGACAACGGTGCTTGGAGAATGGCGGCCACCCCCCTCGGTCGCCATTTTCCAATTCCGGAGCTATTCCCGACGGGTGACCTTCCCGAAAATTCCCCAGCTTGGGACCTCTGACCCTGCCGTCTGCCACCCGGGTGGCGCATTGTGGAGGGAAAGCCCGCTGGAGGCGATGGCGGGAGCGGGCACGACGTGAGGGGGTGAATGGCGAGAACGAGGCTGACTCTGCGTCGGCAGCTGTCGGGGCCGGCGCGTCCCATCATCGTTCTCACTTCCCGCGACGTCGCGTTCGGGTCGTCACCGCCGTGCGAGCGCGAGGTCGTCAGCCCACGCTGGTCCCTCCGACCCACGCCACTACGAGAGCACGCCGTCCCTGGAGGGGCAGCGGTCACTGGAGCCGCCGATGTCGATGTACACCCAACTTCTCGACGCCGCCTTTGGACAGCGCGCCCCGGTGTTGGCACGCCCGACCGAACGCGGCGCGCTCGCTACTGCGCGCCACTGTCGCCGACAGCTCGTGCGGGCTGCATCACCCGCCACCGACCCCGATGCGGCTCCGGTCGTCCTCGCGCGGGAGATCGGCTACGACGTCGCCCTGCTCGAACTGGCGGGGATCATGGGCATCGAGACTGATCCGAGCCGATTCGAACAGCCGCTCCGCGAACGAGCCCGCCTGGAGCAGGTGCTTCTGGAACGCGGCATCGCCCTCCAGCTGAGCCCCGAGAGTGAGAACGCGGCACCGCCGCGGGCCTGAGGCCAACCTCCGATCAGGTGCCGGTGGCGTCGCTTTGCGTGTCCAGGGTCGATCGCTCGCTGAGACGGGCGGCAAAGGTGGCAGCCTGGGTGCGGCGTTCCATCCCCAATTTTGCGAGCAAATTCGAGACGTAGTTCTTCACCGTCTTCTCGGCCAGGAACATGGCATCGGCGATCTGACGATTCGTGTACCCCTCCGCAATGAGATCGAGGATCCGCCGCTCCTGCCCGGTCAGGCTGGCCAGACGCGGGTCCACTTTCGGGCCCTCGCGCAGCCGTTCCAGGACGCGCTCCCTCAAGGCCGGATCGAGCAGTGATTGGCCCGCGCCGGCGCGGCGGATCGTCTCGATCAGGTCGAGACCGCCCATCTGCTTCAAGACGTAGCCCGCGGCCCCCGCCATGATGGAGGCGATGAGTGCCTCGTCGTCTGCGTACGACGTCAGCATCACGCAGGCGATCTCGGGGGTTGCCGATCGGATTTCGCGGCAGACCTCGACGCCACTGCCGTCGGGCAACCGGACGTCGAGAATCGCCACGTCGGGCTTGGCGGCGGGAATGCGCGCCAGGGCCTCGGCCACGGTGCCGGCCTCACCCACCACGTCAATGTCCTGACCGGCTTCGAGCAGGGCACGCAAACCCGTGCGGACGACCTCGTGGTCGTCGAGAAGGAAGACGCCCAGTGACACGGCGGACATCTTCGCATTCCGGCCAAAACCCTGCTACTTCCTGGGGGAGAGTCCGTCGCGTCTCGATAAGCTCACGACGGTGGCGTCCGCTGCGTAGTCCCTGTCGGCGACGCGCCTCAGAGCGCCCGGCACGCGTGTGCCGAGCAGGCCCAACCCCAAGATGGAGGGTGCAGAGCAATGACCGCGGAACCGTCTTCGGGCACCAGCAGGATCGTCGTCGGCTTCGACGGCTCGGACTCGTCCACCGATGCGCTCGCCTGGGCTGTCCGACAGGCCGACCTCACCGCCGCCACCCTCGAGGTGGTCATGACCTGGGAATGGCCCACGAGCTATGGCTGGTCCGTGCCCATCCCCGATGGCTTCGATCCGGAATCTGACGTCCGCAAGGCGCTCGACATTGCCGTTGCAGGGGTGCTCGTCGATCATCCGGGACTGAAGGTGAACCCCCGGTTGGTCAACGGGCACCCGGCGCCCGCGCTCGTCGAAGCCTCCAAGGGCGCCGACCTGCTCGTCGTCGGGAGCCGTGGCCACGGTGAGTTCGTCGGCATGCTGGTCGGCTCGGTGAGCGAGCACTGCGTCACCAACGCGCATTGCCCCGTTCTCGTGCATCGCGTCCCCGGCTGAACGGCTGCACCCCAAGTCGGCGCCCGTTTACTCCGCTGCCCCCATCCGCGCGGCATCGACGGCGCGACGGAACACCGTCCCGTCGGCGCGCAATTGAGCGAGCCCGGGGCCGCCGGACGTCGGTGCGGCCACCTCCCCGGGCCTCCCGAGCAGCGCGCCGAGCGTCGCCTCCACCGACGACGTCAGCGCCGCCAGGTCATACCCGCCTTCGAGGAACAGGGCCAGACGGCCGGGTCGGGGCGCGAACTCGCGCACGACACAGGCCAGCTCGGCGAAGTCTCCGCTCGAGAGCTGCAGATTGCTGAGCGGGTCGTCCCGGTGGGCGTCGAACCCGCAGGAGACCAGAACCCAATCCGGGGCGAATGCCTCCATGGTGGCGCGGGCCTCCTCGTCGAGGGCCGCCCGCACCACGTCGCCGGTCGCCCCCGGCGGCAGTGGGAGGTTCACCGTCAGTCCCGCCGCGTTCGCGCCACCGACCTCGTCGGGACGCCCCGTCCCGGGATAGAGCGGGTGTTGATGCGTCGAGACGTAGAGCACACCGGGGTCGTCCCAGAAGATGTCCTGGGTGCCGTTGCCATGGTGCACATCCCAATCCACGATCAGCACGCGCTCCCCGAGAGCGGTGCGCGCCGCCGCGGCGACAGCCACGTTGTTGATGAGGCAGAAGCCCATGGCCCGGTCCCCAGTGGCGTGGTGGCCCGGCGGGCGGACCGGGACGAAAGCGATGCCGTCGCCGCGCTCCTCGAGCGTCTGCAGAGCGGCCAGGCCCGCCCCGGCGGCCAGACGCGCCGCCGTCCACGAGTCGGCCGATGCATAGGTATCGGGATCGATGGCGCCACCGCCCGCCGCGCAGAACGCGGCGAGCCGCGCCAGGTGATCGGCGCCGTGCACGCGTTCCAGTGCCTCCATGGGCGCCTCGTCGAAGGCCGGAAGGACGATCTCCTGGTCCGGCCCGAGCGCGCGCACGCCGTCCATCACGCTTACCAGGCGGGAAGGCCGTTCGGGGTGTCGTGATCCGCCGTCGTGCTCCGTCAGACCGGACGGTCCCGCGAGGACGAGCGCAGTCACGCGGAAGCCACTGCGGGTGCAGCAAAGGTCACAACGGTCATGGGCCTCTCCTCGTCGTGCATGGTACGGCCCGCGATCGGAGCGACCTACCGTCCCCACCGCCCGCCGCCCTACGCTGCTTCGCGATGGTGGACGTCATGGAGGCGTGGGTGGTCGACGAGCCCGGCCCCGTCGACGGTAGGCGGCACCCGCTCGTGCGGGTCGAGAGGCCGGTCCCCGAACCTGGCCCCGGACAGGTCCGCCTGCGCGTGCGGGCCTGCGGCGTCTGTCGGACGGACCTCCACCTCGCCGAAGGCGACCTGGTGCCTCGCCACCCGCAGGTGACGCCCGGTCACGAAGTGGTCGGGGAGGTCGATCGGCTCGGGCCGGGGAGCACGCGCTGGCATGAGGGCGATCGCATCGGGGTGCCCTGGCTGGCCCACACGTGCGGGGCGTGCCGCTTCTGCACCTCGGGCCGCGAGAACCTGTGTGTCAGCCCGCGCTTCACCGGCTGGGACGTCGACGGCGGGTACGCCGCCTTCGCCGTGGTGGACGAGGACTACGCCTATGCGCTCCCCGACCTGTTCGACGACCTGCAGGCGGCGCCTCTGCTCTGCGCCGGGATCATCGGCTACCGCGCCCTGCTGCGGGCCAACCTGCCCGAGGGGGGCCGGCTCGGGATCTACGGCTTCGGCGGGTCGGCCCACCTCACGGCCCAGGTGGCGCTGGCTCGGGGCGCCCGGGTCCATGTCATGACCCGCTCACCCGAGGCGCAACGGCTGGCTCTCGAGCTCGGCGCCGCCAGCGCAGGCGACGCCGACACGCCACCCCCGGAACCACTGGACTCGGCCATCGTGTTCGCACCGGCCGGCTCCCTGGTACCTCCCGCGCTGGCTGCCCTCGATCGCGGCGGCACGTTGGCCGTCGCCGGGATCCACCTCAGCGCCATCCCGGCCCTCGACTATGCAGAGCACCTCTTCGAGGAGCGGACTCTCCAGAGCGTCACCGCCAATACCCGGCCTGACGGGGAGCACTTCCTGGCCGAGGCGGCCCGGATCGGCCTCCGCGTCTCGGCGGTGCCCTACCCGATGGACCGGGCCGACGCCGCGCTGCGCGACCTGCACGACGACCGGGTCGACGGCGCCGCCGTGCTCATGGTCTGACCATCGAGGGCCGCGTTGATCAACGGGGATTGCAGAAAGAAACGCCCTGGACGAGAGGCTCGGATGCGGGCGTCGTCAGCACCGGAAGAGGGAACAGAGCCACAGAAACAGAAAGCGCCGACGGTGCCCCAGCCGATTCACGTCGAAACGTTGTCACAGGACCCTTGGCGATAGGTCCTGGAGCTTTCGACTGGGGCACGCACGCCGGCAGTGCGATCAGGCGGTAGATCGCTAGAGCCATTATTCCCGATCCGGTGTCGGTTAAACACAGATTTTCAGAAAAATGTCGATGCGTTTAGATGACGGGTTCTACCTGGTCAGCGGCCATGAGCACGGCCAGGAGCTCCTGATCCCGCGGATAGGACAGCAGACCGCTCGCATCGTCGAGGTTCAGCCAACGGAGCTCGTCGACCTCTTCGTTGGGGCTGAAGAACCCCCCGACGGCCGCCATGATCCAATAGGCCACCGTCTTCTGCCGGCCCTTGCGGTCGACGTATTCGGTGTGGCCGATGAAGCGCAGGAGGTCGCAGGTCATGCCGGTCTCTTCCCGTACCTCACGCAGGGCGGCGACGTCGAGCGTCTCCCTCGCTTCGAGCTTCCCCTTGGGAAACGACCAGTCCTGGTGCACCGGCCGGTGCACGATGACGATCTGGAGCTGTCCGCCCTGACGGCGCACGACCAGTCCGCCTGCCGCCTGGACCACATCAGTTTGGGAGGGGAGCTCAGCCGTCATTGTTCGTCGCGCCACTGGGTCGCAGGTTACCGTCGCGCTCCCGTCCAACCGCGGCAATCGCAGCGCACCGGGCAACCAACTGGGCACCCGCAGTAGCGTGACCTCCGATGTCCGAGTCCACGGCAGACGGCGGTGGTGAGCACGATCCGGTCGAGATCGAGTGGCAGTTCGACGCCCTCGATCTGCGACCCGTCGAGCGATGGCTCGCCACGCTCCCCACGCTCGCCATCGAGACCGGCGACGGGGGGACCATCACTGCGCTGGCCCGTCCACCGCGGCGGTTGGTGGACTCCTATCGCGACAGCGACGACTGGCGCATCGCCCGCGCCGGCTTCGTCGTGCGCACACGACGCCGCGGCCGCCACGACGAGATCACCCTCAAGGACACCCGCCCCGCCCAGAGCAGCGGCTTGCGCCAGCGCTTGGAGGTCACCGAGGTCCTGCCCCCGTCCGGGCTCGACGCACTGGGCACCGACGGGCCAGTCGGGCGGCGGCTGCGCGCCATCGTCGGCTCGCGCCGCCTGCGCGAAGTGCTCCAGGTACGCACCCGCCGACGCCCGTTCGCGTTGCGGGTCGGCGGGGTCGACGTGGCGGAGGTCGCGCTCGACGACACCATGATCGTGGTCGGCACCGGGCAGCGCCCTATGCAGCTGCGCCGCGTCGAGGTCGAGGTCCAGCCCGACTGGCTCGAAGCGCTGGAGCCGATCGTGGAGCAGCTGCGCACGACGTGCGGGCTCCAGCCGGCGCGCCTCTCCAAGTTCGAGGCGGGGTTGCTGGCGCTGGGCGAGGAGATCCCAGGGACGCCCGACCTCGGCCCGACCGAGGTCTCCCCCACGTCCACCATGGGGGACCTGGCCTTCGCGGTGTTGCGACGCCAGCTGGCCGTGCTGCAGGCCACGGAACCGGGCACGCGGCTGGGCGAGGATCCCGAGGACCTGCACGACATGCGCGTGGCGACGCGCCGGCTGCGGGCCGCTCTCTCGCTCTTCGAAGGCGTGCTGCCCGTCCGAGCCCAGGTGTTCCGGGAAGAGCTCGGGTGGCTGGCCCGGCTGCTCGGCGCCGTGCGCGATCTCGATGTGCAACTCGAAGGCCTCGCTGGCATGTCGCGACGCGCCGCCGACGGGGCGCTCGGTCCCTCGCCCGGTGGCCGCGATCCGCTGGCTGAGCTGGCAGCGCTGCTCGAACGCGAGCGCGAGACGGCCCGCGCCGACATGTTGAGCGGGCTCGACTCGGTCCGCTGGGACCGCTTGGCGAAGGGACTGGCCGCCATGGCACAACAGGGTCCGGCGCGCCGTTCCCTGGCCACCAGGGTGCCGGCGGCGATCGGCCTGCCCGATCTCGTGCTGACGCGCCACAAGGAGGTCGTCAAGGCAGCGAAGCGGGCCAAGCGTTCGGGCATCGTGACGGACTTCCATGCCTTGCGGATCCGCTGCAAGCGGCTGCGCTACGCGCTGGAGTTCAGCGGCGACGTCTACGGCACTCGGACGTCGCGCTTCGTGCGCGCGCTGACCGTGCTGCAGGGCGAGCTCGGAGGATTGCAGGATGCCGAAGTGGCGTCGCTGCAGCTGGCCGCCTTGGCCACCGGGGACACCCGCCTGCCCGCCGCCACCGTCTTCGTGATGGGTGGTGTCGCCGAGCGGCACCGGCGGGAGGTCAACCGGCTCCTCGAGAGCCTGCCCGACGAGTTGCCCCGCACCGGCGGGCGGGCCTGGCGCGAGCTACGCGACCTGATGGAGCGTCGCCGGGTGGAGGCAGAAGCGGCCCGGCCGCCGGTCCGCACCACCCTGCACGCGTTGCCCCGGCCCCGACCCGATGAGGAACCCGCCACGCCGCCGCCGGCCGCCCGCGCCGACCAGCCCATCCACCCCGCCGGGATGCCCGGCCTGACCGCCTTGGGGCCGCCACAGCTGGAGCCTCCTCCCCAGCCAGCCCAGCCAGCCCGGCCAGCCCAGCCAGCCCAGCCAGACCGGTCGAACCAGTCAAGCCAGGGGGAATGAGCCCGCGTCGTCTCCCATGACGAGGCGGGGGTGCTCGGTGACGATGAAGTGCAGCTGGTCGGTGTCGAGGAAGTTGCCGATGTCGGTCCAGATGTCAGGGAAGTCAGGCTCCGCCATGTGGGCCCGGTAGGCGTCCATGTCCTCGAACCATTGCACCGTCACCCCGTCGAACCCGGAGTCGTCGTCGCCGTTGTAATCGTCGAGCGGCCGCGGGTGCTGCTCGTAGCGGACCACATGGCTCCCGCTCTTGCTGGCTTTGATCAGCGGGCCGTGCACCTCCTGCCAGTACGCGTGGAACTCAGCAGGCGTGAGACCGTCCTTGCGGCGCAGCAGGCACGTGAGCCTGACCATGGGACCTCCTGTCCGGGGTGGCACCGGAACGGCTGACCCGGGCCGGCGTCTCCGCAGGCTATCGGCGGGCCCGGAGGTTAGGGGAGTGAGAGGGTCAGGCCGGAACCCGATCCGCTCGTGTTGACCCCGACGGACACGCCCCCCACCGAGACCGGTGGTGTGCTCACCGGGAGGGGGAGAGATGGAAGCGGCACCGTCACCGTGGTGGTCGTCGTCGTGGTGCTGGTCGACGTCGTGCTGGTCGTCGTCGTCGAACCGGTCTTGGCGCCGCCCGAGGCGCTACCCGCAGGCGTCGACGTCGTGCCGCCGGCCGACGCGGACACCGGAAGGCTCGGCACGCCCGGAATGGAACTGGTGCCCCCGCCGAGGGGAAGCGAAGGAAGCGAAGGAAGCGTGGGCGACGTGGTCCCGGCAGAGCCGGTGACGCCCGAAGCCGCGGCCGTGACGCCGTCGAGGAGACCCGCGATCCCACCCGTGCCGGACAACAGCGTGCTGACGGCACTGGCGGATCCCGGCACGCTGCCGGTCGCCGTGCCGAGCCCGTCGAGACCAGGGATCGCGCCGAGCCCGCTCAGCGAGTCGAGCCCGACCAGCTGCACGATTCCGGCCAGCCCGGGAACTCCGGAGATCGCCGGGATGGCCGGCAGGCCCAGGGCCGGGAGGCCGCCGGCGGGCAGGGGGAGGGAGGCGATGGGCATGAGCGAGCCGAGGTTGGCCAGCGTGCCTGTGACGTCGGTGATGACGCCGTTGAGGGAGGGAACGAGGCTGCTGAGCTCTTCCGTCGGGTCGCTCGGCAACGTGCCGACATCGCCCAGCGCAGTGGTCAGGCTGCCCAGGACGCAGCCCAGACCGGCATCCGTCGTGGTGGTCGTGCAGCTCGTGAGGTCACCCGTGACGGCGCCCGCATCCGATCCGGTGCCCGCGGACCCGGCGCTCGTCAGGTCGGTCAGCGTGGCCGTCACCGGTGCGACGGAGCCACTGTGCGCGGTCAGCCACTGCAGCGGCGCCGCGTTCTGGGTGAGGGAGCCCGACAGTGACGTCAGGACCGCAGTCAGCACTGCCTGAGTGCCGCTCGCCGTCGCCGCGCTGTCGGCAGCTCCGTGAACCGCGCCGGCCGACGACTGATCCGGCGTGGTCGAGGACGCCAGGGGGTGTGCCGCGGCCGGCGCGATCGTGAAATAGCCGCCGATCCCACCGAGGAAGGCACCCACCGCGGCGCAGGCCAACCCGCCGGCCCCGACCATTGCAGCGTTGCGGTAGCGCGCGAGCCCCCTCGGCCCCTCGCTCCCCGCAGGCACTTCCTCGACGGGCGGCGGCGGCGCCACTGCTTCGAATTCGCTGTGGAGCGGCGCGTCGGCGGTGGCGATGTGCACACCCTGGACGCGGGCTCCGTCGGGGAGCGCCGGCCCGGACTCGGCCGCTGCGTGCTTCCCCCTGGGGCTGAACTCCCCCCGGAGCATTTCGTCGTACATCTCGTCCATGCTCACCTGTGTCATCGGTGCTCCTCCCCACGGCCCCTCAACCGGGTCCTCACAATGAAAACGTGGATCCGCAGTGGCCCTTGCGGTTGCCCCAGCGAGGTTTTTTCACGACGTCGCGGGCCCGGGATGGGGTCACGAGAAGCTCCAGCTCCCGATGGTCACCTGGGCCCCGTGAACTGGGAGAACGACCGTCATGGGGTGCGTGCCCGGCGCGGATCCCCCCGACAGGGTCACGGTGGTGCGCAACACCACCTGGTCGGGCGTCCCCCCCGAGGAGTCGATTTCGACGTCGAGCGGGGCGTCGTGCCCGGTGACCACCGCCCCGGCCAGGTCGGGAGGCAGCGGCAGGTGGGGCGCCATGACGGCCCACCACGCGTTCTGCTGCTGGGCACCGGCATGAAGCCCGCCGAAGTAGGTCTCGAGCGCGGCCGCCTCCAGCGAGAGTGGCCCGGGCGACTGGGCGAAGGCCACCGAGGGGTTCACCAGGTGCATCGTCCCCATGGGCGCCTCGTTCTGCTGGAGGGTCAGCCCCTGCGCCTGAAGCGCCTGCGGCGCCGACGTCCTGAAGTCGGTCGACGTGACCGTGCGCACGAACTGCGCGTCCGGGTCGAGCTTGGCGCCCTTGGTGGCCGCGCCCACCTCGGTCGCCCTGATGAGGAGGCGATCGGGGGTGAAGAAAAGCGCGTTCGGCGGCCAGCAGGTGTCGAGCACCAGGCTCGGGTCCGTGGTGGACGGCACCGACGAGCCGGCGGGCACGACCTGCTGGCTGCTCACCTGGAACTCCACGGTGTTGCACGCCGTCCGGTACGTGATGACGTCCCCTGGCTTGAGTTGATTGAGGTGCACGAAGTAGCTGACGTCGTGGGCCAGGAAGACCGCCGCGCCGTCGACACCGGGCCAGACGGACTGCGGGTCGTGCCCGACGGCCACGTTGAGCTCCTGGTCGTCGGTGCCTTCCTCCACGGGCGCGCTGAGGTTGAGTGCCGGAATGGTGAGGATGCCGGACAGTTGGCCCGGACGGACACCGGCCACCTGGCAGGACGCACCGTGGCTCTGCGCCGCGATCTTGGCCATGGCGGCCCGCTCGCTCCCGAGCAGGACCGCCTGCGCGTGATGCTGGTGCTCCTGGTGTGCCAGGGCGTAGCTCCCGGCGAAGACGGCACCGAAGAGGAGTGCCACGCCGAGGAGCGTGATGCCGACCCCTCGCAGGTCGCGGAACGGGCTCACCGTGTCGTCGTCCCCGACCGCACCCGCTCGGGACGGGGTTCCGCCACCCCGCCCCGAGCAGTTCGCAGCACTGGTTCCCGCTGCATCTGCTTTCTCCCTCCAGATCCTCCGAAGATCTTTCCTGCGTTGTCCTGCTGTCTTGCTGTCCGCTGTCTCGGTGTCCGCTGTCCTGGTGTCGCGCACCGGCCTGGGGTCGCTAGTGGTCGATCGTGCTGTGTCGTGGCCGCCGCCGGGCCGGCCCCCGAGACCGGAGGGGGAACGGAGGAGGTCCCGAAGGCCGGGCCCGGTGGCGGTCCGCCGTGCGATCCGCAAGGGATCGGTATCGATGGCTCATTGGCCACCACGGCGGCGGATAGGAGAACTGAGAGAGCGGGCCAGCGAGGCGACGCGGCGCCGGCCGATGAGCAGCAGGCCGGCCAGGCCCATGCCCGCCATCAAGATGATCGGGAGCGTCCCGGCCCAGAACTCGCCGGTGTGCACGGTGGTCACGCCGGGCACGGGCGCGGGTGCTGCCGCCGGTGTCGCGGCCGGCGCGGCGCCGGGCGAGGTGGCGACGGCCGGCACTGCGTTGGTGGAGCTGCCGGTGACGCTGACGTCACCGACGTTGAGCCCGATGCCGCCCTGCAGGGCAGCGAGCAGGCCGAGATTGAGGACACCCACCTTGGCACTGGCCGTCGTGCCGGGAGCCGAGGTGTCGCAGGTGAGCAGGTTCCCGTCGGGCGTGTAGTCGATGATCCCGGTCAGGAGGCTGCCGAGTGCCGATCCCAGCGCGCTGCTCGCCCCGACCTGCGACAGGATCTGGTTCACCAGGCTGGTCAGCTGCGTGATGTTCACGAACGTGGGCAGCGACCCGCTGGTCGAGTAGGAGGCGAGGCCGGCGTTGCAACTCGGCGTCACCGTGCCGGTGCTGCGGTCGAGCGCCACCGAGGCAGTGGTCGGCGCCACCTGCAGATCGGCCAGGCCGAAGAGATTGACGTCGACGGTGTGCTGGGTGACGGAGTCGGTGACGACACTGCCGTTCGTGGTGACCGACGACGTCGACCCACCGAGGTCGATGCTCAGCGGCTCCACGCTGGCCGCGTTGCCGCCGGTGAGACCGAGTACCTGGTTGAGGATCCCGGTGACCAGGCCGGTCACCGGGGACGTGCTGTTGGCCGCGTTGAGCTGGGACAGCAGCCCGCTCAGGACCGAGCACTCGCCGCTGACGTCGCTGCCACCGGCGACGCTCGTCGGGTTGAGGGCGAGGTTGGCGGGCAGGATCCCGTTCACGGTGCCCAGCAGCGCCTGCACCGAGGGCGCCAGCGGATTCGAGTTGGACCCGGCGGTGCCGGAGGCGGCGGGGACGTCGTCGCACACCGACGAGGCCGACGGGAGCGAACCACCGAGCAGGCTCTGCAGGACGTCGGTCAGGCTCAGGCTGATCGACACGTTGGCCAGGCTGCCGGTCCCCGACGCCGTCGGGTTCCCGTTGCCGTCCTCGGCCGCCGATGCGGTGCCGCACGAGACGTTGACGTTGATGAGGCCCGTGTCGATCGGCACCGTGCACGAGCTCGATCCGGTCGGCGTGGCCGTCACGCCGCTGCCGTGGGCCACCGCATCCTGCGTGGTCGTCGACGCCATGCCCGACAGCGAGGAGGTCGCGCTCGTCGGGCACGGGTTCGTGGAGGACGCGGTCGAAAGGCAGGCACCGGTGCCGGACGCCTCGGCCACCGGTGAGTTGCTGGCGTCGGCCTCCGAGCCGCCGCCGGCGAATTGCAGGGTATTGAGCAGACTGAGAGACACGAACCCACCGTTGGACTGGACGCTCCACGTGTTGCTCTGCGCGCCTGCACCGGACGACACGGCACACAGCAGCGTCGTGGCCATCAGCCCCACCGCGGCGATCCTGATCCGACCCCTCATCTGTACCCCTGACCTCCCTCCGCGCCTCGGAGGGCTCCTCTGCCTTCTTGGATGAAACGGGGCACTCCGACGAACCTTGCGCCGATTGCGGACAATTCACGTTGTGTCACCCCCGTGCGGGGCGAAGCGCGTGCACCGCCAGCAACCGCAGGTCAGCGGCGCAACGCCCGTCGTCCCGTACTGTTCGGGGCATGCCCGCGTCCCACGTGCTGCTCCTCCTGCTGGCGGGGCTGGGTGCCGGCATCTTCAACGGGGTGGCGGGCGGGGGGAGCCTGATCTCCTTCCCGATCCTGCTAGGGCTCGGATACCCGGCCCTGACCGCCAACATCACCAACACGATCGGCATCTGGCCGGGCTATGTGGCTTCGACGGCCGGGTACCGGCGCGAGATCGGCGACCAGTCCCGCCGGCTCCTGGAGCTCACCCCGGTCGCCGTGCTCGGCGGCGTGGCCGGCGCCCTGCTCCTCCTCACGACGTCGACGGCGACCTTCGATGACGTCGTGCCCTGGCTCGTCCTGGGGGCGGCCGCCCTGTTCGCCGCCCAACCGGCGCTGCGGCGAGCCCTGGACCGGGGTTCCGCGCACCCGCGCCCGCGACCGATCCTGCTGGTGGTCGGCGTGTTCGCCGCCTCGATCTACGGCGGCTACTTCGGCGCCGCCATGGGCGTCATGTTCCTCGCCATACTGGGCCTCGCCCTTCCGCTCTCCATCGCCCACACCAGCGGGCTGCGCTCCGTGCTGTCCATGATCGTCAACGGCATCGCCGCCGTCGTGTTCCTCGTGCACGGTGGACTGGCCTGGGAGGCAGTGGCGTTGTTGGCCGCCGGCAGCCTGGTCGGAGGCTACGCAGGCGCGCGTCTGGCCCTCGCTCTCCCTGCTCCTGCGCTCCGCGTGGTGGTCATCCTCATCGCCGTGGGCACCGCGGTGAAGCTGCTGGTCTGACGGGTCAGTCCACAGCCAGCGGATAGGTGCCGGCCACCGCGCGCGCCAGCTCACGGCGTGCGCTCCGCCGGGCGTCGTCCGCCTCGTCCGGCGTCACCGGCACCAGGCGCAGGCGCGTGCCCGGTGCGCACTGGCCCAGCAACCCGAGGTCGGCGGACACCACGACCGCCAGCACCGGGTAGCCGCCGAGCGTGGCGTGATCGGGCAGCAGAATGACGGGGTCGCCGTCGGGCGGGACCTGTACCGCGCCCGTCACAACCCCGTGCGAATCGAGCGCCCCACCGCTGGTTCCTCTGCGCGCCGTCACCGCGCCTTCGGAGCGCAGACGGATCCCCACCCGGTTGGAGTCGGGCTGCACCATGAAGACGGAGGCGGCGAGCCCCATCAGCGCCTCTGCCTCGAACTGCTCGGCGTGCGGGCCGGGGAGGACACGCAAGGCCACGACCGAGGAAGGGTCGATGTCGGTGGCACCGCCCGCCACGAGATGGTCTCCCAGCGGAGGCGCCCACGCTCCCGCCTGCACCACGTCGCCCGGCACCAGCGGGCCGGCACCGAGCCCGGTCAGTTCGTCCGTCGCGCTGCTGCCGAACCACGCGGGGCCGAGGACGCCGCCGGCCACCGACAGGTAGCTACGGCAGCCGGCGTGCTGGCGCCCGACGGTGAGCGCCTGGCCCATCGCCATCGGGAGGAGCTGCCCGGCCGGCACCATGGTGCCGTCGACCCGGACGTCCGGCGCGGCGCCCACGACAGCGACATGGCACGCACGGAGGCAGCGCAGATGGGCCCCGCCCCCCGTGAGCTCGAGCGCGCCGGCTCCCGCTGCGTTGCCGGACACGCGGTTGGCCAGCTCGAAGGACACCGGGTCGGCGGGGCCCGCCCCGGGGACACCGACGGCGGCGACGGCACGGCGCCCTCCGTCCTGGACCACCGCACGCAGGCCCGGCGCCACGACGTCGAAGACCGCCCGTGCATCCGACGGAAGGGACCATCGTGGTGGGGTCACCGGTTCCGGTTCGATCGGCTCATCGACCGCGGCAACCGTGAACTGCACCCGATCCCCGGGAGCCAGCACCGCATAAGGCGGACGTTCCGGCGAGAACAAGGTGAAGCCAGTGCGCCCGAGAAGGTGCCAGCCACCCGGTGATGCCGTGGGATAGACGGCGGCGTGCCCGTTGGCGACCGCCACCGAGCCCGGTGGCACGATCGGACGCGGCCGGGCCCGCCGGGGCACCCGGTCCAGCGGGACGGGCAGGCCGGCGAGGTAGGCGAATCCCGGCGAGAACCCGACCACCGATGCGGTCAGGGGCCCGGCCGTGAGGAACGCGACCACCTCGTCGGGACTGCAGCCGGCGAGCGCCGCCACGTCGTCGAGGTCGGGCCCGTCGAAGCGACAGGGGATGGTGACGAGTCGGCCCGGCGCAACCGCCTCGGACAGATGGCGTCGAGCCGGATCGCCGCGCCTCCCTTCGACGACAGACAGGAGCGACCCGAGGGCATGGTCGGCATCGGTCGCGAGGACCATGACGCTGGCGGCGCCGCTCACCACCTCGGCTGCATCTCCCAGCGCCGTCGCCAGCTCCCCCGCCAGAGCGCGCGCCGCCGCGGCGTCGGCGACCCCGATCAGGAAGGCGCGGTCACCGAGGAGCCGGACCTCCCCGACGGGGATGGACGGGGTCATGCACGCGTCGGCGCAACCACTTTGATGCCGACGTCGTCCATGGCCAGGCGGACCGCCGTCGCGATGGCGACCGCCCCGGGGGAGTCGCCGTGGATGCACAGCGTGTCCACCCAGAGCGTCAGCACGGAGCCGTCGTTGGCGACCACGGCGCCGCGGGCCAAGCTGAGTGCCTGCGCCGCCGCCCCGGCAGGATCGGCCAGCACTGCGCCGGGCTCTGACCGGCGCACCAGCCCACCGTCCGATCGGTAGGACCGGTCGCAGAATCCTTCCTCGAAGGCAGGCACGGCGTCGCGCAGCACCATCGCCATGGCACGGCAGCCCGAGGGGAGCACCATGGCGGCGCGCTCTCCGACGCCGGCGCGCACCGCGTCGCGCAGCGTCTCGTAGATGGCGCCGCCTTTGGCCACCTCTTCATAGAGCGCTCCGTGCGCCTTGACCGACGCGACGGCCGTTCCGGCCGCCCGGCAGATGCTCTCGAGCGCCCGCAACTGCTCTGTCAACGAGCGGCCGAGCTCGTCACGGTCGATCTCCATCGGGCTCCGTCCGAACCCGGCGCGGTCCGGATAGGAGGGGTGAGCACCGATCCGGACTCCCTGGTCCAGTGCAGCGCCGACGGTGGCCCGCATGGACTCCTCGTCTCCGGCGTGGCCGCCACAGGCGATATGCACCGACGTCACCAAACCGAGGAGCGTGCGCTCCACCTCGATCCCGGCGCCATCGGTGGCCTCGCCGACATCGGCATTGAGATCGATGGTCCGGTTCGGACCCACGGTGTCAGCCGGCCTCGAGCTGGTCCACGACGATGCCGTCGCGGTACACGACGCGTTGGTTGCGGCGTGTGGGGACACGGGCGCCGCCGAGAACGGTGCCGGTCATGTTGAGCGGGTCGGCGCCGGCCACCACGACCTCCTCCCCGCTGCCACCGCGACGATGCGTCGCCCGCAGTTCATCGAAGGCCTCGGGCAGCGCGTACTGCTCACCCGAGAGCCCCGCCACGAAGCGTCCGCCGAGGACGAGCCCGCGCGCCTCGAGCCGGCGCAACGCCCACACGACCTCGCGCCACGGGACCTTGAAGGACTCCCGGCTCCACAGTTCCCAGGCGACGATGCCCCACCGCAGGAGCAGCTGCTGTGCCACCGTCTCGGCCAGAGCCTCGTTGCCCGGCAGGAGCACGCCGTCCTCGACGGCCGGCACCCCGAGCACCTCGGGCCCGGGCAGGAGCGACCAGCGCCCCTCGCCGATGCCGGTTCCCACCGGCGCGCGGCGGCGCGCCAGTCGACCCGAGGGACGGCGCACGGTCCGGGTGCGCCAACGGTCACGGGCCGACAACAACGCACGCACGGCTGAGAAGGCGTCGGCGGTGACGAGTCCCCGGGCGACGAGATCCCACAGGCCCTCGTCCACTTCGGCCGGGAGCCGGCCGGTGAGCGGCGCCAGCTCGGGGCGGAAGCAGGCCCCGCGCGTCCGCAGGGCGGCCAGCACGTCGGCAGCCGCCCCGACCTCGGGCTCGGGTGCCAACGCTCCGGCCCGCACCGCCCGCAACATGTCTTCGAGGTCGTCGCGCAGGACGAAGGCGAGCGGCGTGGCGGGCGACGGTGTGCCGCTGCGTCCGGTCCGCTCGGCCCGCGGTGTCAGGCGTCCCCACGCGACCTCGCCGGACAGACAGAGCTCGTCGAGCCAGCGCGCGTCGTAGCCGGTGACGCGGGCGGGCAGGATCTGGGCCTCCCATTCGGCCGCCGGCGCCTCGATCCCCTGCAACTGCTCGAGGACTTCGAGCAGGCCGGCCCGGCCTTCGAGGCGGCTGTCGGGTGTGGTGTGCTGCCAGTGCGTGAGGAAGCGTACGTACTCAGCGACCGGCACCGCGTCGACCATGCCGCGCCGGCGGCTCCGACTGGCCCCGTGCAGGCGCACCAGGAGATGACGGGCGCACCAGCGCCCGTCGGGCAGCTCGATGGCCGAGCCCGTGCCTTCCAGGCGGGCCAGTGCCGTCCGCGCCCGGGCCGGCGTGAGCGGCGCCCCCATGGGTGCGCCCGACGGGAGGGCGGCGTCCGCCACCAACTGCTCCACGGTGACCGGTCCCGCCAGCTGCAGGTGGCCGGCGATGCAGGCGGCGGCAGCCTCGTCGTCGTCCGCCCGCGCCATGGCGGCCCCGCGTCGCTCGGTGGCCACCCAACAACCGTCGACCATGCCGGCCCGGCCGTCCGCCGCCAGGGCGTCGTACCACTGCGCCCACTCGCGGTGCGGACGCGCCGCCACCAGGGAGAGCAGCAGGTCGTGCAGCTCGTCGGCGTTGCGCAACCGCGGGCGGATCTGGTCGAGCACGACGACCACGGCTTCGGGGTCGAGTGCCGCGAGCTCCGAGGCGGGGACGGGAAGCCCGTTGGGACCGAGCTCGCCCAGGCCGCGCTGCACGGACAGGGCGCGGGTGCGTCGCTCCTCGAGTGGCGCGTCGTCGAGGTAGGTGAAGGGCCGCCCGCTCAAGATGG
The DNA here is from genome assembly GCA_036273055.1 of Acidimicrobiales bacterium. Lineage (GTDB taxonomy): Bacteria > Actinomycetota > Acidimicrobiia > Acidimicrobiales > RAAP-2 > Bog-473. Next base: position 30,786 of record DATAXG010000100.1, on the reverse strand, counting down.
CGTGGGAGAGAGGCGAGGGCTCGGACGACTCGACGGTGTGTACGTCGATCGCACCCGACTCGACCTTGGACCAGACGTCGACCAACCCTTCCACCGAGAGACCCTCGTGCAGGCAGTCATAGACCGTCTGACGGGCCAGCACGTGGTCGGGCACGCCGACCGGCCCGGGCGGCGCGTTCTCCTGGCAGGCAGCCAAGCCGGGCCACACGGCCGCCAGCAGGTCGTCGGCCTCCATACGCTGCAGATGGATCGGCCTGCGCTTGCCGCCGTTCATGCGCGGCAGCACGAGGGCGCGGTTGAGATTCCAGCGCCAGCGCGCCCCGAGCATGGGATGGAGCAGCACCGCCTGCGTCAGGACCTGGGGTGCCTTGGCACTGCTCAACATGGCCTGCACCTTGGTGAGGGGGAAGCTGTGCTGGGGCCCGAGTGACAGCACCACGGTGTCGTCGTCGGCCGCCGCCTGGAGCTCGAAATCGAACGAGACGCAGAACCGCTTGCGCAGGGCGAGGCCGAGCGCCCGGTTGATGCGCCCGCCGAACGGCGCGTGGATGATCAGCTGCGAGCCCTCGCTGTCGTCGAAGCAGCGCTCGACCACGATGCGCTCGCGGGTCGGCAGATGTCCCAGCGCCGCCAGGCCGGCGGCGCAGTAGGCCACAACCTGCTGGGCCACCTCGGCGGAGACACCGGACCGCTCCTGCACGAGCCGGCGCGCCGCGCCGCCGTCCTGGGCCAGCAGCACCGGTTCGAGCGCGGCCCGCAGATCGCTGACCGCTTCGGAGAGCTCGGCGGTACGGGCCGGCGCCTCGCCGAGCCAGAACGGGATCGTGGGCGGCAGGTCGCCGGCGTCGTGCACCCGGACGGTGCCGACCTCGACCTTGGCCACCCGCCACGAGTGCGTGCCCAGGAGGAAGATGTCCCCGGCGGTCGCCTCGACCGCGAAGTCCTCGTGGACCGAGCCGACCGTCACCCCGTCGGGGTCGAGCACGACGCGGTAGTCACCTGTCTCGGGAATGGCGCCACCGCCGGTGAGGGCGGCGAGGCGTGCCCCGCGCCGGGCGCGCAACCGCCCGTTGACCGCGTCGAGATGCAGGTGCGCGCCGCGGCGCCCCCGTCCGGTCTCGATCCCCCAGCTCGCCAGGGCCACGACGTCGTCGAAGTCCTTCCGGGAGAGGTCGGCGTACGGGGCGGCATGGCGGGTCATTTCCCACATCGCCTCGACGCCGCGCTCGTCGGTGGAGGCGACCTCGGCCACCAGCTGCTGGGCCAGAACGTCGAGCGGGGCGATCGGCGGCTCGAGCAGATCGAGCCGGCCCTCGCGCACGGCGGCGAGGAGCGCGGTGCACTCCACGAGCTCGTCGCGCGTGGTCGGGTAGAGGCGGCCCGCCGGCGTCCCGTCGCGATGGTGGTTGGCCCGGCCGACACGTTGGAGGAAGGTGCCGATGGCGCGGGGCGAACCGATTTGGCACACCAGCTCGACCGGGCCGACGTCGATGCCCAGCTCGAGCGATGCCGTGGCCACCAGCGCGCGCAGGTCGCCGGCGCGCAGGCGAGTCTCGACGATGCGGCGGCGCGCCGCCGACAGGCTGCCGTGATGCGCCGCGACGAGAAGGGAGGCGTCGACGTCGCCCCCGTCGGCCGCGTCGTTGTCGCCCAGTCGCTCGGCGAGTTGATGGGCCACCCGCTCGGCCATCTTGCGGGTGTTGACGAAGACCAGGGTGGTGCGGTGGTCGCGCGCGTGCTCGGCGATCCGATCGAGGATGTCCGACATCTGGCCGCCGCTCATGACGGCCTCGAGCTCGGTGGAGGGGAGCTCGATCGCCACATCGAGGTCGCGGGCGTGCCCGCAGTCGACGATCACGGTGGGTGGCCGGTCCTCATGGACGCCCGAGAGCAAGCGCGCCACCATGTCGAGGGGTCGCTGCGTGGCGGAGAGGCCGATGCGCTGCAGACGACCGCCGCTCTCGGTCACCAGCGCGTCCAACCGCTCCAGGCTCAAGGCCAGATGGCTGCCCCGCTTGTCACGGGCCAGCGTGTGCACCTCGTCGACGATCACCGTCCGCACGCCCCGCAGGAGCGCCCGGGACGAGGGCGCGGTGAGGAGGAGGTAGAGCGACTCCGGCGTGGTGACCAACAGGTCGGGCGACTGCTTCTTCATGGCGGCCCGCTCGGCCGCGGGCGTGTCCCCGGTGCGGATGGCGATGCGCAAGCCCGGCTCGGCGCAGCCCAGTCGGGCTGCCTCCTCCCGGATGCCGGTCAGCGGGACGTGGAGGTTCTCATGCACGTCGACGGCGAGCGCCCGCAGCGGGGAGATATAGAGGACCTCGGGCGTGCCCCGGGGTCCCGATCCCTCCTCGGCGGCGCGGTACGCGGCATTGATGGCCACGAGGAATCCGGTGAGCGTCTTGCCCGAACCGGTCGGCGAGGCCACCAGGACGTCGCTCCCCGCCGCGATGTGGGGCCAGGCCGCAGACTGCGGCGGGGTCGGCCCGGCGGGGAAGCGACGGGAGAACCAGCTTGCGACGGCCGGGTGGAAGAGCGACTCGGGTGAGACGTCGGCGTCGGGCACCCTCCTATTCCACCAGGGCGCAGTGACGGACGCGGCCGGTCCGGCCGCCGGTACCGCTGCGGCGGATGGAGCGCGGCCCCGCCGGGAGCACGGCGGGGGCTGGACCAGGGAGAGAAGGCCGGCCAGGCGCTCAGGATGCCGGCGTGGCGGTGGGAGCCAGGTCCTGCGAGGTGCCGGCGTAGCGGTCGAGGACGGCGGCCACCTCGGCCCTGCCCTCCTCGATCAGGGCCGCCGTGCCCGAGAAGTCGCGGTACTGGCCCGAGGGCTCGCCCCCGCCGCTGAAGACCACCACCTCGACACCCGGCGGGAGCGAGGCGAGCTCGCGGATGAAGCGGGCGTGGATGGCCACGAAGAAGGCGGTCAGCTGCGCCTCGAGCGGGCGGCGGGGCGGCGGTGGGTGGTAGTGCAGCGGCCCGCACAGCAGCACGTAGAGACGGTCACACCCGGCGGCGATGGCCCGGCTGATCGGCACGTTGTTGACCACGCCGCCGTCGACGAGCATGTCGCCGTCGATGATGACCGGCGGGAAGATGGAAGGGATGGCCGAGGAGGCCAGGACGGCCCCGACGGCCGGGCCGTGGCCGATCCAGCGCTCCCGCCCGTCGGTGAGCGACGTCGTCACGACCTCGATCGGGATGGCGGCGTCCTCGAGGTTCTCGTAGTCGATCCCGGCCTCGATGATGGCCCGCAGCCCCGTGTTGGCGTGCACGGACGGTCGCTTCTGCAAGAAGGCCCACGGGCCATCGAGGGGGCCGCGCGGGAAGATGTCCGTGCCCTTCACGGCGCGCCAGATGTCGGCCATCCGCTCGGCGTTCTCCAGTGTCGGCTGGCCGGCGTAGGACGCGCCGTTGATGGCGCCGACGGACGCGCCGAACACGCGGTCGGCGCGGATATCGCGCCGGATGAGCTCCTGCAACATGCCCACCTGCACCGCGCCCCGACTGCCGCCCCCGGCGAGGACGAACGCGGTGCGGTGCGGTGCGTGTCGGCGGCCGTCGGCGCGGTGGCCGCGTTCGGCCCACCGCGCGCGGACGCGGTCGGCGAACGTCGCCACCGGCGCGCCGGCGAAGCGATTCGTGTCGCTCATGGCGTCGCTCCCGGCGGGTCCGACGGCGGCTGCACCCGGGACTCCTGGCGGGCGCGCCACGCCTTGCGACCGGCCATGTCGTGGCGCACCGCCCACATGATCACGATCACCGCGAGCGCGAGCAGCGCCACCACGAATATCCCGAAGATCACGAAGAAGGCGGTGTTGCCGGCCGACGCCAGCACGAGCGCGGGTGCCATGTCCGTCTCAGGGTAGAGGAGTGTCACACCCCGTGGGCACACTGCACCGATGGTCCTCGTCGCACCCCGCCCGCTGCTCGGGCCCGAACCTCCCGGTGACGCCCCGGCGGACCGTGGCACGGGGGCCGAGGTCCTGGCCCTGCTGCGCGGCGACGCCGCGGCCCGCCCCCGTTTCGACCCCGGGCTGGCCGCGGGTCTGCGGGCCTGGCTCGAGGACGCCGCCTACGACGTCGTCGCGGCACGCGGCGAGCACGCACCGCCCCTCTTCCTCGGCCCCCGCCAGCTGCTCGGCTCGGTCGAGGAGCAGGGCGACGACGACACGACGAGCGAGCGACTTCTCCTGTCGCGACTTGTGCACACCCTGCTCCGGCAACTCGTCCACACCGGCGAGATCCACGATCCCCTGGCCGACGCGCTCGACGCCGTGCGGGCCGGCGGGATCGGCGCCGACGTGCGTGCGATGGAGGCGCTTCCCGTGGCGGCCCGCACTGCGCTGGCGGAGACCCTTGCCCTGCACGCCCGTAACCTCACTGCACTTGTCCCCCGCTTCGCCCCCGGCTGGATGCCGCGCACCAACGACCGCGTCGCCATCCCGCTGGCGGGCGGGCGCATCGTCCTGCACGGCATGTTCGACCTCGTCGTCGGATTGCCGCAGCCGCGCACGGCGTCGCTGTGCGCGCTGGGCCTGTCGACGGGCGGGCCATGGGCGGTGGCGCGGCGGTCACTGCACTACCTGTCGCTCCTCGAAACCCTCCGGAGCGGCACGCCCCCCTTCCGACTGGCGCTGCTGGAATCCGCCTCCGGTCGCTACGGGGTCGAAGACGTCCGGGAGGAGCACCTCCGGGCGATCGCCTCGCACCTCGCGGCCTGGCTGGCAGAGGGCGCGACCGCACATGGATAGCCGGCTGATGGACGCGCTCGCCGGACCCGTCCCCACCGTCGACCCCACCTCCTGGCGGGCCGCGCTCGACGACGCGAAATCGAAGTTGGCGGGCCTCGCCGTGCGGCGCGCCGGTGCCACCCGGTTCCGCGTGACGGACCACGAGGTGCGCACGGCTTTCGCCGCCGACGGGGACGATCCCGGTGGCGCCGACCCGTTCGCCTGGACCGCCATCACGGCGCGGCGGTCCGTCGGCGTGGCCGCCGTGCGCCTCATGGTCACAGGGGCGGCGCGGTCCCCGCTCGAGGCCGTGCGCCACCGGTTGGCCGAGTCCTCCCGATGGGTGCGCGACGGCAGTTCGTCCGCCTCGCAGCTCGACCGCTGGCTCGACGGCCTGTCGGCAGCCGGCCGCGCCGCCGTCGGCGCCGAGGCGGTGACGTGGGCCACCCGCCTGTGGTGCGCACTCGACTGGTCGTCGTTCCCGTCCACCCCGGTCGTCGGCCGCGACCACTGGTGGGACAGCCCCCACTCGGCGCTCCTCGCCCTGCGCGGCCGCGCCGACGTGCGCACGGCGACATCGCACCTCGTCGTGCTCTCGGGCCCGCGGCGCGGCTCGGTTCGGTCCGAGCTCGCCCTGGTCACCCTCGTCGAGTCCCTGCGCCTCCGGGGCGACGAGGGGCCCGGCCGCGTCGTGGGCTGGTGGCCCGACTCCGGCCATCTGGTCCGGGTCGAGCCCGAGCCGACCACCCTGGTCCTCGGGGCCGAGGCGGTGGAGCTGGCCCTGGGCGGCGCCGGGACGTCGCTCCGATCGGCTGCCTGAAAGGAAGGCCGGCCAGGTCATCTATCGTGGGGTCCCCCCATGGAGACCCGCGACGACATCAGAAACGTGGCCATCGTGGCGCACGTGGACCACGGCAAGACGACCCTGGTCGACGCGCTCCTGCGCCAGACCGGTGCCTTCGGCGCCCACCAGGAGCTGACCGACCGGGTCATGGACTCGGGCGACCTCGAGCGTGAGAAGGGCATCACCATCCTGGCCAAGAACACGGCCGTGCGCTGGGGTGGCGTGAAGATGAACATCGTCGACACGCCCGGGCATGCCGACTTCGGCGGCGAGGTCGAGCGTGGCCTCACGATGGTCGACGGTGTCCTCTTATTGGTGGACGCGTCCGAGGGGCCCCTGCCCCAGACCCGCTTCGTCCTGCGCAAGGCGCTGGAGGCCCGGCTCCCGGTCGTGCTGGTGATCAACAAGGTGGACCGGGCCGACGCCCGCATCGCCGAGGTCGTGCACCAGGTGGAGGAGCTGTTCCTCGACCTCGACGCCGACGAGCACCAGATCGACTTCCCGATCCTCTACGCCAACGCCAGGGCCGGGTGGGTCAGCACACAGCCCGGCGTCGAAGGAGCCAACGTCGAGCCGCTGTTCGAGGCCATCATCCGGCACGTCCCCGCGCCGTCGTTCGACGGGACCGCCGGGACGCAGGCCCTGGTCTGCAACCTGTCCGCCTCGCCCTACGTGGGACGCCTGGCCATCTGCCGGGTCCAGAACGGCACCCTCGCCAAGGGCAGCCCGGTGGCCTGGTGCCGCCTCGACGGCACCGTGGAGAAGGTCAAGATCACCGAGCTCTACGTCACCGAGGCGCTGGAGCAGCTGCCCGCCGAGTCGGCCGGCCCGGGCGAGATCGTCTCGGTGGCGGGGCTGGCCGAGGTCACCATCGGCGAGACGCTGGCCGACCCCGACAACCCGGTCGCGCTGCCGGCCATCACCGTCGACGAGCCGAGCCTGGCCATGACCATCGGCATCAACACCTCGCCCCTCTCCGGAGCGGACGGCACGAAGCTGACGGCGCGCCTGCTGAAGGCCCGCCTGGACGCTGAGCTGGTGGGCAACGTGGCCATCCGGGTGACGACGACCGAGCGCCCCGACATGTGGGAGGTGCTCGGGCGCGGCGAGCTGCAGCTGGCCGTGCTGGTCGAGACCATGCGGCGGGAGGGGTTCGAGCTCACGGTGGGCAAGCCGCAGGTCGTCACCCGCGAGATCGACGGAAAGGTGTACGAGCCGGTGGAGCGGGTCAGCGTCGACGTGCCAGACGAGTATCTCGGCGTCGTCACGCAGCTGCTGGCCCTGCGCAAGGGCACGATGCTCGAGATGGTCAACCACGGGACGGGCTGGGTGCGCTTCGACTACAAGGTCCCCGCCCGAGGCCTCATCGGGTTCCGGACCGAGTTCCTCACCGAGACGCGGGGGACGGGCATCCTGCACCACGTGTTCGACGGGTGGGAGCTGTGGCACGGGGACCTGCGGACCAGGCGCAACGGATCGATGGTGGCCGACCGGCGGGGCGTCACGACCACCTTCGCGCTCATGAACCTGCAGGAACGCGGCACGCTCATGATCGGCCCGGCCGAGGAGGTCTACGAGGGCATGATCGTCGGCGAGAACGCCCGCGCCGACGAGATGGACGTCAACCCGACCAAGGAGAAGAAGCTGAACAACATCCGCTCGGCGACGGCGGAGGACTTCGAGCGGCTCACGCCCGCCATGGCCTTCTCCCTGGAGCACGCGCTGGAGTTCATCAGCGAGGACGAGTGCGTCGAGGTCACGCCGAAGGCGGTGCGGCTGCGCAAGGTGTTGCTCGACCAGGCCACGCGCGGGCGGTTGCGCAGCCGGGCCCGTGACGCGGCGCAGCGCGAGCAGTCATCATAGGGAGTACGACGCACGAAGCGAGGAGAGGGGGCCCGGCATGGTGACGGCACGGACGGAGGGCTTCGACCACATGACCATCGTGGTCACCGACCTGCCCGCGGCGAGACGTTTCTTCGGGCTCCTCGGCTTCGAGGAGAGCCTGGCCGTCGTGGCGTCGGGCCCGCTGGTGTCGGACTACATGGGGATCCCGGACTGGGTGTCCGATCACGTCACCCTGGTGCTCAAAGGGGCCGACGTGCACCAGGAGATTCAGCTGCTGTTCTTCCACAACCCACCGGTCAAGGTGGACGGCGGGACGGGCACGCTGGACCGGACCGGGTTCAACCACGTCTGCTTCAGGGTCAACGACATGGACGCCATGCTGGGGCACCTGGCCGAGAACGGGATCACGCCGCGGGGCGAGGTCCTCGACTACCACTCGCGCAAGCTGGTGTTCCTCGACGGGCCCGGCGTCGTGGTGGAGCTGGCCGAGTGGGCCGGGGAGTGAGCCGCCCAACGGGCACTCACCTAGCATGAGCAACCTGCACCGCCTGGAGGGATGGCAGAGCGGACGAATGCACAGCTCTTGAAAAGCTGCGAGGCGCAAGCTTCCGAGGGTTCGAATCCCTCTCCCTCCGCTCTGTGGTCGCCTTGAATCCCACCTGACGCACAACAGTGCGCACCCCTGTCCCGCTTCATGACGAGAGAAGTGGTGGACTTGTGCGCACCGAGGCAGAAAGGCGGTCCGATGGCGACGACCAACCCAACCGGCAAGGCGATCCTGCGAGCATCACTCACGCTGTTCCGGCAGGACCGCCAGATGATCTGGCTTCCCGTCATGGCGACCCTGACGGCGGTGGTCGCGTTCGCCATCATCGCCGGGCCGATCGCGCTGGCTCTCGGGCACACCGGGATCGCCGTCATCGTGGGCCTGCTCTGCGGCTCCGTGATGGCGACGGCGGCCACGGTCATCTTCAACGTGGCGCTGGTCTTCGCCGCCACCGATCGCATCGAAGGCAGGACGCCCACCATCGGCGGGTCGCTGGCCCAGGCGTGGGGACGCCGGCGGGTCATCTTCAGCTGGGCCATCCTGTCCGCGGTGGTGGGAACGATCATCCGCCTGCTCGAGCAGCGGCTCGGGCTGGTGGGGCGACTCATCGGCATCGCCGGTGGGCTGGCGTGGGCCGTGGCCACCTTCCTCGTCATCCCCGTGCTGGCCTTCGAGGACCTCGGGCCGATCGAGGCGATCAAGCGCTCCTCCTCAATCCTGAAGGCCCGGTTCGGCACGATCGCCCGCGGCGGCCTGCGCTTCGGGCTCCTCTTCGTCGGCCTGTCGCTCGGTGCGCTCGCCGTCCTGGCCATCGGCGTGTTCGCCATCGCCAAGCACCAGTACGTCATCGGCGGCGTGGTGGCGGCCATCGGGGTCGTCTCGCTGATCGGCGTCTCCATGTACGCGTCGGCCGCCGGCATGTACATGCGCACCATCCTCTACCGCTACGCCACGGACCAGCCCATCCCCGACCTCGGCGTCGACCCGTCCGGGACGTTCGGGACCCGTTAGACCGGAGCGCCGCGCGCGCTGCGGGGACCCGGCGAGGGGCCTGAGGCGAAGGGCTAGCCTCGCAACGCTCCGGCGCAGCGCTGCCGGGCAGGTCCCGACGAACCAGGGGGAGGGCGCGTGGCAGACATGAAGGCAGTGCAGGTGACCCGCCACGGGCCACCGGGGGAGGTCCTGGCCGTGCAGACCATCGCGCGCCCCGAGCCCGGCCCCGGCGAAGTGCGCGTGCAGGTCAGCGCCGCCTCGCTCAACTTCAACGACATCGACCGCTGCCTCGGCAACCTCGTCTCGGTGCCCACGCCTCCCCCGTTCACGCTGGGGATGGACGTCTGCGGCGTCGTCGACGCCGCCGGAGAGGGTGCCGAGTCGTGGGTGGGGCAACGCGTCGTCGCCATCACCAAGAACGCCCTCGGCGGCATCGCCGAGTACGCCATCGCCGACGCCATTTCTGTCTTCGATGCTCCGCCGGAGTTCGACGACGTCGAGGCCACCGCGTTCCTGCTCTCCTTCCAGACTTCCCACCTGGCCCTCTTCAAGCGGGGACGCCTGCAGGCCGGCGAGACGTTGGTGGTGCACTCGGCCGCGAGCGGGCTGGGCACAGCGGGCATGCAGCTGGGGAAGGCCGCCGGGGCGCGCGTCATCGCGGTGGCGGGCGGGCCGGAGAAGGGCGCCTTGTGCACCTCCCTCGGAGCGGACCTGGTCATCGACCACACGGCGGAGGACTTCGTGGAGGCGGTGCTCGTCGCCACCGGCGATGCGGGCGCCGACGTGGTCTACGACCTGACCGGGGGCGACTTCGTGGAGCGCTCGTGGCGCTGCACGGCCCACGGCGGCCGATACCTCGCCGTGGGCTTCGCCGACGACGACGCCAACGGCATGACCGGTCGGCCGCTCCGCATGGCCTGCATCGGGAACATCGACATCGTGGCCGTCATGGTGGCCTGGGCCGACGCGGTCGACCCCGGCATGCGGCGCTTCGGCTTCAACCCGTTCGGGCGCGCTGTGGCCGACGAGATCCACAGTGACCTCCTGCGCCTCGCGGCGGCCGGAGCGATCCGTCCCGCCATTGGGCGACGGGTCTCCATGGACGAGGCCGGCGGCGCGCTCGACGAGCACGCGGCGCGGCGGTCGGTCGGCCGCACCGTCGTCGAGATCGGGTGACGAGGAGGAGCCCATGAGCACGGTCGAGTACACGTGGCGCGACTCCGAGCTGCGCAGCCGCCCTCTGCGCGCCCTGAACTGGACCGGCGCCCAGGTAGCCCGCTTCGGGCCCGAGCTCCCCTCCCTCAGCCCCGAGTCGGTCATTGCGGCCGCCACCAAGCAGGCGGGCTCGGATGACTTCGGCAGCGACTCCTACCGGGAGCCGCTGGAGGTGTATCTCCGGGCCTGCGAGGAGGAGGCCGAGCTGACGACGTTCGGACGCCTCCTGATCTCCAAGATGCTGGCCGGCGCGCTGTCCAACCGCATCGACCTGCAGCGCTGGGCGAACGAGCATCCCGAGGTCAGGGAGGGCCGCATTGAGCGCCCCTGGATCATTGTGGGCCTGCCGCGCACAGGCACGAGCCTCCTGTCCATCCTCCTCGGGCTCGACCCCGTGGCGCGGCCCCTCCTCCAATGGGAGGCCGCGCATCCCGTGCCGCCCACGACCCTGGAGGAGGCGGCGGAGGACCCGCGCATCGCCAGGACGGCCAAGGACCTCGACGGGCTGATGAAGCTGAACCCGCCGCTCAAGGCCATGCACCCCTTCGGCGCCACGGTGGCCGAGGAATGCGTGGCCATATTCATGTACGACGTGCGCGCTCTCGCCCTCGAGACTCAGGCCCACGTGCCGACGTACGCGCGCTGGCTGGAGCAGGCCGACATGACCTCGGCCTACACCCAGCACCGGCTCGCCCTCCAGACGCTCCAGTCCCGTCAGCCCACCGAGCGCTGGATCCTCAAGACGCCCAATCACCTGTGGCATCTCGACGCCATGCTGGCCGCCTACCCCGACGCCCGGGTCATCTGGACGCACCGCGATCCGGGACCGGTCGTGACGTCACTGGCCAGCCTGGCCAACGCCGGCCAGAGCGTCCTGACCAAGCGGAAGGATCCACGCCCCACGGCGGAGGAGTGGAAGCGCAAGTGCGCCTTCGCGCTCGGGTCGGCGATGGCCTTCGACGCGCGGGCCGGGGACAGCTGGTGCCAGCACCTGCATTACGACTTCCTGGTGGCCGACCCCGTCGCCGCGGTCCGCCAGCTGTACAGCAGCTTCGGCGAGGAGGTGGTCCCGCTGCACGCCCGCCGGATGCAGGCGTACCTCGAGGACCGGCCGCAGGACGCCTTCGGGAGGCACCGCTACGACCCCGCCGACTTCGGCTGGACCTACCCGGGCCTGGCCGAGGAGTTCAAGGACTACACCGAGCGCTACCACATAGCGACGGCGGATCGCTCGTAGGCCCTGGAGGCCACGGGGACTCAGGTGGCGCAGAGATATGTGACCTCCGGATTGCTAGTGTTCCGAAACAGGAACGTGTTCTAAAGTTTTCATAAGGGAGTTGGGGCCCGCGCCCGGTTCGGGTGCGGTCCCGTGGACAGGGGGTTGGATGATGAAGCGGGTCACGGGTTTGCGGGCCCTCGGGGCGGCAGCGATGCTCACGGCGCTGACGGCGGCAGGCGTGCTCGTCACACCCGGTGTCAGCGGTGCGGCGTCAACGTCCTCCGCGAAATTCGGCACACTGGCGTCGCCCTGCGGCAAGGGACACGCCACGGGTGCCACGGACACTGGCGTCACCAACTCCACCATCAACGTCGCCTACGGCGACGACAGGGGCTTCTCCGGCCTCCCCGGTCTGGACCAGGAGATGGGCGACGCGGTCAAGGACATGATCGCGTGGTGCAACGCCCAGGGCGGCATCAACGGGCGCAAGATCGTCGCCGACTACGGGAACGCCGCCGTCACCAACGTCGGTTCGGTGGTGTCACAGGAGTGCAAGCAGGACTTCATGCTGGTGGGCGAAGGCTTCGCCCTCGACGGCGCCGCCGAGCAGACGCGCCTCGGGTGCAACCTGGCCGCCGTGCCGGGCTTCACCGTGGCGCCCGTCGTGGCGAACGCGTACGAGATGTACCAGGCGTCGCCGAACCCGGCCAACGCCAGCCCGGTGTCGAGCGCCTACGAGGCGGAGAAGCTCTTCGGCTCGAAGACCAAGCACGTCGGCGTGTACGGCTCCACCCTGTCCACTCAGCAGTCCTCGACCAACAAGGCGGTGCAGGCATTCACCAAGGCCGGTTGGAAGTTCCTCCCCAACTGCACGGCCAACATCGACTACAACGGCGAGGCGAACTACACGCCGTTCGTCCAGAAGCTGCAGAGCTGTGGCGCCCAGATCATCTTCAACGACGCCACCCCGGGGGCGACCCTCTACGGCGCCTTCGAGGCAGAGAACCAGATCGGCTACGACCCGATCTGGGTGATGGACTCCGGCGCCTACACGGCGGCCTTCGCCCAATGGAACACCGAGGGCCTGGCCAACAACGTCTACGTCCGCCTCTCCTACGAGCCGCTCGAGGCGGCCAAGGTCGTCCCGGCCGTGTCCCAGTACCTCTCCATCGTCAAGAAGTACGGCGGCCTCACCTCACAGCTCGGTGAGCAGGCGACCTCGTCGTTCCTCCTCTGGGCGACCGAGGCAAAGGCGTGTGGCTCAACCTTGACGCGCCAATGCATGATCAACCATCTCGCCAAGGTGACGAACTGGACCGGCGGCGGTCTCAATGCGTCGGGCAACCCGGCCAAGAACATCCCGCCGAACTGCGGCCTCCTGATGAAGCTCAGTGGGACCAAGTGGGTGCAGGCCTACCCGAAGAAGCTCGGGACGTTCGACTGCTCGCCGAAGTACGTCGTCGCCAACACGGGATCCGTCATCGGCACGACGCTCAACGCCCAGGGCTACGCGACCCAGTACGCGACATCCACCGTCCTCAAGCCTCAGGGGTGAGCGCCCCGAACGTTCGCTCGCCCGCCACCTGACCTGAGCGACGGGACCTCCGGCCATGCACCTGTTCCTGACCTACACCATCCTCGGGCTGGTCACCGGCGCCGTCTACGGGATCGCGGCCTCGGGCCTCGTCCTCACCTACACGACCTCGGGCATCTTCAACTTCGCCCAGGGCGCCATGGCGATGCTGGCGGCCTTCACGTACTGGCAGCTCCGGTACGGCTGGAACTGGCCGGCGCCGCTGGCGCTCATCGCCGTGCTCGTCGTGCTCGCGCCGCTGTTGGGCATGGTGCTCTACGTCGTCATCATGCGGGGGCTGAGACAGACCGCTGACGTGACCAAGATCGTGGTCACCATCGGCATCATGCTGGGACTGATCGCGCTGGCACAGTGGATCTGGAGTCCGGGCGTGCCGCGCACCGACGGCTTGTTCTTCGGCAACACGGCGAAGTTCAAGGTCCTCGGCGTCTACGTCACCGACCACGAGGCCATCGCGCTGGCGTGCGGTGTGCTCATCGCCGTCGGCATCCGCCTGCTGTTCACCAGCACGCGGACCGGCGTGGCCATGCGGGCCGTGGTCGACAACCCCGCACTCCTGCAACTCAACGGAGGGCGCCCCGAGCGGCTGGCCGCGTTCTCCTGGGCCCTCGGCGGTGCGCTGGCCGCGCTGGCCGGCATCCTCATCACCCCGATCAGCGGCGGCACCCTCGACGTCCACGTGTTGACCCTGCTCGTCCTGGACTCCATTGCCGCCGCGATGTTCGGCCGCCTCCGCAGCATCTGGCTCACCTTTGCCGGCGCGCTCGTCCTCGGGCTCGCCAGCACCTACGTGCTGGGGTACTTCCCCGAGTCGTGGTCCTGGGCCTCGAACTTCCGTATCGCGCTGCCCATGATCGTGCTCTTCGTGGTGCTGATCGTGCTGCCGCAGGACCGGCTGCGCGGGGCGACGCTCCTCCGCACGCGGGAGCGCTTCACTGTCCCGACCCTAAGCTCGGCCCTGACCTGGGGCATCATCCTCCTGGTGGTCGTGCTCCTGCTGGAGCAGGTGATGGATGCGAGCGACATGGGATCGCTGACCGTCGGCATCATCTTCGGCATCATCGCGCTGTCCCTTACACTGCTCACGGGCTACGCGGGTGAGATCAACCTCGCGCCGGTGTCCTTCGGTGCGATCGCCACGATCATCGTGTTCCACGTGGGGCTGTCCGGGACGGGCACCGCGCAGCGGATCACGTTCTGGGGACTGCTCCTCGGCATGGCGGTGACAGCCGTCGTCGGTGGTCTGATCGCCCTGCCTGCGCTGCGGCTGCGCGGCCTGTACCTGGCGCTGGCCACCCTGGCCTTCGGCGTCTTCGTGTCCGACATGATCATCGCCGACATCGCGCCGCACGTGTTGCCGATCTTCCATTTCAACTACTCGATCTTCCCCAACGGCACACTGCAGGTTCCGCCGCTCAAGCTCGGCCCGATCGACCTCAGCTCGTCGAAGACGTTCCTGACCACGACGACCTGCATCTTCGTTCTGGTGGGCATCGGCCTCATCGCGCTGCGCCGCAGCAACTACGGGCGGCGACTCACTGCCATGAAGGACAGCCCGGCCGCCGCAGCCACGCTCGGACAGAACCTGATCAAGCTGAAGCTCTCGGTGTTCATGATCTCGGCGGCCATTGCCGGGCTCGGCGGCGTGCTGTTGTCGAGCGCGTCGGTGAGCGTGAACGCCGACACGTTCATCATCTTCATAAGCCTTGCCCTCGTGATGCTGACCGTCGTCGGTGGGATCGGCAACGTCGCCGGCGCGCTGATGGGCGGAATCCTGGCGGGGACAGCGTTCCAGGCCCTCACCTCGACCTTCACGAACCTCAGCACGGATGCCGGAGGCGGCGGCTTCTGGAGTGTCATGGCCAACCTCTCCCTGGTGGCTCCCGCGCTCATCGGCGTGAGCCTGGGCCGCAACCCGAGCGGGGCGGTTCCCGAGATCGTGGCCCGGTACAAGCCGCTCTGGCAGGCCAAGGGCGTGCTGCTCCTCGGAGTGCTGGCCGAAGTCGTCGCCTATCTGCTCGTGCTGACCAAGGTGATGGGGAACTGGTGGCTCGTGCTGGCGACGGCCCTCATTGCCATTGCGCTGCCGGCGGTGGGCCGGCTGATGGAGCCCGAGGCCTTCCTCGGCCCGCCCGCACGCTCTCCCGTCCGGGAGAAACCACGCGTGACGAAGACCCCCGAACCGCTCGAAGGGGTGGCCGATGCCCGCCCTTGAGGTCTCCGACGTGTGTGTGGCCTTCGGCGGAGCTCAGGTCCTGAGCGACGTCTCGCTGACCGTGGCCGAGCGGGGCGTGACCGGACTGATCGGGCCCAACGGGGCCGGCAAGACGACGCTGTTCAACGTCGTGAGCGGCTTGCTGGCTCCGAAGTCCGGCCGGGTCACGATCGACGGGCACGACGTGACGAAGGCCGGACCGGCCCGCCGGGCCCGGCGGGGGCTGGCCCGCACCTATCAACGGCTCGAGCTCTTCACCTCCCTGACGGTGCGGGACAACATTCAGGTCGCCGGCGAGATCCGCAACACCTGGGGCCGACGCGGCAGGATCGACGTGACGGCCGAGACCGATCACGTCATCGAACTGGTGGGCCTGGGCGACGTGGCCGACCGCGAGGTGAGCGAGCTGCCGACCGGCCGGGCGCGGGTCGTCGAAGTGGCGCGCGCGCTCATGACCCAGCCCAGGGTCCTGCTGCTCGACGAGCCGGCCTCCGGCCAGACCGAGCAGGAGACGGAGGCCTTCGGCCGGCTCCTGCGCCAGCTCGTCGACGAGCGCGAGCTGGCCATCTGCCTGGTCGAGCACGACGTCGGCCTGGTCATGGGCACCTGCGAACACATCCACGTTCTCGACTACGGCCAGGTGATCGCCAGCGGGCCGCCCGAACAGGTCAAGGACGATCCGGTCGTGGTGAACGCGTACCTCGGTGCGCCATGAGCGACGCCGCGAGCAACGGCGCGCCCACCCGCGGTACCAACGTCCCGCCGATTTTGGAACTGCGCGACGTGCGGGCGGGCTACGGCCCGATCGAGGTGGTGCACGGCGTGAGCCTGGAAGTGGCGGCCGGATCGGTGATGGCGCTGCTCGGCCCGAACGGGGGCGGCAAGACCACGATGCTCAACGTCTGCGCCGGCACCCTGGCACCCAGCGCGGGTGACGTCTGCTTCGAGGGCGTCGTCGTCACTTCGATGTCGGCCGACGGCCGGTCCCGGAGGGGGATCTGCACGGTCCCCGAGGGGCGGGGCATCTTCCCCAACCTGACCGTGCGGGAGAACCTGCTGATGGCCACCCAGGTCGGGGTGCCGATGGATCGGATCGAAGAGGTGGCCTTCTCACAGTTTCCCCAACTCAGCGGGCGACGGCGGCAGATGGCCGGGACCCTGTCCGGGGGTGAGCAGCAGATGCTCGCCCTGGCCCGAGCGTTCGCCACCGAGCCCAAGCTCCTGCTGCTCGACGAGCTCTCCATGGGCCTGGCCCCGATTGTGGTGGGGCAGCTCTACGAGAAGGTCCGCCAGCTGGCCGAGGCCGGCCTGTCCATCTTGCTGGTCGAACAGTTCGCCCGCACCGCTCTCCCCATCGCCGACAGTGCGGCGGTCGTGCTCCAAGGTGTCATCGCCCACCGGGGTTCCCCGGCTGAGATGGAAGAAGCGCTGTCCACCAGCTATCTCGGCGGCTGACGTCCCGCGCGTGGCGGCGTCCACCCGTGATGCGAAAATGCACCATGGCAACGTGCGGCGCCCGTCGCCGTGAGGAAGCAGCGAGGCAGCCGGCGTGAGGAGCCTGCTCGAACTGGAAGGCCGCCCCTTTCCGGCCGAGCCGCCCGCGCCGCCGCGGCTGACCCGCCGGGCCCGGTGGATCATCGGCGTCGCTGCGACCGCGCTCTTCGTGGCGGCGTTGGGATACCTGGTGCATGATCAGGTGCAGGCGCGCGCGTCCTACGGACGAGCCCACACATCGCTCGGTGTCACCCAGCGGCGCACCCGCACCGTTTCGGCGGAGCTCAAGGAGGCGGCACGTGATCTGCGCGACCTCAAGACACAGGTCGGCAGCGACACCACCGCGCTGAATCAGGACAGCGCCCAGCTCCTGGGCGCGCAGACGTCACTGTCCGCCGCCCAGACCCACGTGACGCAGCAGGCGTCACTCATCGGTTCGCTACAGGCCTGCCTGGTGGGCGTGGAGCAGGCGTTGAACGAGCTGGCCGTGGGCAACCAGGCCAGGGCCATCGACGCGCTCAACGCCGTCGCGTCGAGCTGCACCGCCGCGGAGGCTTCCAGTGGCTGAGCGCCGACGCACCGGGCGGCGGAATTGGCTCGCCGCGAGCCTCGTCATCCTCGGCATCGGTGTCCTCGTGGCGGCCACCTGGACGGACGTCGACGCCCGGACGCGGAGCCGGAACGAGCAGGGCGCGCTCGCGGCGGCGGACACGCACCTGGCCCGGCTCCGTCACCGGGTGGCCGTGACGCGGTTCGCGGCGGCGGTGACAAAGGCCACGCGCAATGCGTTGCAGACCTCGATCGGGACGACGATGAGCCAGCTCGCGGTGACGAACGGGTCCCTCGCCAACGCCAACGTGCACGCCTACGTGCAGGGCGTCGGGATCGACACGCTGCAGACGTGCCTCGGTGGCGTCAAGGGTGCGTTCGGACAGATCTCGGCCAAGAACACCACCCAGGCCGCCAAGGACATCTCAGCGGTCTCCGGCGCCTGCACGCAGCTGGCCGGGGGAACCAGCACGGGCCTGGTCTACCCATTCGATTTCCCGGACCCCTCTGTCCTCCTGGTGGGCCAGAACTACTACGCCTATGCCACGAATTCGGTGGCGGGGAACATCCAGATCATCGACTCCACCGACCTCACCCATTGGACGGCGGTCGGCAACGCACTCCCGAGCCTGCCGGGGTGGGCGACCGCCAACTACACGTGGGCCCCGGCGGTCGCCTCGATCGGCGGCACGTTCCTGCTCTACTACGCGGTCGACGTCGCGGGCACGGGACAGGAATGCATTTCGGTTGCGACCGCCAACCGGCCCCAGGGGCCCTTCAGTGACAAGTCGACGGCTCCGTTGGAGTGCCAGAAGTCGCTCGGCGGATCGATCGATCCTGCGAGCTTCATCGATACGAATGGAACGCCCTACCTGGTCTGGAAGTCAGGCGGTCCCGGCTCTTCCAAGATCTGGTCGCAGCAGCTGGCTCCCTCCGGCACGTCGTTCGTCCCCGGGACCAACCCGTCCCCGCTGTTGACGCCGGACCAGCCGTGGGAGTCCGGGACGGTCGAGGCGCCGGACCTGGTCTCCACGGGTGGCGTCTACTCCCTCTTCTTCTCGGGAAACGACTGGAACAGTGCGAACTACGCGGTGGGCGTCGCCACCTGCACCGGTCCGCTCGGCCCGTGCAGAGATGCCACCCCGTCGCCGATCCTGTCGAGTGGCGATGGCGTGGCCGGGCCCGGTGGCGAGTCGGTGTTCGCCGACACGTCGGGGAACTACTGGATCGCGTTCCACGCCTGGGTTCCCGGAGCGGTGGGGTTCCCCAACAGCCGCGACCTCTACCTCCGCCGGCTGACGTTCTCCGGCCCGGCGCCGACGGTGGCCCCCTCGGGCAGCTAGGTCAGCGGGAGGCCGCCAGTGCCTCCGCCCGCCGGGCGATGCCCGGCGCGTCCATGTCGGCGCAGAGCGGGGCGAAGTCGCTCGTCGGTCCCCGCCAGCGCAACTCCTCGACCGCGCCGAGCAGCGAGCGGTCGATGCGCAGGGTCGCCAACTCCTTGAAGAGCCGGGCGTCCCCACGCCCCTCCTGCAACGTTGCCCCGAGCTTGGCTGCGCCGCGCACGGTCACACCCCAGTCGCCGGGGTCCGGCGGGATGTCCTCGATGTGATGCCACCGGGCCAGGACGGCGGCGGCCGACTTGGCGCCCCAGCCCCCCAACCCGGGAAAGCCGTCGGCGCTGTCACCGACGAGCGCCAGGTAGTCGGGGATGGAAGCCGGACCGACCCCGAACTTGGCGGTCACACCACCCTCGTCGATCAGGTTGTCCTTGCGCCGGTCCAGCTGCACGACACGGCTACCCCGCACGCACTGGCCGAGGTCCTTGTCGGGGGTGCAGATGATGACCTGCTCCACGCCCGGATCGTCGTCTGCCACGGCGGCGCCGCTGGCCAGGGCGTCGTCCGCCTCGAGCTCGACCATCGGCCACACCACGACGCCGAGCGCGAGGAGCGCTGCCTCCAGGGGCCAGGCCTGCGACCACAGATCGGGGTCGACCCCTTCGCCCGTCTTGTAACCGGGCCAGAGGTCGTTGCGGAAGGACTCAATGACATGGTCGGTCGCCACCCCTACGTGCGTTGCCCCCTCCCCGAGGAGTTGGAGGACCGAGCCGACCACGCCTCGCACGGCGGCCACCTCCTGGCCGGCGGCGTTGCGGTGCGGGGGGGCGCCGAAGAAGTGACGGAAGAGCTCGTAGGTCCCGTCGACGAGATGCACCTTCATGACGGCCCCGAGTCTGTCACCGACCGGGCGGCTCGACCGCGGCCCGGGCCCGGGCCAGGAATGAGCGCTCGGCCTCGTTCTCGGTACGCGCCAGGGCCGCGTCGTAGGCGGCGGCCGCCTCGGGCCGTCGGTCCAGGCGCCGCAGCAGATCGGCCCGCACGGCATGGAAGAGGTAGTACGAGCCGAGCGGCAGGGTGTCCACGCCCGCCAACCCAGCCGCCGGGCCCTCGACCTCGGCCAGGGCGACGGCACGGTTGAGCGCGACGACCGGCGACGGGTCGTACACGAGCAGCTGATCGTAGAGGGCCAGGATCTGGCCCCAGTCGGTCTCCCTCGCTCGTGCCGCATCGCTGTGCACGGCATTGATCGCCGCCTGAATCTGGTAAGGCCCTGGCGTGTTCCGGCGTAGGCAGACGCGGACCAGCTGCTGACCCTCGCTGATGCGATCGCGGTCCCACTGCGTGCGGTCCTGCTCGTGCAGCGGGAGGAGCGCGCCGTCGGCACCGGTGCGGGCAGGCCGCCGCGCCGAGACGAGGAGGAGCAGGGCCAGCAAGCCGATGACTTCGGGCTCGTCGGGCATGAGCTCGTGCAGCGTCCGGGCCAGCCGCACCGCTTCGGCACAGAGATCCTCGCGGACCAGAAGCTCACCCGATGTGGCGGTATAGCCCTCGTTGAAGACGAGGTAGATCACCGCCAGCACCCCGCGCATCCGCTCGGGCAGCTCGGCGCTGCTCGGTATGCCGTAGGGGATGGCGGCGTCGCGGATCTTTGCCTTGGCCCGCACTATGCGCTGGGCCATGGTGGCTTCGGGGACAACGAAGGCGCGGGCTATCTCTGGCGTCGAGAGGCCGCCGAGCAGGCGGAGGGTCAGTGCCACCCGCGCTGCGGGTGCCAGCGCCGGATGGCAGCACGTGAAGATCAGGCGAAGGCGCTCGTCGGGCACGGCTGACTCCTCTTCGATCTCTTCGGTCGGGGCGAGCAGCGCCGCCGCCTTTTCCTGCCAGTCGGCGCGGGACGCTTCCCGTCGCAGGCGGTCGAGGACGCGGCGGCGCGCCGTGGTGATGATCCAGCCCGCCGGGCTCGGGGGCAGACCATCCGCGCGCCACCGTTCGGCAGCGACCGCGAAGGCGTCCTGTACCGCATCTTCGGCCAGGTCGATGTCACCGAAGGCCCCGGATGAGCACCGAGACCGCCCGCCCGTACTCCAGGCGGAAGACGCGCTCGACCTCGGCCTGGGACAGCGGCGGTCGGCCCGATGGGGTCACACCGGTGGTTCGTCCTGGAAGGGCCGGACCTCGACGCGCTCGCCGCAGGCGACGGTGGCCTTCTTCGCCCAGACCAGTGCGGCGTCGAGATCCGCGGCCGCAATGACCCAGAACCCTCCGATGTGCTCCTTCGACTCGGTGAACGGCCCGTCCGTCACCAGGAACCCACTGCCGTCGGCCTCGATGACCGTGGCCGAGCTGGCCGGGAGGAGCCCGCCGCCGAACACCCACGCCCCTTCGGCTTGCATCTGCTCGTTCAGGCGGGCGGTGCGCTCGTAGACCTGCTGCACCTCGTCGTGCGGTCGCAGTGCCGCGCCGTCGATCATCGGCACGCTGAGCATGTACTGCTTCATCATCGTTCTCCTTTTTCTTCTTGCTGCCGTCGCTGTCCGATTTCGGTGTGGTGGGGAGCCGCTACTCCCCGGCTCGGTAGACCAGGATCACGATGCCCTCGCCGACAGTCTTGACGCTGTCGAGGACCAGCGCGGGCGGCTCCGAGACCTCCCCGAAGAGCCGCTTGCCGGTCCCCAGCACGATCGGGAACACCATGAGTCGCAGCTCGTCGACGAGTCGGTGCTCCAGCAGCGTCTGGACCAACCGCGCGCTGCCGGCTACCAGCAGGTCCCCCTGCAGCTTCTCCTTGAGCGCCGCGATCCCGCCGACCACGTCGCCCCTGATCACCGTGGAGTTGTTCCATGTGGCGTCCTCGTCCCGCATCGTCGTGGAGACGACGTACTTGGGCATGGCGTTCATGTTCCCGGCGAACCCGACCGGGTCCTCCATGGCCGGCCAGGCCGCGGCGAACGCCTCATAGGTGACCCGGCCGAGGAGCTGGGCCTCGGACCCCTCGAGCTCCTCCAGCTTGAACTGGTCACCCTCGTCCCCCCGGTTGAAGCGAAAGGTCCAACCGGCGTGGACGAAGCCCTCGGCCCCGCCCGGGTCTTCCATCACCCCGTCCAGCGAAACGAACTCGGTTACGACGATCCTGCCCATGGTGCTGCCTCCGTCACTCGATCGCCCCGGCCCGGCGCCGGCGGTCACCGTCTATACGAACGCGATCGGCGCAATTCGACATGGCCGGGAGAATTTCTCCTCAGCCGGCCACGGCGGCAACGGCCTCCACTTCGACCAACTGGTCCGGATAGCCCAGGACACCTACCCCGAGCAGGGTCGCCGGCGGCTCGTGTGCACCGAAGAGACGGTGCACGACGTCCCAGGCCGCCACCAGGTCGGCCCGGTCGTCGCTGGCCACGTAGACCGTGACCTTGACCACGTCGTCCAGCACCGCCCCAGCGGTCGCCAGCGCTCGCCGGAGATTCGCCATGGCCGCCTCCGCTTGCGTCGCCACGTCGCCTGACGCGACGGTCGCTCCCCGGGCGTCGAGGGGGCAGGCGCCGGCGGTGAAGACCAGGACCGACCGGTCCCCGGTCGCCGCGGCGTAGGCGTACGGAACACCCGCGGAGAGATCTGCTGAAAAGCTCGCTGCGTCCGACGTCGGATCCTGCATCGCGCCCGAGCCTGTCACATCGTCCCGCGACACCGGGTCATGCACATCAGGAATGTCCACGTCCGATCCCCGCCGGAAGACCGTCCGTCGCCACCGTACGGTGGGAATAGCCCACGACCGGTTGACGTTGCCCCTTGGAGTGGGGTTGGTGGATCGCACGTCCTCGCTCAAGGAGACCAATGTCCGGAAACCCCAAAGGAAGCACGCTCATCGAGCTCGAGCCGGGACGCCAGGTGCCGGCGTGGCTCGTGCTCGCGCTCGTGTGCGTGGGGCAATTCATGGTCGTGCTGGACGCGTCGATCGTCAACGTGGCCCTGCCCTCCATTCAGAACGACCTGCACTTCACGACGTCGGGCCTGCAGTGGATCGTCAACGCCTACACGCTGACCTTCGCCGGGTTCCTGCTCCTCGGTGGCCGCGCCGCCGACCTGTTCGGACGGCGCAAGATCTTCCTCCTCGGACTCGCAGTGTTCACGGTGTCCAGCCTCCTCGGTGGCCTGGCGCAGAACGAAGCCTGGCTCGTAAGCGCTCGGGCGCTGCAGGGCCTCGGCGCCGCCATCCTCGCCCCCGCCACCTTGACGATCCTCACCGCGACGTTCCCGGAGGGCCCGAACCGCGCCTGGGCCCTGGGCGCCTGGAGCGCCGTCTCGTCGGCCGGCGCGTCAGCCGGCGCGCTCCTCGGTGGGATCCTGACCGACCTCTTGAACTGGCGCTGGATCCTCTTCGTGAACGTGCCGGTCGGCGTCGCCGCCTTCCTCGCCGCCCGCCGTGATCTCCCCGAGTCGAAGGCCGACATGGTGCACCGCCACCTCGACCTGGGGGGAGCGATCACCGTGACGGTGGGCCTCGTCGCCCTGGTGTACGCCCTCGTCCGCACCGAGACCTACTCCTGGGCCTCGGCCCAGGTCCTCATGCCGCTGACCCTCGGCGTCATTCTGCTGGGCGCCTTCGTGGCACTGCAGGCGAAGGTGTCCAAAGCTCCGCTCGTGCCGCTGCGCATCTTCCGGTCCCGCTCGGTGGCCGGCGGCAACGTGGTCATGCTCCTGATGTTCGGCGCGCTCTTCGGCTCGTGGTACTTCGAGACGCTCTACATGCAGCGGGTGCTCGGCTACAGCCCGCTGCAGGCCGGGCTCGCCTTCCTCCCGCAGACGCTGTTGATCGCCGCCGGCGCGCAGCTGACGGCGCGCCTCGTCCCGAAGTTCGGCCCCCGCCCGCTCATCGTCCTCGGAACGCTGGTGGCCGGAGGCGGACTGGCCTGGCTGTCGCAGATCTCCACCAGCAGCACATTCCTGACCGATCTCCTCGGGCCGTTCGTCCTCATCGGCCTGGGCATGGGCCTGGCCGTGACACCGATCGCCGTCGCCGGCACCGCCGGCGTGGCGCGGGCAGAGGCCGGACTGGCCTCCGGGTTGCTCAACACCTCACGAACCGTCGGCGCCGCCATCGGCCTCGCCGCGCTGGCCACGGTGGCGGCCAACCGGACGACCCGGGTCCTGAGCGGGACGCCCGGTCACGCCGGCGCCGCGCTGACTGACGGCTACGCGCTGGCCTTCCTGGTGGCGACCATCCTCCTGGTGGTCACCGCACTGGTGGCACTGGCCACACTGCCCGGCCGCAGCACCCCGGAGCACCCGCCCGCCGCAGAAGAGGGCCTGTCACCCGAGCTCGCGGCCGAGACCGCGCAACTGGAGCTGGAGCACACCTAGGCCGCGCGCCGTCGTCGGCCACCAATGCGGGCCGGGCGCAGGTCGGTCAGCCCGGTGGCTCCTCGATCTGCTCCATGAACTCCAGGCGGATGCCGCCCGGGGCCTCCACGAACGCGATGCGGCGCGTCCCGAACGTCCCGCTGACCGTGCGCGGCCCCCACAGGACCTGGTGGCGCGCCAACTCCGCATTGAGGTCGTCCACGAAGAGCGCTGGGTGCAAGAACCCCTCGTCCGGCAGCGAGCGCGCGTCCTCATAGATCGCCTTGGTGAAGAGCGTCAGCGAGAGCACGCCCAGCTGCACGTCGGCCCGACGACCGTTCTCCCACGCAATCGGCTCGGTCACGACGCCGCCCGCCGCCTCGTACCAGGCGCAGGCCTCCTCGAGGTCGGCGACCTTGATGGCCAGATTGGCCAGGCCCGTCACCGCCATCAGTGCAGCGGAGTGCCGTACAGCGAGCCGAGATCCTCCGCGATGAGCTCCAGTCGCACGCCGTCGGGGTCAGAGAAGTACAGCGAGATCTCACTCTCGATCTGCGTGGGGATGCCCGCCTCGTCCAGACGGGCACGCGCCGCGTCCCACTGCGCCCGGTCGACCGAGATGGCGAGGTGGTGGAAGCCGCCCAGTACCTCGGAATAGGGCGCGAGCCCGAGGTCCGGGAAATCGAAGAAGGCAAGCGTGTTGTCATGGCCGAGGTCGAAGAAGAGGTGGGTCGACCCCTTGTAGTCGCGGTTCTCGAAGAGCTCCGCCAGTGGGAAGCCGAGGAGACCCTGATAGAAGCGGATGGTCTGCTCGACGTCGGAGCACAGCAGCGCCAGATGATGGACGCCGCGCGCCGTCGACTTCGGACGCGCGTTCGGTTCCTTGAGGTAGGCGGCGCGCAGGCGCTCGCGCTCCGCGGCCGCTGCCTCCAGGTCGACCGTCACAGGCCGAGGAGCCACGCCGCGTTGGCTCCGAGCATGTTGGCCCGAGCCGGCTCCGGCAGCCCGGCCACGGCCCGCTGGGCCTGCGCCATGGGGTCGGCCACGCCCTCTGCGTGGGGCCAGTCGCTGCCGAGCATGAAGGTGTCCTCCCCGACCTTGGGGACCAGTCGGTTCGGCATCTCATAGGGCAGCGCGGCCACGCGCACCTGGCGCAGGAAGTAGTTGGAGGGACGGTCCGACAGCTTGTGAAAGGGCTCCCCGTGACGCAGGGTGTAGAAGTCCGACGCCCCGTCGATGTGCAGGAGGAAGTGCGGCACCCAACTGGCCGTCAGCTCGACGACGCCGACGCGCAACCGCGGGAAGCGCTCCAGCACCCCGGTGAGGATCAAATTGGCGAGTGCGACGGCGGGCGCCAGGTAGAGGAAGATCGAGTCGAAGAGTTGCTCGCCGTCCTCGTGCTCTCCGGTGCGCCAGGCCGGGTGCAGCGGGCTCTCGAACTCCGAGACGTGAAAGACGGGTGCGACGCCTTCCTCGCTGAACGCGGACCAGACCGGATCGAAGTCGGGGTGCGAGAGCGGCTTCCCGTCCACCGGCGCCGGGGCGATCATGGCCAGTCGCACACCTTGCGCGCGCACGCGCCTGATCTCCTCCACGGCCCAGACCGGGTCGTGCAAGAGGACGTGGGCCACACCGAAGAGCCTGCCCGCACCGTCGCTGCACGCGTCGGCGACGAAGCGGTTGTAGGCCCGTGCGTTGGCCCGCTGCGCGTCCCGGTCCGACGCCAGCCGCTGTTCCCACAAGAGCCCGTAGTTCGGGAACAAGACGGCCGCATCGAGCCCGAAGGCGTCGAGCGAGGTCAGACGCGCACCGGCAAATCGGTAGGAGTCAGGCACCTGCTCCTCGAACGACGCGGCGGCGCGCTCGCCGCGCAGGCGGCGCAGGCGGTCCTCACCGATCAGGCTCGAGCGTTCCGGGATCGGCACCTCCAGCGGCGTAAGCCTGTTGCCCCGCCACGTCAACCAGGGCCACCCGGCGTCGTCGTCGGCGATGGAGAGCGCGTCGGCCCGGCGCGCCGGATCGATGTACTCGGACCACGTCGTCCTCGACTCGAACAGGTGCTGGTCGACGTCGATGGTCTGCAGCATCACATGCCCTCCCCGGCGAAGAGTACCAGCGGTCGTTCCCCCTAGTCTCGCCCGCATGCACGGGGTCGCGCAGGGCGACGGGCTGTGGGCACCGCACCGACGCGCGCTCACTCTCGGCCTGGTCCTGTCGGTGACCTTCGTGGCTTCGGAGGCCCTGGCCGTCATCACGGTCATGCCGTTGGTCGCGCACGACCTCCACGGACTGGCGCTCTATGGCTGGGTCTTCTCGACCTTCCAGTTGGCCAGCCTGGTCGGGATCGTGGCTGCCGGCCGCGACGCCGATCGCCACGCCCGGCTCGCCCGTACATCGCCGGTCTGGTCCTCTTCTCGGCGGGCCTGCTCGTCGCCGGTCTGGCCCCCTCCATGGGCGTGCTCGTGGCGGGGCGCTGCCTGCAGGGGTTCGGCGCCGGCGCGGTGCCCGCCGTCGCGTACGTGGCCATCGGGCGGAGCCTGCGCGAGGCGCAGCGAGCGCGCATGATGGCCGTCTTGTCCACGGCCTGGGTCGTCCCCGGCATCGTCGGTCCCGGTCTGGCTGCTGCAGTCGCGCACCTGTTCGGATGGCGCTGGGTGTTCCTCGGCCTCATTCCCCTTGTCCTCGTGGCCGGGCCGATAGCCGTCCCTGCTCTCGTCCGTCTCGGGCGCATCGACGCGCCACCGGCCGAGGAGCATCGCATCGCGGATTCCATCCGGACCGCGGTCGGCACTGCCTTCGTCCTGGGCGCGCTGAGCGCGCACAACCTCGGGCTCGGTCTCGCCGCGCTCGGGGTCGGCGTCGGCGTCGCCCCGCTGCGCCGGCTGCTCCCCGCGGGAACGCTGCGGGCCGAGCCCGGCCTGCCGGCCACCATCCTGAGCCGAGGCCTCCTGACCTTCGCCTTCTTCGGTGCGGACGCGTACGTCACGTTGACCGTCACCACGGTGCGCGGGCACAGCACCCTCGTCGCCGGCGCCGTCGTGACCGCCTCCACGCTGGCCTGGACGGCCGGGAGCTGGGTCCAGGCTCGCCTCAACGAGCGGTGGGAGGGCGCCCGCCTCGTTCGAGCCGGCCTCGTCCTGATTCTGCTCGGTACCTCCGGCATGGCCTGGCAGCTGCGACCCGGTGTGCCCGTCCTGGAGGCGTTCGTCGCCTGGTCCGCCGCGGGCCTGGGAATGGGGCTGAGCTACGCGCCGATCTCGCTCATGATGCTGCGGGCCGCTCCCCCCGGACGCGAGGGCTGGGCCTCGGCCTCCCTCAACCTGGCCGACGTGCTGGGAATCGCGCTCGGCGTCGGCGTCGGGGGCGCCGCGGTGGCCGCGTTCACCCGCCATGCTCGTCCGGTGAGCGCAGGCGTCTTCATCGCGTTCGCGGTGGCTGCTCTGGCCGCCGACCTTGCGCTCGTCACCGCCGGCCGCCTGCCCGGGTCACTGACCCGCACCCACGAGGCGCCTACGAATCGATAGCGCCGCGGATCTCGCGCAGCCAGCCGTCGGCGGCCTGCCATGCGGCGTCCGCCTGGCGACGTTGTTCGGGACCGTGGTCCCCGGCCGCCGGGTAGGACCCGAGGAACTTCACGCCGGCCAGCCCGGCATGGAGGTCCCGAAGGCAGTCGGCCACGACCTCGTCGCCGACGTGACCCGTCAGATCGATGACGAAGCAGTAGTCACCGAGGGCCTGCTTCGTAGGCCGCGACTCGAGCTTGCTCAAGTTGATGTTGCGCGCCGCGAACTGCCCGACGATGCCGTGCAGGCTGCCCGGGTGGTCGGCCCGCTGGAAGCAGACGATGCTCGTCTTGTCGTGCCCCGTCGGAGCCGGGACGCGGGTCCGGGCCAGCAGCACGAACCGGGTCTGATTCTCCGGGTGGTCCTCGACGTCCTCCGCCACGACTGCCAGCCCGTACCGCTCGGCGGCCAACCTCGGCGCGATGGCGGCCTCCCCGGCGGTGCGCGACTCGCCCAGCGCCCTGGCCGCGTCGGCGGTGGAGTTGGCCGCCCGCTGTTCGGCGTCGGGCAGGGTCCGGGCCAGGTACTTCTGGCACTGCGCCAGCGCATGGGGATAGGACGACACCGCATGGATCTCGCCCAGCCCGGTGCCCGCGGGGGCCATGAGGTGGAGATGGATATCCATCACGACCTCACGCTGAATGTGCAGGTCGACGTCGTGAATCAGGCCGTCGATGGTGGCGCTGACCGTCCCCTCGATCCCGTTCTCAATGGGCACGAAGCCGAAATCGACCTCACCCCGGGCCACGGCGTCGAGCACCGCCGTGATGGACGGCAGGGCACGCAGCCCGGCCAGGGCCAGGTCGGGCTGGGTCAGGAGCGCTTCCTGGGTGAAGGTCGCCTCCGGGCCGAAGTAGGCCACTGAGGTCGCAGGGGGGTTCACAGTTGGGCAGGATAGAGCAGGTCATGGACGCTTCCTCGCTTCGCGCGCTCATCGAAGACGTCGCCGGCGGGCGGTGCACGCCCGACGACGCCGTCCGCCAGCTGCGCCGCCTCCCCTACTCGGACCTCGGGTTCGCCCGGGTGGACCACCACCGCGACCTGCGCCTCGGCATGCCCGAAGCCGTGTACGGGCCGGGCAAGACGCCGGAGCACTGTGCCGGCGTGGTCGAGGAGCTCCTGGTGGGAACCGATGCCCCCGTCCTGCTGACGCGGGCAACCGAGGCGCAGGTGAAGGCCGTTACGGCCGCCGCCAGTGCCGCCGGTGTCGGCCCGGGCACCGTGGCCCAGAGCGGAGCACTCTCGACGGTGGTCTTCCGGCCGGCACCCCCCAGGGCGGGCGCGGTCGTCGTCATCACGGCAGGGACGGCCGACCTGCCCGTGGCCACCGAGTGCATGGCGGTGCTGGGTGCGCTCGGCTTCGCGGCGACGCAGCTGACCGACTGCGGTGTGGCGGGACTCCACCGGCTGCTCGCCGAGGTCGACACGCTCGCCATGGCGGACGCGGTCGTGGTCATCGCCGGCATGGAGGGCGCTCTGGCCAGCGTCGTGGGCGGGCTCACGCCGGCCCCCGTCGTCGCCGTCCCCACCAGCACCGGGTACGGCGCCGCCTTCGAAGGCGTGACCGCGCTGCTCTCCATGTTGTCCGCCTGCTCCTCGGGCATCACGGTCGTCGGCATCGACAACGGGTACGGCGCCGCCTGCGCCATCGCCCGGGTGCTGCCGTGACGGCCGCACCGTCGGGCAGCTCCACCGTGGCGTGGTTCCACTGCTTCGCCGGCATCGCCGGAGACATGGCGTTGGGATCACTGGTGGACGCCGGGGCCGACGTGGACGAGATCCGCGCGCTGCTCGACCGGCTGGCCCTGCCCGGCTGGCATCTCGAATTCGAGGACGGCATCCGGGGTGGGATCGCCTGCACCAGGGCCATTGTCGGGGGCGACGACGTGGTGGTGCGTACCCACGGCGTGATCGCCGCCCTCATTGAGGACGCCGCGCTGCCGGACCGGGTGACGGCGCGCGCCCAGGCGGTCTTCTCCAAATTGGCCGCGGTGGAGTCCGCCCTCCATCGTCGCCCCATCGACCAGGTCCACTTTCACGAGGTCGGCGGGCACGATGCGATCATCGACATCGTCGGAACGGCCGCCGCGCTCGAGGTGCTCGGCGTCGACGACGTGAGCGCCTCCGCTGTCGCCACCGGGACAGGCATGGTCCGCAGCGCGCACGGTCGGCTGCCCAACCCGGCGCCGGCGACCGTCCGCCTGCTCGAGGGCATCCCTTCCTACGGGCGAGAGGTCGCCATTGAGCTCACGACGCCGACCGGGGCCGCCCTGCTGGCCGCGCTGTCCACCTCGTTCGGCCCATTGCCCGACATGACTGTCGCGTCGTCTGGGTTCGGCGGGGGTACCGGCGAGATGGACGACCTGCCCAACTGCACCCAGGTCGTGATCGGACGGCGGGTGGAGCACCCGGGGGTCGGACCCGGACAGGGCGCGGTGTTGCTCGAGACGAATCTCGACGACGTGACGGGCGAGCAGCTCGGTCTCGCGGTCGCCGCCGCCCTCGAAGCCGGGGGGCTCGACGCCTGGGTCAGCCCGGTCATCATGAAGAAGGGCCGGCCCGGCCATGTCCTCCATGTCTTGAGCGATGCCACACGCACTGCGGTACTGCGGGCCGAGATCCAGCGGGTGACCGGCACCATGGGTATCCGCGCCACGGCGGTCGAACGCTGGCCGGTGGCCCGCGTGCTCGACCAGGTCACGGTCGACGGCATGACCATCCGGATGAAGGTCAGCGACGGACGGGCCAAACCCGAATTCGACGACGTGGCTCTGGTGGCGGCCAAGACCGGCACGCCACCCCACGAGGTGGCCAGCCGGGCCGAGGAGGCCTGGCGCGCCGCGGCGCGCCGGAACCCGGGGCCGGAGGATGCGTCCGCCTGATGGCGAGCGCCATGTTCGACTACGACGAGGCGATGACCGACCTCGTCCTGGCGGCCTGCCGGGAGCGCCTGTCCATGGACCCCGTCGCGCTCGATTTCGGCGGTCTCGTCGAATCGCTCGACGCGCAGCTGGCCGGGCTCATGCGGCCCGAGGGGAACGACGCCGGCGAGGTGCTGCAGCTCTTCGTGGACAAGCTGTCCACGGCCGTGGTCTCGTGTGACAGCCCTCGGTTCTTGTCGTTCATCCCCGCCGCACCCACGAAGGCCTCTCTCCTCTTCGACATGTTCGTCTCGTGCTCGTCCCTGCACGGCACCTCGTGGCTCGAAGCCGCCGGTGTTGTCGTGGCCGAGAACCAGGCGCTCGCCGTCTTGTCCGCGCAGGCGGGCTTGCCACCTGGGGCCGGGGGCTGTTTCGTG
>DATAXG010000099.1:0-66491 GCA_036273055.1 Acidimicrobiales bacterium | reverse complement strand
ACGGGTCGCCATCTTCCGGCCCTCAACGGCCTCCGGGGGGTGGCGGTCATCGGCGTCGTGGCATATCACCTCCAGATCGGTTGGGCCAAGGGGGGGTACCTCGGGGTCGACCTCTTCTTCGTCCTGTCGGGCTTTCTCATCACGACGCTCCTCTTGGAGGAGTGGGTCGCCAACGGACGCATCAACCTGGCCGCTTTCTGGGGGCGCCGGGCCCGCCGCCTGCTTCCCGCGCTCTTCCTCGTGGTGGCGGCGCTGGCGCTCTATCTCATCTGCAACGCCCTCTTCGGCGGTCCTGGAGCCAACGGGCTGATCGACCTGTCGGGGTTGCGGGGCGATGCCATCGCCACGCTGCTCTACGTCAACAACTGGCACCTGATCTACGCGCACCAGTCGTACTTCGCCCAGTTCTCGACGCCGTCGCCGTTGCAGCACACGTGGTCCCTCGCGATCGAAGAGCAGTTCTATCTCGTCTGGCCGCTGGTGCTCCTGGTGCTCCTGCACTTCGGGCGTCGGGGCTGGCGGCGGCTGGGTGTGACGGTCACCGTCGTCCTGGGCGTGGGGTCCTCCCTCCTGATGGCGATGTTGTTCAACGGGGGGGATCCCTCGCGCATCTACTACGGCACCGACACGCGTCTGTTCGATCTCATGGCGGGTGCGACGCTCGCGTTCCTGGCTGCCGCGCGGGGCCAGCCGGGCGCGCCGGCGCGCCGGACGCTCCATTGGGCGGGCCCTGCCGCGGCTCTGGTGCTGGGGGTCTTCTGGGTTCGCGCCGGGACGTCGGGCGGCCTGCCCACGAACTTCATGTTCCGGGGAGGGTTCCTGCTCTGCGCCGCGCTGGCCGCCCTGGTGGTGGCCGACGCTCGCCTGATCGAACCGGGCTGGTTCTCCCGCGCCCTGTCCTGGCGGCCGCTGCACTTCGTCGGGACGATTTCCTACGGGGTCTATCTCTGGCACTGGCCGGTGATCGTGTACCTCAACAGCGCCCGGACCGGGCTGTCGACCTGGCCCCTGAACCTGCTGCGGATCGTGGTCACGCTGCTCGTCTCTGTCGCGAGCTACTACCTGGTCGAGCGACCGATCCGGTTGGCAAAATTTCGTGGTGTCTTCCGGGTGTGGGTGGGCCCCCTGGCCGGCGTCATCACCGCGGTGGTCATCGTCATCGCCACCATTCCCGCCGTCGCCGATCCCACTTCCGTGGCCGGCACCACCCATCTGGCGTCGTCGGGGTCGGTCCAGACGGTGCCCGGCTCCGGGGGCTACGCCGGCCAACAGCCCATCCGGCTGACGCCGGCGCCATCGCCGGCCGATCCCCTCCGGGTGATGGTCCTCGGCGATTCCGTCATGCACGATGCCTCCTACGGCATCACCGCGTCGCTCCAAGCCACTGGTGACGTCACCGTGTCCACGCGCACCATCGACGGGTTCGGGCTCACGGTGTCCACCGATTGGCCGACCTCCATCCCGAACCTGATACGCGAGACGGGGGCGCAGCTGATCGTCGCCACGTGGAGTTGGGACCAGTACGGGCCGACGACGCCGAACGCCCTGCACCAGCCGGTGCAGTACACGAGGCTGCTGCGCCGGGCCGTGTCGACCATGCTCACGCCGGGCAACGGCGTCGAGGGTGTCATCTTCACCGCGTTCCCCCAATCGGGAGACCTGGCCACGGCCAACCCGGCCGACAAGGCCAGCTTCAACAAGGAGCGTCGGGCCGGCGTGATCGCCTGGAACGACATCGCCAAGAAGATGACGTCAGACTTCCCGGGCCGGGTCATGTACTTCCCGCTGGCCGATTCGGTCTTGTTGGACGGCAGGTACTCGGCCTGGCTCCCGCCCGAGGGCGACCCGCACTCGCCGAGCAACCAGTGGATACGCGTGCGCAAGCTCGACAACGTCCACCTGTGCCCTGAGGGTAGCGCCCGCTACGCCGCGGCCCTGTTGGCGGACATGACGTCCGTGTTCGGGCTGCCCCCCGCCGACGGCACCTGGTCGCAGGGGGCGTGGACCACGGATCCGAATTTCAACGATCCGCCCGGCGCCTGCCCCGACGATCATCCGCCCGGCTAGCGCCCGCGCCCGAACGCGCTACGAGCAGGTCGTGCTGGTCGTCGTCCGTTCCGCCGTGGCCGCCGACTTCGCACCGGCCCAATTGGTGCCGATGTTGGCCACCACCTCGTACCAGTAGTGCCCGGCGGCGAGCACGCCGCTGGTCCACGAGACCGTCGGGGTCGATGCAGTCGCCACATGGTGTAGGTCCCCGTGGCCGATGTCGTGGATTGATAGACCCCGTACGTGGTGGCGTGGGTGATGGCGGCCCAGCTGACCTTGACCGTCCGTGCGCTGGCTGGTGTGGTGTAGGCGGACGTCGCCGTCGGTGCCGTCGGTAGGGCCTCAGCCTTCTCTTCCCCCGCGTTCACCGTGGCCACTTTGACCGTCCAGTTTCCCGCCGCCCATGCCGTACCCGGCGAGACCAGGAGGCTCAGGGCGGCCAGAGCTCCGACAACGACGAGAAGAGCGCTACGACACATGCGCAGGCTCCCCTCGTCGCCGCCGGTCGATCCCCTCGAGGCGAAGGGGGGCGATTAGCTGGTCCAGCCGCTGGTGGCCGGGCTCGTCGTCGAGGTGGCTGCGCCACCGGTCGCCGTAATGCCCGTCAATGCGGACTGTCCCTCACCGGACGAGCCGGCGTTCAGGCCCACGACCCAGTTGGTTGCCGCGTAGGCCCCGGCTGCCACGAGCAGGCATCCGCACACGGCTGAAACGACCTTCATCCGGGCCGACCATGAGCCGATTCGGCGGCCCGTTCTTCGCTTGATTCCCTCCATCTTTCTCGCCTCTCTCTCCGCCTCCACGGGCGGTCCGTTGTTTCGCGACCCAATGGAGTTCGGAGGGGCGTCGAGGCGTCTTAAGGAACGTGGAGGCAATTGGACACGGGGGTGTAGACCTGGCCCGGCAGCACCGGGGCAGGTTGTCCACAGCCGGGACGCTGCTTTGGTGCGCCGCAGGTCCCATAGGGGTGTTTCCCAGCGAAAGACGCTCAGTTCAGGTGGATCTGCGCCGATACCGGGAGGGATGCCACCGCCCGTTCTGCGTGACCGCCTGACCAGCTACATCCCCTTTGTGGTCGTGGCGGTCGTGGGACAGGTCAGCGCGGGCTGGCCGCCCGGACCGGCCAATGCCGGGGCGTATCTCGTCAGCACCGTGCTCCTCCTGTTGATCCTGACGCTGATCCTCGCCCGGCGTGGGATGCCCCCGAAGACGTTCGTCGTCGGTTCGGCCCTGTACATGTCTTCGGTGGCCTTCTTGATGGTGGCCTCGGGCGGCATGGGAAGCGGCCTCGGCGTCCTGCTCTTCATGCCCGTGGTTGGCGTCGCCCTCTACGGCAAGCGCTGGGAGTCGATCGTCTGCGTCGTCTTCATCGTGGCCGCGATCCTCGGCGTGACGATCGCCTCGTCGGCCGGCGCCGTGGACACCACGGCTCTCGTGCGCCGGCTGATCCTCACCGTCTCCATCGCCGCCATGCTGTCCGTCGCCATTCAGCTGCTCCGCCGCCGCCTCGTCGAGTCGAACGAACACACCGAACGGTTGCTCCGGCATGAGGAGGCGCTCAACGCCGCCGTCTGCCAGCTTGTCCAGCTGTCGGAGCCGCCGCAGATCACGGCCCTGGGCGCGCAACTCGCCATGGGCATCGCGTCCCCCCCTGGCTCCGAGGTCCAGCGGGCGACCTACTTCCGGATCGAAGACGGCATGGTGGTCGTCGACGCCCAGCTCCACGACCTGGAGGCGAGCGCTGCGGGCCGCTGGCCGGTGGAGGAGCACCCAGGCCTGCGGGACGCCGTGCGCTCGCGCCAGCCCGTCACGGCCCCGCTCGACCGCGACAAGGCGGGACCGACGCTGCGCGCCTTGTTCGACTCCTCCGGCATCACCTGCGGCGTCTGGGTCCCGGTCTGTCCCGACGGGGAGGTGCACGGCGTCCTGGCCATCGCCACCGGGAGCGCCTCCATTCCCAAGGAGTGCGTCGACCGCTGCGTCGCCCTGGGCCACTTCCTGGAGCTCGCGCTCTCCAATTGGGCCGCCCACCGCACCCTGGAGGCGCAGGCCACCGTGGAGGAGCGCCGGCGCATCGCCCGCGAGCTGCACGACGGTCTGGCCCACGAGCTGGCCTTCATCGCCAGCAAGACCCGTGGCGCGGCAGCCGGAATGGCAGCGCCGAACGATGCCCGCGCCCTCGCCGGTGCCGCCGATCGGGCCCTGGACGAGGCCCGACGAGCCATCACGGTGCTCTCGGTCTCGCAGCCGCAGTCCCTCGACGACGCCATCTCCCAGACCGTGGAGGACCTCGGTGCACGCCTCGGCGTGGCCTGGGATCTGCAGCTGGCCGACGACGTGGAGGTCCCCGGCGAGGTCCGGGAGAATCTGCTCCGGATCGTCAGGGAGGCCATCACGAATGCCGCCAGCCACGGCGCCTCCGCGCACGTCCGCGTCAGTCTCGAGCGCGACGACCAATTGCGACTGGTGATTGAGGACGACGGCTGCGGCTTCGACCCGGAGCAGGGCCCCGCCTCCGGGGGGTTCGGGCTGCAGAGCATGCAGGAGAGGGCGGCATCGGTCGGTGCCGTGTTGAGCGTCGACTCCGTGCCCGAGCACGGCACGCGCATCGCGGTGGCCTTCCGATGACCCCGCCCATCACCGTCCTGTTGGCTGACGACCACGCCCGCACGCGGGCCCTGGTACGCAACGCGCTGGAACGCACCGGCAATTTCCAGGTGTGCGTGGAGGCGGCGGATGCCGCCGGCGCGGTAGAAGGGGCCAAGCGCGAGCGACCCGACGTCTGCCTGCTCGACATCAACATGCCGGGGAACGGCATCGCCGCCGCCACCCAGATCAGCGGTGCCCTCCCCGACACATCGGTGGTGATGCTGACCGTCTCGCGCCAGGACGAAGACCTCTTCGACGCCCTGCGGGCCGGCGCGTCCGGCTATCTGCTCAAGGGCTTGGACGAGGCCACGATCGGCGACGCGCTGCAGCGCGTCCTGGCCGGAGAGGCCATGCTGCCCGGCACCCTGGTGGCGCGTCTCGTCGATGAGTTCCGTGACCGCGAGCACCGGCGGGTCGCCATGCCCGAGGGCCAGGCGGCCCGGCTGACCGGACGCGAGTGGGACGTGCTCGAGCTGATGCGCACGGGCGCCGGGACCGCCGAGATCTCCGAGCGACTGTTCGTCTCCCCGACCACGGTGCGCAGTCACGTCTCGTCCATCCTGCGCAAGCTGGGTGTGCCCACCCGGGAGGCGGCCATCCGGCTGCTCGACGGCGACGTCGCGCCGGAGCGGAGGCTGCGACCCGGGGACGCCGGACGCCGCGAGCCGGGAGGCCCTGGGCGCCGGTCCTAAGCTGACGCCCGTGACCGCCACCCGTATCGAAAGCGACAGCATGGGGGAGATCGAGGTCCCCGCCGACCGGTACTGGGGTGCCCAGACCCAGCGCTCCCTGCACCATTTCGACATCGGGGTCGAGACCATGCCCACGCCACTGATCAGGGCGTTCGGGATCCTCAAAGGCGCGTCGGCGGCGGTCAACCGTGACCTCGGCAAGTTGGACGAGACCCTGGCCGGCCTCATCGAACAGGCGGCGGGCGAGGTGGCCAAGGGCGACCTCGACGACCAGTTCCCGCTGCGCATCTGGCAGACGGGCAGCGGCACGCAGACGAACATGAACGCCAACGAGGTGATCTCCAACCGTGCCATCGAGCTCGGTGGGGGCGCCATGGGCTCCAAGAGCCCCGTCCATCCCAACGACCACGTCAACATGTCGCAGTCGTCGAACGACACCTTCCCCACTGCCATGCACATCGCGGTGGCCGAGGAGATCGTGTTCCGGCTGCTCCGCTCGGTCGCGGCGCTGCGCGATGCGCTCCACGTGCGAGCGGAGGAGTTCAAGGACATCACCAAAATCGGCCGCACGCATCTCATGGACGCCGTGCCGCTGACCCTCGGACAGGAGTTCTCCGGGTACGTGGCCCAGCTCACCGCCGACATCGAGCGCATTGAGCAGACGCTCCCGGGCCTCTACGAGCTGGCGGCTGGCGGTACCGCCGTGGGTACCGGCCTGAACACCCATCCCCAGTTCGGCGAGCGGGTGGCGCGCCAGATCGCGGACGTGACGGGCCTACCGTTCGTCACCGCGCCCAACAAGTTCGCCGCGCTGGCCGCACACGACGCGCTGGTCTTCACCCATGGTGCGCTCCGCACCTTGGCCGTCTCGTTGATGAAGATCGCCGACGACATCCGGTGGCTCGGGTCCGGACCGCGTAGCGGTCTCGGTGAGCTGGCGCTCCCCGAGAACGAGCCGGGCTCGTCCATCATGCCGGGCAAGGTCAACCCGACCCAGAGCGAAGCGATGATCATGGTCGGGATCCAGGTGCTGGGGAATGACATGGCGGTGGCGACCGCCGGCAGCCGGGGCAACCTCGAGCTGAACGTGTGCAAGCCGGTCATCGCCTACAACGTGCTGCAGTCGGTCGCCCTCATGACCGACGCCTGCCGGGGCTTCCGCGAGTTCTGCGTGGAGGGGCTGCAGCCCGACTACGAGCAGATCGACCAACATCTCCGGGGCTCGTTGATGCTGGTGACGGCGCTGAACCCGATCATCGGCTACGAGAACGGGGCCAAGGTGGCCAAGAAGGCACACAAGGAGCGCAAGACGCTCCGCGAGGCCACGCTCGAGTTGGAGCTGATGACGGGCGAGGAATTCGACGCCGCCGTGCGCCCCGAGGACATGACGCACCCGTGAGCGAACCCGTGCTCTCGCCGTCCGATGTCGATGCCGAGCTTCAGGGCCAACGGCTGCACTGGGCCCGTGAGGGCGACGCGCTGATGACGACGGTCAAGCTGCACGACTTCGCCGCTGCCCTCGCTTTTGTCAACGCAGTCGGTGCCGCCGCCGAGGTGGCCAACCACCACCCCGACATCGACATCCGCTGGAACACCGTGCACCTTGTTCTCACGACGCACGATTCGGGCGGCATCACGCTCCTTGACCTGGCGCTGGCCGGCGTCGTCGATCGCTTGCGCCCGGACATCCGGGACGAGGACGAGTCCTAGGAAACCCGTTCCAGCAGTCCGGCGCGCAGGCGCTCCACCAGGCCCGGTGCGGCACCGAGCCCCTCGACGTAGGCACCGACCGACCCGTACTGCTCTTCAATGTGGTCGAGCAGCTGCTCCATCTGCACCGGGTCGGCCGAGAAGACCTCGTCGATGTTCTCGATCGTCTCCCGGCCCTCGGGGTACTTCGCAATGAGCTTGGCCCGGAGCCGCAGCATGGCGGCCCCGCTCAGGGCGTAGTCGGCGACCACCGTCGGCTCGTCCACACCCAGCAGGGACAGGACGACCGCCGAGAGCACGCCGGTGCGGTCCTTGCCGGCGGTGCAGTGGAAGATCGCCGGGAGCGCGTCGGGCGAGGCGAGGACGTCGAGCGCAGCGAGGATCTGCCGGCCGGCGTCACGCACGATCTCCAGGTATTGCGTCCCCAGCAGGCCGGGACGGCGGTCGAATTCCTGTGCATCGGGGAGCTCGTCAATGAAGGGGAAGTGGTGGAACGCCGCCGGGTGGGCTTCCACGTCGAACCGTCCCCGCTCCAGCTCCGACCCCGAGCGCAGGTCGATGACCGTCCGGATGCCCAGCTGGCGCAGCACCGACAGGTCGGGCTCGGTCAGCTCGCCCAGGCCGTCGGCCCGGAAGAGCGTGCGCCAGCGCGTCTGCATGCCGTCGCCGGCCTCGTACCCGCCCAGATCGCGGAAGTTGACCGCGCCCTCCAGCGCGATGATCCGGTCAAGGGTCTCTGCCACGTCAATGCACCTCCTCGGCTCTCGTCCTGCAGTCTGCACGCCTGGGCGGGCGGCCCGAGCACGACCGCGAACGCCAGGTGAACAAACCGTCAGGCCACGGGCATGTCCCACAGCGGGAACCACCGGGACAGGTCGGCCTCCACCGGTAGGTCGGCGCCCACCATGGTCCGGATGCGCAACTCGAGCTCGGTGTCCCGGCGCTCCTTTTCTGCGTCCACAGGGGCGAACGGGTAAAAGGTGCCGCGCTTGAAGAGGTAGATGAGCCGGAAGGCCCGGGCGTCGCCGGCCGCGTCGGGCCCGGGGACGAAGCCGAAGGCCGAGACGAGCAGTTGAGGCCCCCAGCCGTTGTCCTGCAGCGTCGAGTTGGCCATGTGGATCTTGGTGACCAGCTCTTCGAGGTCGGGGTCGTCGAGCAGCAGCCAGCCGTAGTCGAACTTGTCCTGGGCGTAGCTGAAGCCGTCGCCCACCAGCTCGGCGATCTCCTTCTGGGCGTCGGCGGCCGCCTGGCCGGGGGGAGGTTTCCAGCAGACCCCGGCGTGGCCCGACGTCACCAGGCCGCCGGCGCTCTGCAGCGTCAGAGCGGCCGTCGGCAGGGCGAACAGCGCGTCGAGATTGGCCCGGACGGGCTTGGTGCGGCCGAGGATGGTGTCGAAGAGGCCCACTCGCAGCGTCAGATGGTGCCGTTGGCCGGGCCGGCCTGCCCGAGCTGGCGCTCCAGCGAGTCCAGCTGGGCCAGACGCTTCTCGAGCGTCGGGTGCGTCCGGAACAGGTTGCCGAAGCTGAAGCCGCCACCCTCGCCCTGGGCCGAGCCGTTGGCCACGGCCGGGGTGAAGAAGAAGGCGTTGAAGGGCTCGGCGGCACGCAGGTCCTTGGTCGGGATGCGCCCCATCTCCCCGGTGATCTTGACCAGTGCCGAGGCCAGCAGGGAGGGCCGGCCGATGAGCAGCGCGCCCGAGCGGTCGGCCGCCAGCTCCCGGTACCGGGACAAGGCCATGGTGAGCAGGAAGCTCACGAAGTAGACCACGACCGACACCAGCAGGACGATCATCTCAATGCCGGCCTGGTTCTGGTTGTTGTTCCCGCCCCGCCCGCCCCCGCCGAAGATGTCGGAGTAGAAGAGCACGCGGGTCATCAGCCCGGCGATCATCCCGAGCCCGCTGGCGATCGTCATGACTGCGACATCGCGGTGGGCCACGTGCGACAGCTCGTGCGAGAGCACCGCTTCGACCTCAGGCTCCTCGAGCCGTCGCAGCAGGCCCGAGGTCACGCAGACGACGGACGACTTGGGGCTGCGTCCCGTGGCGAAGGCGTTGGGGATGTCGGTGGTGGCGATGGCCACCCGGGGCTTG
The DNA here is from genome assembly GCA_036273055.1 of Acidimicrobiales bacterium. Classification (GTDB taxonomy): domain Bacteria; phylum Actinomycetota; class Acidimicrobiia; order Acidimicrobiales; family RAAP-2; genus Bog-473. The sequence goes on along the minus strand of DATAXG010000099.1, from coordinate 57,299 downwards.
GGCATGTCGGCCAGCGCGCACAGGCGGTCGACCACGCCGTGCAGCTCGGGAGCCTGCTCGGGCGTCACCTCCTTGGCGTGCATGGCGTACATGGCGATCTTGGCGCTGAACCAGTACTGGCAGAAGATGAGGGCAACTGCGATGACCAGCACGAAGGCGTAGGACAGGCCCACCGCGATCAGAATGCCGACGACGAGGCCGTAGAGGAGGACGAGGAACAGCCCCGTCAAGAACATGCGGTAGGTGAGGCCCCGGTCCGACTTGATGTTCCGTGAGATCGCCATCAGGCGCCCTCGCCTCCTGGTCCCGTCCCCGCCTGCTCCGCCGGTGCCGAGGGCAGCGCGGCCGTGTCGCCGGCACCACCGCCCGATCCCAGCTCGGCCTTCAGCGCCGCCAGCTCGTTGTCCACCTGCGAGGTGGCCGACACCTTGTCGAGCTCCTTCTGAATGTCGTCCACCGGGTGCGACAGGTCGTCCAGGGCGCCCGACGCCAGCAGCTCGTCGATGGCGCCGGCCCGCGCCTGCATGGAGGCGATCTTGTCCTGGGCCCGCTGCATGGTGGCGCCGGCGCTGCGGGTCGAATCCGAGATCCCCGACACTGCCTCGCCCACCTTGGTCTGCGCCTCGGCCGCCGTGTAGGAGGCCTTCATCGTCTCCTTCTGGGTGCGGAAGCGCTCGACCCGGATCTGCAGCTCCTGGGAGGTCTGCACGAGCTTCTGCTCCTGCTCGCTGATCTGGTCGTGCTGTGTCTTCAGCTCGGCGAGCTGCTCTCCCAACGCGGCCCGTCGCGACAGCGCCTCACGGGCGAGATCCTCGTTGCCCTGTCCGAGCGCGGCCTTGGCCTGGCTCTGCAACTTGTCCGCTTGCTTCTGCAACCCCTGGGCCTGCAACTCGATCCGCTTGCGCGCCGTGGCGACGTCCGCCACGCCCCGCCGCACCTTCTGCAGCTGCTCGAGCTGCTTCTCGTAGGAGAGGTCCAGGGTGTCCCGCGGGTCCTCCATCTTGTCCAGGGCCTTGTTGGCCTTGGACCGGAAAATGTCCGCGACGCGACTGAAGAAACCTGCCATGGACTCCGAGCATAAGGCCCAGCGGGGGAGGGAGGACACCGGGCGTCCCTGGCCAGGCTCGCCGCTAAGGTCACCCCGTGCCCGATCGCCCTTGCCTGCTCAGCGTCCATGCGCACCCCGACGACGAGGCCTCCAAGGGTGCACCGACGGTGGCCCGCTACCACGCCGAGGGGGTCCACACCGTCCTGGTCTGCTGCACGGGCGGTGAGGAGGGCGACATCCTCAATCCGGCCATGGACACCCCCCAGGTGCGGGCCGACATCGGCCGGGTCCGCATGGCCGAGCTCAAGGCCTCCACCGACATCATCGGCTACGACGACACGGTGCTGTTGGGCTACCGGGACTCGGGCATGCCGGACTCGGAGGCCAACGCACGGCCGGACTCCTTCGCCCAGGCGCCGCTCGACGAGGCAGTCGAGCGCCTCGTCGCCGTCATCCGCCGCGAGCGGCCCCAGGTGATCGTCACCTACCCCGATGACCAGAGCGAGTACCCGCACCCGGACCATCTGCGGGTGCACGAGATTTCCGTTCTGGCCTTCGACTCCGCCGGTGACCCGGACAAATTCCCGGAGGCTGGACCGCCGTTCACCCCGGCCAAGCTCTACTACTCGGTGTGGTCGGGGGAGCGCTTCCGCCAGATCCACGAGAAGTTCGTGGAGCTCGGTCTCGAGTCGCCCTTCGACGACAAGTGGCTGACGCGCATGACGAGGACGGAGCCGTTCACGACCACCATCGACGTCACCGGGTTCACCCATGTGCGCGGCGAGGCGCTGAAGGCGCACGCCACCCAGGTCGACCCCACCTCGAAGTTCTGGTTCGGCCTGCCGCCCGAGGTGATGCGCGACATCCACCCGGTCGACGAGTTCCGCCTGGCTCAGAGCCGCGTGGGGCCGACCGACGTGACGGAGGACGACCTCTTCGCCGGAGTGCGCGCCGTTTCCTGAGGCGGGTCAGGCGATGGGGCCGAGGAAGCTCCAGCTGATGACGCCCGCGCTCTGCAGCAGCACGAGAGCCACCGCAGTGGCCAGGACGCCGAGCAGCACGATGGTCACCAGTGTCTTCCACACGTTGTGCCGCGGCGGCCGGACCGCCTGACGACGCGTCGCACGTGGCACGGGCGGGGTGGCTGCCGGCGCCGCGACCTGCGGCGCCAGTGCGCCGGGTGGGGCGTCGGCCAGCGGTGGGGCGTCGGCCACGAGGGCGGCGGTGGTCAGTGCGGTCACGGCACCCGCGTCCGGCGCGTCCGCCTCGGCGGCCGGGCCGGTGCCGCCCTCGGTGACGTCCCGCATCACGGTCTCGAGATCCTCGAGCGCCCACCCCTTCACTATCAGCGGTGTGACCGAGCCACCGCCGCGCAGGGTCAGCACGACGAAGCCGGGCCGTTCCTCTATCTCCCACTGCGTGATCCGATCCCAGGTCATGCGCTGCTCGCTCCGGCCCGGGCGCCGGATCGCGATCCCTCCGGCTGAGAGCGCGATGTCGAAGACGTCGGCCTTTCGCTTGCTTTGCCTCGAGAAGATCGAGACGCCCTCAATCGTGGTCGTCGTCGAAGCGGTCACCGGGCTCGCCTCAGCCTCCGGCCCGCGCCAGGTCGCGCAGTGGCCGGTAGCCGATGAGGGTCGCCCCGGCCCCATCGAGCGAGCGGCGGAACCAGTCCTCCTCGCAGATGATGCGGTAGTCGTCGACCCGGGCCCCCCAGTCGTCGGTGGCCAGCGAGCGCAACTCGGCGCTGTCGACTGCCGGGTGCAGGTGCAGCTCGGTGACCCCGGGACGCAGCGTGGCGACGTCGCGCTCGAACATCTGGCGGGAGCCCACACCGGGGACGAAGCGGAAGTGGTCGGTGAAGACGGCGCCCTCCTGGGCGGCCACGGCGCGCGCGGGGAAGCCGAGGTAGCGCTCCATGTTGGCGCTCACCATGCGCAGCGGCAGCCCGAACTCGAGGGCCAGTTCGAGGTAGACGTCGAAGAATTCGGGGCGCAATTGCATGGTACCCATGTGCGCGTCCAGGTGGCTCACGTCGAAGCCCCACAGGATCGCCCGCTCTATCTGGGCCCGGCACTCGCGGCGGACCTCGTCGAGGTCGGCGTGGTCCCACACGTCCTCCATCGTGCGCGGGAAGCCTCCGTCCCCGCCGAGCAGCGACGGGGCGTGGGTGATGGGCCCCCAGCGGTAGAGCTCGTATTCGGCGTTGACGGTGAGGTGGACGCCGACGTCCTCGCCGCGGTACCGGCTGCTCGCCTCGCGGGCCCACGGGCAGGGCACCATCAGCGTGGCGCTGGTGACCGTCCCGGTGGACAGGCACTCGAAGACCCCGACGTTGGCCGAGTGGCACGAGCCGAGATCGTCGGCGTTGATGATGACGAGCTTGGACGCGCTGTCGTAGCCGAGTCGCTGGGCGAGGTTCGGCTCAGCCATTCGAGGTCGGCTCCTGTGACTGGGCCGCCTGCGAGACAGCGGCGTCCTGGCCGCGGGCGTCGGCGGCGATCTGCTCCTGGAAGGCCTCCATGCGCGCGGTCAGGTCCGCATCGCCCTGGGCCAGGATGCGCACCGCCAGCAGGCCGGCGTTGCGGGCGCCGTTCACGGCCATCGTCGCGACGGGGACTCCCTTGGGCATCTGCACAATGGAGAGCAGGCTGTCGAGGCCGTCGAGATGGGAGAGCGCCACGGGGACCCCGATCACAGGAAGGGTCGTCACCGAAGCCAGCATCCCGGGCAGGTGGGCCGCACCGCCGGCCCCGGCGATGAGCACCCGCAGCCCGCGAGCAGCTGCCTCCGACCCGAAGGCCAGCATGTCGCCCGGCGTGCGGTGCGCCGAGACCACGCGCACCTCGTGGGCCACGCCGAATTCCCCGAGCACGTCGACGGCCCCCTGCATGACCGGCAGGTCCGAGGAGCTCCCCATCACGACGGCGACGAGCGCCGCGGCGTCGCTCACCGGATGACCTCCGTCGGGAGGTCGATGCCGCCGGGCACGGGCGTACCCAGGGCCACGGCGGCAGACCAGGCCCGGGAGCGCACCGCGTCGGCATCGTCGCCACAGACAGTCACGTGCCCTAGTTTGCGTCCCGGCCGGGCGTGCTTGCCATAGAGATGGACGTGGGCGCCCTCGACGGCCAGGCCGCGCCTGAGGAGCCGAGCGGGATCGGCCCCGTCGGGGCCGCCGAAGATATTGACGCTCGCCACCTGGGCGTGCTGGGGCGCGGTGGACCCGAGTGGCAGGTCGAGCACCGCCCGGACGTGGTTCTCGAATTGCGACGTGACCGCTCCCTCCATCGTCCAGTGGCCCGAGTTGTGCGGTCGGGTGGCCACTTCGTTGACCAACAGCCGACCGCCCGACCAGAAGAGCTCGACGGCCATGACGCCCTCCCCGCCGGCGATCTCCGCCACCTTCTGGCCCAGGGCCGACGCCGCCTCGAGCACGTCGGCATGGAGACGGCCCGGCACGAGCACCTCCCTGCAGACCCCTCCCACCTGCGCCGTCTCGACCGCCGGCCAGGCGGCAGACGCGCCCGAGGGGCGCCGGGCCACCATGACGGCGAGCTCGGCATGGAGCGGCAGCAGCTCCTCCACGACGACCTGACCGGCCACGCCTTCCAGCACCGTGGCCGCCTCCGCCCGGTCGGCCGCGGGCCAGACGCCCTTGCCGTCGTAGCCCCCGCGGGCCGCCTTGAGCATGACCGGCCAGCCGTGTGCGGCGGCGAAGGCCTCGACCGCGTCGAGTGCGCGGGGCCCCTCGTCCACGACCAGGTACGCGGGGACGGGCACGCCGGCCTCATCGAGCACGGTCCGCATGTGGGCCTTGTCCACGGCGAGCTCCAATGTCTCGGCGCCTGGCCGCACCACGGCCCCCTCGGCGGCCAGCTCGGCCACCAGGGCGAGGTCGACCTGCTCGTGGTCGAAGGTCAGGACGTCGCACCGTGCGGCGAAGGCCCGAAGATCGGCGGCCACGAACGGTGAGCCGAGCACGACCTCGGCCGCAATGCTGCAGGCGGCGTCGTCGGGGTGTTCGGCCAGGACAGCCATGGACAGGCCGAGCCCGCTGGCTGCCTCACCCACCATCCGGGCCAGCTGACCAGCACCGATGAACCCGATCGGGTGGGTGCTCAGGTCGCTCGCCCCCGTCCGGGGATTCGCCTAGACAGTGGGGCGGACACAACCGGCAGACTACGCGAGGAGTACCACGGACATGGCAAAACCGCTGCGTATCGGGAGCATGATGGAGACCGACACGTCGCTGTCCGACACGGTGGCCCTACTGCAGCGCTACCACGAGGCAGGACTCGACCATGCCTTCGCCTCCCAGATCTTCGGGCCCGATGCGCTGACGATCCTGGCGGCAGCCGGCGCCCAGGTGCCCGGCATCGGCCTCGGCACGGGGGTGGTGCCGGTCTACCCACGGCACCCGATGATGCTGGCCCAGCAGGCCTTGACCGTGCAGCTGACCACGGGCAACCGGCTGCTCCTCGGCATCGGCCTGTCGCACCAGATCGTGGTCGAGGGCATGTGGGGCATGAGCTTCGAGCGCCCGGCCGCCTACATGAAGGAGTACCTGGCCTCGCTGATGCCACTCCTGCACGGCGAGACGGTGCGGATGGAGGGCGAGCGCCTGACCACAAATGCCTTCGCCCCCCTCGACATCTCCGGCGTGGAGGCGCCGCCGGTGCTCGTGGCGGCCCTGGGCGACACCATGCTGAAGTTGGCCGGCCGCGTCGCCGACGGCACCGTCACCTGGATGACCGGCACGGCCACCATCGGCGCCCACATCGCACCGACCATCATTGCGGCCGCCGAGGCGGCGGGCCGGCCGGCGCCGCGGGTCGTGGTCTCGCTCCCGATCAGCGTCACCAGCGATGTCGCCGCCGCCGAGGAGCGCATCAACGAGGTCTTCTCCATCTACCCGAACCTGCCGTCCTACAAGGCCATGCTGGACAAGGAGGGGGCCGCGGCGGCGGCGGACATCGGCTTCATCGGCGACGAGGAGGCGGTGGCCGCGTCCATCTCCAGACTGGCCGACGCCGGTGCGACGGACTTCGTCGCCGCCATCGTGGGCGACGCCGAGGAGCGCGCCCGGGGGCTGGCCCTGCTCAGCGAGATCGCCAGGTCCTGACGGAGGGGCTGCGTCGCCACGGACGCGCCCGGCTCAGGACGACAGCTTGGTGTACTTGAACTCGTTCAGGTCGGGCATCGTGTCGAACAGGTCGAGCACGCCCTGCACCGTCCGCTGCGCCCGGGCGACATCGCCGGCCGGGCGGCTCATCAGGCGCACGAACACGGCGGAGTCGTTCACGACGAAGGTGGGCACACCGAAGATGTCCAACTCTCCGACGGCCTGCTCGTGGGCGCGCCGGATCTCCTGCACCGGTCCGCCCGAGGCGACCTCCGCCAACACCTTGTCGCCGGCCACTCCGACGCGATGGAGCACCGACGACACGACGTCCGGCTTGCGGATGTCGAGGCCCTCGTCGTGGCGGGCGGAGAAAAGCGCGATGTGGGCGTCCAGGAACTGGTCGGGGTACTGATCGCGTACGACGACCCCGGCCGCGAGCGCAAGCAGGTCGGCGGCCTTGGCCGGGTCATCCCAGACGGGAGCGCCCCCCTCGGGAACGTGGGCCTGACTCAACGAGAAGGGGAGGAACGTCACGTCCCAGCCCGCCCCGCCGGCCAGCGCGACGGCGAGGTGCTCATGGGCGTTGCGGGCGAAAGGGCACCGGTAGTCCCAGGTGACGGAGAACGAACTCATAATTTCTTCAACACGACCTCGGCGGGGCGCATTCCCCGGCCGCGGCGGCGACGGCGGCCACGCCGGCCCACGCTGCCCGGCGTCACGACGTCGACGAGCGGACGCAGGCCCAGCCCGAGCACCGAGCCGATGACGGCACCCCCGATCACGTCGGTGGGGTGATGCGCTCGCAGGTGGACCCGGCTGGCCGCCACCGCCGTGGCGAAAGCGACGTTGGCCGCCGTTCCGGCCTCGGAGTCCCCGAGGACGAACGCCGTGCAGAAAGCGGCCAGGGTGTGGCCGCTCGGGAAGCTGCTGCTGGTGGGGGTGCGCACGCCGGCGTCGAGGTGGTCCTCGGGCCGCTGGCGCTCGACGGCGGCCTTCACGACGCGGCTCATGAGGAGCGAGGAGAATCCGGCCGCCGCCAGCGCCACGACGGCGCGCCGCCGGTCCGGGCCGCGTCGCCTCGCCTTGAGGCCGGCCAACAACACCCAGATGAGCCCGTAGTCGGCCAGGTTCGACACGACGGCGGCAACCCGGTTGATCTCCGGGCGGCCCCGAAGCGGCTCGAAGGCGGCGTCGACTGCCTCGTCGATGCTGCTCATTTGCGCGCTCGTTGCGGTCATGCGGCGAAGGCCGGGCAGGATGTCTTGAAGTGGCAGTGGTTGCACAGGGGGCCGACGTGGGGCCGGAAGTCCTCGGCCTCGCAGGCCCGCTCAATGGCGGACCACACGGCCACGGCCCGCCGGCGTTGGCCGCGGATCGTCTGCTCCGACGGCACCGAGGAAATGGCCACGGGCTGGCGCAGGTAGAGCAGCCGCACCTCGGCCGGTGCGCGGCCCAGCAGGCTCTCGCAGAGCAACGCGTAAGTCTGGACCCCGCCCATGCTGCCGCGCTCGAAGCGCTCCGACGGCGCCCGCCCGGTCTTGTAGTCGACGACGACCAGGCTGCCGTCGGGGTTCACGTCCAGGCGGTCGATGATGCCGCGCAGGCGCATGCCGTCCACCACGGTCTCGACGCCGAGCTCGATCCCCGCCGCCCGTGCCTCATTGGGGTCTTCCAGGAGGAAGTAGTTGTCGATGAGCGTGCGTGCGTCAGCCAGGAACGCTTCGGCCACGTCGCGCTCGAGCGCGAGCTCGACGTACTCATCGTCGTCCTGGATCTCGTCCCAGCAGCGGTCGAGCTCGGCCTGCCCTGCGGCCGGCGTGCGCGCCCCCGGGGAATGGTTCCAGAAGAGCCCCTCCAGCGCGGCGTGGACCAGCGTGCCCTTCACTGCGGGGGGCGACGGAGGCTCGGGTCGATGCTCGATCTGGGAGAAGCGGAAGGCCAGAGGGCAGTTGGTGAAGGCCACGACCTTGGACGGGCTCAACGTGCGTGGGAGCTCGAGCGCCATGCCGTCAGAATACGGCGGGGTAGCGACGCGCCGGCACATCCTCTGGAGAAGGTAGAAAGGAAAGTGATGCCCAACTGCCCCAGCTCGCACCGACGTGGCTGACCTGCGCCGCAGCACCCGCTGGGCCGGCCTGCGACCAGGCGATCCCGTGCGGGTCGACGGGACCCGCCTGCGCGGCGCCTCCTGGGAGTTCGTCGCGCACGTCACCAACAACGAGACGGACGAGGTCTGGGTGGAGGTCGTCGGCGGGAGGGCGGGTGACCGCGCCGTCCGGTCGTTCCGGCCGGATCAGCTCTACGCGGCAACCGCACGGCCGGGCCGCGACCCCTCGCTGGCCGACGCTCCCGGGCTCCCCCTCGGCTGAGGGCACTTGCATGGATCGTCCCGGCATCCCGACGTTGACGACCCCGCGTCTCGTGCTGCGCCCCTTCGTGCCGGGCGACGTCGAGGAGCTGGCGCCCATACATGCCGAGGAGTCGTTCTGGTGGTACCCGCTCCGCTCGGGCATGTCCAAGCACGAGACGGCCGGGTTCCTCGAACGCGTCACGGCGCGCTACGAGAGCGACGGCTTCGGTCTCGAGGCCCTGCTCGACCGGGACAGCGGGGCGATGATCGGGTGGGCGGGGCTCGCCGTCCCGCACTTCCTGCCTGAGATCCTGCCCGCCGTCGAAGTCGGATGGCGCCTGGCCACGGCCTGGCGCGGTCGGGGCCTGGCCACTGAGGCGGGTGCCGCCGCGGTGGAGTTCGGATTCACGACGGGCGGCCTCGACCGCATCGTCAGCATCTACGAGCCCGAGAACGTGGCGTCGGGACGCGTCATGGAACACCTGGGATTCACGCACTGTCTTTCCACGACGGGGCAGCGCGGCGTGGAGATCGTGGTGACTGCGCTCGAGCGCGCACGCTGGGTGGAGGGCCAGGGTCGTGGGTGACATGGCACAGCAGACCGCAGTCGATCCCGTCGGCGACGGTCGCTTCACGGCCATGGTGCACGACGACTGGGAGATCTGGGGCCCGTGCGGTGGCTACGTCGCCGCGTTGGCGTTGCGCGCGGCGGGAGTGGAGGGCCACCTGGCGCGTCCGGCCAGTTTCTTTTGCCACTACCTCTCCGTGGCATCCTTCGCTCCGGTGGAACTGGAGGTGACGCCACTGCGGGCCGGCCGCACCGTGCTCGCCCAGCGTGTCGCCCTGCGCCAAGAAGGCCGGGCCGTTCTCGACGCCATGGTCTGGTCGGTCGGAGAGGTGGAAGGCCTGGAGCACGAGGACGTCGACCCGCCGAACGTGCCCGACCCGGAAGGGCTGCCGACGTGGACGGAGCTGCGTCCCGACAACGACCGGCCTGCTATGCGCTTCTGGGACAACTTCGACCAGCGCCCGCTCGACCACGCTGGCGAGTGGCCTCCGCCCGGCCCGCTGCCGCCCACCTGGCGCACCTGGGTGCGCGCACGACCGACGGCCACGTTCGAAGATCCGTGGGTTGACGCCGCGCGCTCACTGATCGTGCTCGACGTGGGGAGTTGGCCCGCCGGTTCGCGGCCGCACGCCTATCGCGAGCCGCCCTACATCGCGCCGAGCCTGGATCTCTACGCCTCGTTCCAGTATCCGGGCCACTCGTCGGACTGGTTGCTTCTCGACGCCCATTCCCCGGTGGCCCACGGTGGTCTGCTGTCGTGGACCGGAAGGGTGTGGTCACGGGAGCGACGGCTCCTTGCCAGCGGCGGTGGCCAGGCGGTGTTCCGGCACACGTAACGACAGCGGCCGCGTTCCGTCCGTGGCACGTTCGCGCCGTCGCGATGCATGCATGTGCGGTGCAACAAACCGTGCTGTTGTCGAGCGCACCTTCGAAGCGGTGACCCCGACACTGCGCGCCGCACGCGCGACGTCCGTGTCCGTCGTCGTTCGGAGAGGTGCCTGAGTGCTCAGACTCCCGGCAGATCGCGCATACGCCGTTCGGCGTATATGGGTCGAATTCTGCTTGAAATCAGCTTCTTCGACCCTTAGGGTTCAAGCGATTGGCGAGATGATCAGGCGTCAGTGCGACAACGTTGCGTCGTCGCACTGAGGGGGCACCGTGACAGCCGGGAGTCGCCGGCCGGAAGGAGTGCGTGGTGCGGTGCTTCACGATGGGGCGGCATGTCCGCGGTGCACTCGCAAGCCCGAGCGGTCGGCAGGCAAGGCCCGCGATGGGCAGGTCCCGGAGCGCGAGAGGTCGGGGTCTGCGCGGAACCAGGAGCGTCCTGTCGGCTGCCCTGATTGCCGGCACTTTGGGCGGCTCGATCGCCACCCTCACGGATGCCACTCCAACGGCGGCGCAATCCACGTGCACCAACACCTGGACCGGCGGCGCCGGTGACAACCAGTGGACCTCGGCGGGCAACTGGTCGTCGGGCTCCGTCCCCGACTCCACCGACGACGTGTGCATCGGGCCCGGCATGTCGGCCAGCACCACGGTCAATCTGGACGAGGAAGGCAGTGTCACCGTTGACTCCCTGACGGTGGGCGGGGGGAGCGGGGGCACCCAGACACTGGTGATCGACTCGTCGCCGGTGAGCGGTGGGAACAACCTGCTCACGCTCAGCAGTACAACCGTGCAGAGCAGGATCCTCTCCGACGGGGAGATCGAGCTCGGCTCGGCCAGCGCCGCCGGGGATTTTGCCGAGCTGGCTGCCTCAACAGGCGCTCCTGACTTCAGCAACGCCGGGGATTTCATCGCCGAGTCGACCGGGGCCACGGCGAGCGCAGCGAGCGATGACATCGTCGGGCTCGACATGACCAACACCGGGACGCTGGAGGTCGCCGGGAACCTCGGCATCGGTCAAGAGTTCCAGCGCCCGAGTGCTCCGGGCCCCGTCACACTCACCAACGACGGGACCTTGACCGTGGACTCGGGGGGCTACTTCGAAGTCGAGGGCAGCGGGTCGAACACCGCCACTCTCACGGACACCATCGGCACGATCACCAACGACGGCAGCCTCGAGGTGACGGGTGCCGTCATGAACCAGGCGGCCACGACCGTCACCGGCAACGAGATCCACCTGGTCGGATCGGCGCTCAATTTCACGGGCTCGGGGGCGGGCCTGTGGGACTTCCAGGCGACGGCCAACTCCGTCTCCGGCAACATGGTCGCAGGACAGACAATTCGCGTCGACGGTGGCACGGACTCGCCGTTCCCGGATGAAGACGCCGCCGAGCTCACCGTCCAGGGGTCCAACACCTGGGGCGGAACGGTCATCCTCGACAGCAACGGCGTCAGCACCGACTCCGCCGACCTCGAGGGCACCGGCACGCAGACCATCCCGGCCGGCGGCCTGCTGAAGACCCAGGGGACGGGTACCACGGGAGAGGCCCCCCGGTATCTCAGGGCCAACATCGACGTCGATGGCGGGAACGTCGACCTGGCCGCCGCCGACAACGAAATGGACTGGGACAACGGGGTCGGCAACATCACGATCACCGCGGGGAATATGACCGTCGAGGGGACGGCCGAGCTCGATGTGTCGAGCCATTCCACGATCGACGCGGAGGGCGGCACCCTCACTGACGACGGCAGCCTCGTCCTGACGGGCCTGCAGGCGACCTTCACCGAGAACGCGACCGATACCTCCAGTAGCACCCAGCCGATCCTTCTCGTCGGCCAGACGGGCCTGGTGTTCACGGGGCCGGGCAAAGGGGAGTGGGACCTCCAGGGCGGCGCCACGTTGACCGGGAACATGGTGGCAGGCCAGACCATCCGGGTGCTCGGGGGTACGGATACATTTCCCGACGGGAACGCCCCAGAAGGCGACCAGAGTGACGCGGACGTCAAGGTGGAAGGGAGCTACTCCTGGGGCGGGACGGTGATTCTGAACAGCACCGACGGCCAGGGCTACGCGGCGATCGAGACGGCGGGGGCGACGGGGCCTTCGGCGTTCACCGAGACCATTGCGTCCGGCGGCCAGTTGCTCAGCGAGCAGGGTGGAGGGGATACCCGGTTTATCGAATTCAACATCATCAACAACGGCACGATCGACCTCGCTGCCGACCACACGCTGTCCGACGAGAACAACGTCATCACCAACAACGCCACCATGACCGTCGATGGTCAGCTGGTCGGCCACGATCTCAACCAGAACGGCGACAACGAGAACCCTGTGATCAACAACAACGGGACGCTCGATCTGGGTCCGAGTGCGGTGTTGAACGTCTTCAATCTGACCGAGTCGGCCAACGCCCACCTCGGCCTGACGGTCGACGGCAACCCGGCGAGCGGTGACTTCTCGACCATCCCGGTGGGCACCACGACCTCTCTCAATGGCGCTGGCACCATCTCGCTCGCCGGCACCTTGGACCTCACGTTGCCGGGCGGGTATGCGCCGCCAACGATCGGTGACACGTTCACCATTGTGAGCGCGAGCAATCCACAGAGAGAGCCGAGCGTTACTGGCACGTTCTCCACGTTGAACGGGGCGCAGATCACACCGAGCGCGGCCTTTTCGGTGGGATACACAGCGTCCGCCGTGTCCCTTGTGGTCGGGGCCAACACGGCTCCCGGCGGAACGGTCGTGTTGGCCGCGAGCAACGTGAGCGCGCCGACCGCTCCCAACACCAGCCCGAGTCCCGGGCAGGCCGTCAGTGCCACGTTCCACGTGACGAACACCGGGACGGGGATGGCATTCGCACCGTGGAACGACTCGGTCTACGTCGGCACCAGCGGCACCTACAACTCGAGCGACGTCCTGCTCGAACGAATCTCCCAAACGACCAGCGTCGGGCCGGGCGATGCCTACGACGTGACCGTCCAGGCCTTCCTGCCTCCGCTCCCGGCCGGCGGCAACTACCAGCTGATCGTCGTGCCCGATAGCGGCGCGAGGGTGTCGGATCCCTCGGCCGACACGCAGGCAGCCTCGTCCCCCTTCGTGATATCTCCTCCGCCCGATCTCGGCAATGGACCCGTCAGTACGACAGTCGCAGCCGGCCAGGACTTCTACGTCCTGGTCAACGTCGGCGACAGCGCCGACTCCCAAGTCAGCCTCACTCAGCAAGGGGTGGACCTGCTGGCCAGCCCGGGAGTGTTCCCGACGGAGAATTCCTCGACGGAGCAGGCATCGGGGTCGGCCGGCCCGGCCACCTTGGTCCTGCCCGAGTCGACTCCCGGCGTGTGGTACATCGACCTGCACGGGGACGATGGAGCTGGGGCACCGCCTGGCGAGTCGGAGACGGTCACCGCCGCGATGATCGGCCTCACCGTCACGCACATCGATCCGAGCACCGGGAGCGATCAGCCCGACCAGCAGCCCTCGGTCATTGGTCTCCAAGGATCCGACTTCGGGTCCGATACGAGCGTCACCCTGAGCAACCTCAGTGGTGCGCAACTGAGCGCCTACAGCGTGGACGTGCCCAATTCGACCTTGCTGTACGCCAGCTTCAAGCTCGACCTGTTAGCCGCCGGGGTGTTCGACATCACCGTCACCTCGCACGGGCGGACGACGACACTCTCGTCGGCGTTCACGGTCACGAACGCGTCGACCAATGGGGTCACGGTCACCGCCACCGGACCGTCGTCCATCCGGTTCGGGTGGAGCGGCAGCGTCGCGGTGACGGTGACCAACGTGGGCGATACCGAAGTCACGGTCCCCATCATCACGGTGAGCGCCGATCTGCTCGGCGAGGTCGCGGCGCCCGGCTCGTCGACCTTCGGGCAGTCGGCCGATCTCGTCAATCCGCAATTCTCTGTACGGTCCTTAGGGAAATCCGAACTTCTTCCGCCATCGGTCCTTCCACCCGGCGACTCCGGGACCTTCCTGTTCCCGGTGCAGGCCAGTCAGGACGAGGGCGACGAAGACATGTTCTATACCGCGGAGGCCGTCACCAGCGCCGATCCGACTCCGATCGACTGGTCGGCCCAGCTGGCGTCCGGCCAGCCCGCCGGTCTGTCAACGGCCGACTGGACGTCAGTGGTCAACGACATCGCCACCCAGATGGGTTCGACGGAAGGGTCGTACGCCGCCTCACTGCCCGCAGTCTTCGCCGAGGCGGCCGGTTACGGCATCACATTCACCTCCCAAGACCAGGTCTTCGGCTACCTGATCGACCGGGCCTTGGCGACCGCGCCGGGCGCGCCGGTCTCGGGAACGCTGCAGGGCGCCACGCTGCCGGGACGCGTGGACCTGACCCTTTCGGACGCCGACGGGGACCCGCTCTACGGGACAGACAGCTGGTACAACGGCGACTTCAACATTTGGGACGTCGATCCGGGTACCTACGGGCTCACTGCGGCGGGGTACACGCCACGTCCAGCGCAGCAGGTAGTGGCCAACCCGACCGCCACGGGCCTGACGGTGAACCTGAACCCCGGTGCGACGCTCACCGGGGTGGTCACCGATGCATCAACAGCCCATCCGGTCAGCGGGGCGACAGTCACCGCGACAGACTCCGACGGGACGCTCATCAGCGAGTTGACCGGCGCCGACGGCGCATACCAGATCACGGGTCTCGAGTCCGGCGCGGTGACGGTGACTGCATCCGCCGCCGGGCTCGTCCCCGTTACCGACCAGACGGAGACGGTTGCCGCGAGCGCGACAACCATCGACAACTTCGCCCTGCAACCCGGAGCCACCGTGTCCGGAACGATCACGATCCCCGGTGGCGGCACCCCGCCCGCCGGCACGTTGGTTGACGCCGTACCGAGCAACGGCGACCCGTCGCAGGACGGCACCCTCGACAGCAACGGCGACGGGGGCTACCAGATCGGCGGACTGGGCCCGGGCGGGTACACGATCATCGCCTCAGCGCCAGGCTTCGCCAATGTGTCGACTTCGGTGACCGTCGTGGGGACCACGTCTCAGTCCGGAGAGGATCTGGTTCTGGGCGCGAGTGGGAGCGTGACCGGAGTGGTCACCGACGCTGACACCGGTGTACCGATCGCCGGGGCGATCGTGTCCAGTGACTCGTTGGGCAGCGTCGCCCCCGTCACAACTGCTTCTGACGGCTCGTTTACCCTCCCCGGGCTGTCCGTGGGGACAGTGGAGATCAGCGCGACACCTCCCGACGACACCCACATCGCCGCGGAAGTGTCCACCACCGTCACAGCCGGTGGCACGACGACAGCGGACCTCGCCCTGTCGCCCACCGGATCCATGTCCGCCACGATCGAAGATGGTGCAGGCAACCCACTGACCGGTATTGACGCGACCCTCGTCGGCCCGACCTTCACCGGTCTCGCTGGGGTCGTCCTCCCGAGCACCCTGACCACCGACGCCGAAGGCTCCGTCACCGCAGCCGACCTGCTGCCCGGCTCCTACGACCTACAGGTGCAAGGGACCTCGATCGACCATCAGTTCACCATCGGAGCGGCATCGCGCAGCCCGTCCTTCGTGGTCACGGTCCCGGTCGCCACCGTGAAGGGTGTTGTCCAGGCGGGCGGACGCCCGGCGAGCGGCGTGACGGTTGACTTGCTGGTGGGCGGGCAGACGGCTGCGATCGCCACCACCTCGGCAGACGGCACCTATCAATTCAGCGTCACCCGGGCTGGGCCGGTATCTCTGGTGGCCGCCTCGCCCGCGGTGGGCATCCTTTCGGCGAGTGTCACGGCCACTGTGGGGTCCACCACCACGGTGCCGACACTCACGGCCGGGACCGACTCGCTCAATGTCGCCGTCAGCAATGGATCAGGCCCGGTCACGGGCGCCACGGTCAGCCTGAGCCCGAGCAGCGGGGTGGGGACGGCGGGCGCGGTGGGCGCCACAACCGACTCGTCGGGTGACGCCACTCTGGACGAGCTCGTTCCCGGTGTCTACACGTTGAACGCGGAGGATGGCGTCGACGCTCCCTCCTCGCAGTCGGTGACCGTGAGTTCGAGCAACCCGACCCAGGTGATCACGCTCGGTGCCGCCGGCCGCATTTCCGGAACGATCACCGACACGAGCGCAGCGCCTATCTCCGGTGCTGAGGTGACCGCCGTCAGTGAGTCCGGATTGGTCGAGGGAGGAACTCTGACGGCGGCAGACGGCACCTACACCCTTCCCGGGCTCGCCCCGTCCACGTACAGCCTTTCGATCAGCGAACCCACTCATGCCCCGACGGTGGTGACCGGAGTGAGCGTCACCGCCGGCAGTACGGCGGTTGGCAATGGGGTTCTTGCTTCGACCGGGTCGACCTTGTCGCTGTCGCTGGAGCCCGAGACGGGGTCGAGCGTCCTTCCGCTGGTCGTGGTCGGAGTGGAGGACGGCACTGGCACAGTCGTCCGAACCGTCGTCCTCGGTGCGGCCCGCAGCGCCTCTGACCAGACTGCTTCCCAGCAGATCACTGAACTGGCACCTGGTCCGTATACCCTACTCGTCGAGGAACCGGGGGGGCTGAGCACGACCCAAACCATCACACTTGCCAGCGGCGGCACGGCCGTGGACGTGACCGCGCCGGCATCTGAGGCGCTGGTCAACCTGCCCGCCGACGAGGTTCCCCTCGCCGCACAGCCGTCCGACGTGGCTGCCATCGGGGGTACGACCAGCGCGCTGGACCTGGCCCACAGCCTTCTCACCGATCAGGCCGTCGCTGCAGTCTCGCCCCACGACGTATCTCAGGGACTTCAGTACTTGGTCTTGCCCAGCCGGAGCCTGTACGAAGCCTGGCAGAACATCGGGCTGAAGGACCTGCCCCAGCCGGCAGGGCTGGACAACGAGGTCACGGACGCGACCGTCACCGCAATTCTGAGGGCACAGTTCGACCCAGCCTGCTCGTCGACCTCCACCCTCAACGAGATACAGCACGTGCTGAGCACGTTGGTCCAGGCCAAGAACGAGGCCTTTTCCGATTGGACCGAGGCGGTCACCGCCTACCAGCAAATTTTGAGGGCCGCTCTCGGGGATACCACTCTCGCCGTCACCGGTGTCTTCACGGCCCTGGCCGCATTGGCTGCGGCCATCGGGCCAGTCGTTGGGATCGCTACGTGGTCACTCGCCGCCGGGGGCTCAGAAGCCGCCACCTTGGGCACCGCCCTCGCCACGAACTTGGCGGGCAATGTGATCCCGGCGGTGGTGAACGCGATGACTACCCCGGGCCCGGACACGCTCTTCAAGTTGAACCAAGCGAACCTCCTGCTCCAGGCAGGACTGAACAGCACGCTTGCGATCCTGAACCACAATCAGTCGCCCACCTCCGACGTGGGCCTGTCGGTCGCGAAATCGGGCGCCGTCCTTTCGTTGGTTAACGCCGGTTTGGCCGTGTACAGCGCCATCGACACGCTCATAAACGTACGGAAGCCGATCGCGGCTGCGGAGATGCTCCTCGCACCAGCGCAGGCGAAGTACCAACAGAAACTCGCCGCGGAACTCGAGGCTATCCAGCTGTTCAAGGTCGCGGCGGGCAACCAAACCTGCCCTCCACCTCCACCCACACCCACACCGATCAAGAAGACGAAGGTGGGAGTCAGAATCGGTGATCCCGGCGATCCCAACGGCATCGTCGGGCCGTCCGGGTTTTCCAGCCCCAGCCCCCAGTGGGTGGCCGGTCAGTCATCGCTGCCGTACGTCGTGAACTTCCAGAACGAGCCGACGGCCTCCGCGGCGGCTGTCCAGGTGGTGGTAACCGAAGCCGTCCCGCCTGACATCGATCCCGACTCGGTCCAGTTGACCGGATTCGGTTTCGGCGCCAGCACCAGCGTGAACATCCCTGCCGGCCAGCAGTCGTTCTCCCAGCAGTTCACGAACCTCAACCTCCCGAACGGTGACTACCTCGACGTGAGCGGGGCGTATGACTCGCAGGCGGGAGCGAACGGCGTGATCACGTGGACGTTCTCGACGGTCGACCCGTCCACGGGAGACCTCGACAGTGCGGTCAACGCCGGCTTCCTGCCACCCGACGACGCCGCCGGCGACGGCGAGGGCTTCGTGTCCTGGACGGGGTCGGTCAAGTCCGGCCTGACGACGGGCACGACCGTCGCAGGCCAGGCCTCGATCGTGTTCGATCGCAACCCCGCCATCCCGACGCCGGTGTGGACCAACACCGTCGATGCGACGGCGCCGACAGCCTCGGTGACGCCTCTGCCGGCGACCAGCACGGCTGGCAACCTGAATGTTTCGTGGTCGGGGAACGACGGCACCGGATCCGGCGTTGCGAACTATGACGTCTACGAGTCCACCGACGGCGGCCCGCTCGCCCTGCTCTTGCAGGCGACCACGCTGACGAGCACGCAGGTCCCGATCGTTGCCGGCCACACCTACGGCTTCGCCGTGGACGCTACCGACAACGTCGGGAACCAGGGCGCTGCACCGACTGCGGTCCAGACGACGACCTCGGCGGTTTCGGCCGCGACAACATCGCCGACGTCACCGCTGTCAGTGCCGCCCGGCTATTCGCTGGTGGCCTCCGACGGGGGAATCTTCAACTTCGGTGGCTCCCCGTTTGTCGGCTCCGCCGGTGGGACCGCGCTGAACAAGCCCATCGTGGGCATGGCGGCGACGCCCGCCGGCCGGGGCTATTGGCTGGTGGCCTCCGATGGAGGGGTCTTCAACTACGGCGACGCCCACTTCTACGGCTCGGCCGGGGGGACGCCGCTCAACGCGCCCATCGTAGGCATGGCGGCCACGCCCTCGGGGCACGGCTACTGGCTCGTGGCCAGCGACGGTGGGGTCTTCAACTACGGCGACGCCGGGTTCTACGGTTCGGGTGGGAACATCCACCTCAACAAGCCCATCGTCGGCATGGCCGCGACCAATGACGGCGGCGGCTACTGGCTGGTGGCTTCCGACGGGGGGATCTTCTCCTATGGCGACGCCAAGTTTCAGGGCTCCACCGGAAGCATCCACCTCAACAAGCCGATCGTCGGCATGGCCGCCACGTCCGACGGCGGGGGCTACTGGCTGGTCGCCTCCGACGGCGGGATCTTCAATTACGGCGATGCCCCGTTCTCGGGTTCCACCGGGGGAGCCCCGCTCAACAAACCCATCGTGGGCATGGCCGCTCCCTAATCCCGCAGCGGGAGTCGACGTCACGGTGCGGTGAGGGCTGCAGCCTCCACTCGGTCCTCATCGCACCGGTGCTCACTCCGTCGAGTAGCCGTCCATCCGAGCCAGGATGCGCAACATGACCTCGTCGGCGCCGGCGCCGATGGAATCGAGACGGGTGTCGCGGAAGTAGCGCGAAGTCCAGTGCTCGTCCATGTAGCCGATACCGCCGTGGAACTGGACGGCGGCGTCGGCTACTTCGCGTTGCAACCGCGAGCCGAGCAGCTTGCCGATGGTGGCAAACCGGGTGGCATCCTCGCCGCGCACGACAGCGTCGGCGGTGGTCCGGGCGTATTCCTTCAACACGTCGTGCCGAGCCGACAGTTCGGCCAGCACGAACTGCAGGTGTTGGTTGGCCAGGAGCGGCGCGCCGAAGGCCCGGCGTTGGCGCAGATAGTCCTTCGTGCGCTCGAGGGCGAGGGCGATTGATCCCACCTGCTTGTAGAAGGTCATGAGCCGCTCGGCCTGGAACTGCACCATCTGCTGTTGGAAGCCCCGGCCGATCTCGCCGATGGTGTTCGCCACGGGCACGCGCACGTCAGTGAAAGACAGCTCGGCGGTATCACTCGACCACATGCCGAGCTTTTCGAGCTTGCGGGAGACGGCCACACCGGGGACATCGGTCGGCACCACGATGAGCGACATGCCGCGGGCGCCGGGGTCGTCGGACGTCCGGGCCAGCAGGCAGAGCCAGTCGGCCTGCGTGCCGTTCGTGATGTAGAGCTTGGCGCCGTTGATGACCCACTCGTCCCCGTCGCGCACGGCCCGGGTCCGGATACCGGCCACATCGCTCCCGGCGTCGGGCTCGGTCACCGCAATGGAGGTCACGACCTCACCGCGGATCGCCGGCGCGAGATACCGCTCCTTGAGCTCGGCCGACCCGTAACGGGCCAGCGCGGGTGTCGCCATCGACATCTGCACGGCCATCGCCATTGGGACGCCCCCGCAGCTGATCCGTCCCATCTCCTCGCCGGCGACGAGGGTATACGTGTGGTCCGCGCCCATGCCGCCATGGGCCTCGTCGTACTCGAGCCCGAGTAGGCCCACGGAGGCCAACTTGGGGAAGAGGTCGTGAGCCGGGAACGTGCGGGCGGCCTCCCACTCGTCCACGTGGGGCTCGATCTCCCGCTCGAAGAGGTCCCGGAGCGTCTTGCGGAAGAGCTGGTGCTCGTCGCTCTCGATCACCGGCGAACGATACCACCGGCCCTTTTCAATTCATCTGTGTGCACCCCCCTACACTGCGCATTCGTGACGGACGTGTTGGTCGACGTACAGCATGACGACGGGATCCGGACGCTGACGCTGGATTCGCCCGCCAACCGCAACGCGCTCTCGGAGCGCCTCTTGGCCCAGCTGGAGTATGCGTTGCGTGACGCAACCAGTGACCCCGACGTGCGGGCCGTCGTGCTCACGGGGACGGGGACGGTGTTCTGCTCGGGCGCCGATCTGTCCGAGCGCGGTTCGGCGGCACCCATCCGCATGCCGGCCATCCTCACGGCCATCGTCGAGAGCGCGGTGCCGGTCATCGTCCGCGTCAACGGCCACGCGCGTGCCGGCGGCCTCGGGCTCGTCGCGGCCGCTGACATGTCAGTGGCAGCCGAGGCAGCCACCTTCGCCTTCACCGAGGTCCGGGTCGGCGTGGCGCCGGCCATGATCTTGGTGCCGGCCTTGCGCGTGGTCGACCGGCGCTTCCTCGCCCGCGCCACCCTCACGGGCGAGCGCTTCACCGCGTCCGAGGCTGCGGCGGCGGGACTGCTCACCGCGGTGACGCCCGACGAGGTGGCGTTGGACGCCTGGGTGGCGGCGCAGACGGCGGCACTGCGCCGGTCCGCCCCGGGCGCGGTGCGGGCCACCAAGCAGCTGTTGCGATCGCTGTCCGCGCAGTCGTGGGCCGATGGGCTGGCAGCAGCCGCCATCACGTCGGCCGAGCTCTTCGTTGGCGCCGAGGCGGCCGAGGGGATGGACGCGTTCCTGCAGAAGCGCCGGCCCTCGTGGGACACGAACGCATGAGCGTGCCCATCCGGTCCCGCCTGGCCGTGGGGGGTGACGAGTTCCGCGACAACGCCGCTGCCATGGCTGCGCTCGTCGACGAGGTGCGGGCGCGCCACGAGGACGTCCTTGCCGGCGGCGGCGAGCAGTATGTCGCGCGCCACCTCGCTCGCGGCAAAATGCTGGTGCGCGAACGCCTGGAGGCGCTCGTGGACCCGGGCACGCCGGTCCTCGAGCTGTGCCCGCTCGCCGGCCTGCACACCGGCGACCCGGTCGGTGGCGGCGTCGTGGTGGCCCTGGCCGAAGTGGCGCACACGCAGTGTCTCGTCATCGCCAACGACCCGACCGTGCGTGGCGGGACCACGAGCCCGACCACGATCCGCAAGCTCCTACGCGCCATGGACGTGGCCGAGGAGAACCGGCTCCCGCTGGTGCTCCTGGTCGAGTCCGGAGGGGCGGACCTGCCCCGCCAGGCCGACGTGTTCGTCCCGGGGGGCGAGCAGTTCCGCCGGCTGACTCAGCTGTCGGCCCAGGGCATCCCCACGGTCTGCGTCGTCTTCGGGTCGTCGACCGCCGGCGGCGCCTATCTCCCGGGCATGAGCGACTACACGGTCATGGTGGAGGACCGGGCCCGGGTGTTCCTCGGTGGGCCGCCGCTGGTCAAGATGGCGATCGGCGAAGAGGCGGACGAGGAGGACCTCGGCGGCGCCCGCATGCACGCCGAGACCTCGGGCCTGTGCGACTACCTGGCCCGGGACGAGCCCGAGGCGATCCGGCTGGCCCGCGGCATTGTGGCCCACCTGCACTGGGCCCGACTCGGGCCCGCCCCCGTCGACTCGCCGGATGCGCCGCTCTACCCGGCCGAGGAGCTGCTCGGGATCGCCTCGGTGGACGTGCGGGTGCCCTTCGACGTGCGCGAGATCATCGCCCGCGTCGTCGACGGATCCCGCTTCGAGGAGTTCAAGGCGTTGTACGGCGCTCAGCTCGTCTGCGGGTGGGCATCCATCGGCGGGTACCCCGTCGGCGTCGTGGCCAACAACGGCATCCTCTTCTCACCCGAGGCGCAGAAGGGCGCGCAGTTCATTGCGCTCTGCAACCGCACCGACACCCCCATCCTGTTCGTGCAGAACATCACGGGCTTCATGGTGGGCACGCGCTACGAGCAGGGCGGGATCATCAAGGACGGCGCCAAGCTGATCAACGCCGTGTCGAACTCGACCGTGCCCCACCTGACCCTCATGGTCGGGGCGAGCTACGGGGCGGGGAACTACGCCATGGCCGGACGGGCCTACAACCCCCGCTTCGTCTTCACCTGGCCGAACCACCGCATCGCGGTCATGGGCCCCAAGCAGCTGGCGGGCGTGCTCTCCATCGTGCGGCGCAATGCCGCCGCCGCAGCCGGGCGCCCCTTCGACGAGGCCGCCGACGAGGGGCTGCGCCAGGCCACCGAGAGCCAGATTGAGGAGGAGTCGACCGCGCAGTACGCCACGGGGCGCCTGTGGGACGACGGCATCATCGACCCGCAGGACACACGGACGGTGCTGGCCATCGCCTTGACCGCAGTGCACTCGGCGCCGGTTCAGGGGACGGCGGTGTTCGGGGTGGTGCGGCACTGATGATCCGACGTCTCCTGGTGGCCAACCGGGGCGAGATCGCCCGGCGTCTCATCCGCGGTGCGCACGATGCCGGCTGCGAAGCCGTCGCCGTCTACGCGGCCGACGACGCGGCCAGCCCCCACGTCGGGGAGGCCGATCTGGCGGTGCTGCTACCCGGAGGTTCGCTCGCCGAGACCTACCTCTCCGCCGCCGCGCTGGTCGGGGCAGCCGGGACGGCGGAGGCGGACGCCCTGCATCCCGGCTACGGCTTCCTGTCCGAGAACCCCGTCCTCCCCGAGGCCTGTGCGGCCGCGGGCATCGTCTGGGTCGGCCCCTCACCCGACTCAATGCGCCTGATGGGGCACAAGGCCCGGGCCAAGGAACTGGTCGCCGATGCCGGCGTGCCGGTCCTGCCGAGCGCCGTGGTAGCGCCGGGCGCGGACGACACGGCGCTCGAGGCCGCGGCGACGACCGTCGGCTACCCCCTGCTCGTCAAGGCGTCCGCCGGCGGCGGTGGTCGGGGCATGCGCCTCGTGCATGCCCCCGGGGAGCTGGCCGACGCCGTGGCGGCCGCCCAGCGCGAGGCGGCTGCCGCGTTCGGGTCGGACGAGGTCTTCCTGGAGCGCTATCTCGAGGCACCCCGCCACGTCGAGGTCCAGGTGATCGGGGACGCCCACGGCAGCGTCCTGCACCTGCTGGACCGGGAGTGCTCGGTGCAGCGCCGCCACCAGAAGGTGGTGGAGGAGGCCCCGGCGGTCCAGGTGCCCGTCGCCATCCGCCGACAGATGTGGGATGCGGCAGTCGCCATCGCCCGTGCGGTCGACTACATCGGCGTCGGGACCGTCGAGTACCTGGTCGAGGGCGGCGGCTTCTTCTTCCTCGAGATGAATACGCGCCTGCAGGTGGAGCACGGGGTCACCGAGCTCGTCACCGGTCTGGACCTGGTGGGCCTGCAGCTGGCGGTGGCGGACGGGCAACCACTCCCAATGGCCCAGTCCGAGGTCGCCGCGACGGGGCATGCCATGGAGGTCCGGCTCTGCGCAGAACGGCCACGCGAGGACTACCGGCCGACACCCGGCACCGCGACATTCGTGCGCTGGCCGGAGGGTCCGGGGCTGCGGAGCGACCGCGCCATCGAGTCCGGCACTGTGGTGAGCCCCGCCTACGATTCGCTGGTGGCGAAGCTGATGGCCCATGCTCAAGGCCGGGCTGCCGCAGTGGCGCAGCTCTCACGGTCGCTGCGCATGCTCGAGCTGGACGGGCTCGAGACGAACCGGGACCTGCTCGGCGCGGTGCTCGACGACGCCGTGTTCCGGGCCGGCGACGCAGACGTGCACTATCTGGACGGTCGCCCCGACCTGCGCGACGCCGCGTTGCCCGACGAGGTGCGGCAGCGGCACGCGGCGGCGGCTGCCTTCTGTCTGACCGGCGAGCGGGCGGCAGCCGGCCTCGTGCCGATTCCCGTCGCCGGGTGGCGCAACCTCGGCCGCGCCCTGCACGCCGATGCCTTGACGGACGCCACCGGCACGGTGGAGGCCCGCGCGGTTGACCCTCGAGAGCCGGCCCAGGTTCTCGTGGGGGACGAGTGGCGCGAGGTGGGCGCGGCGCACGTGCAGGGCGGGACGGTCGATTTGCTGACGCCCGACGGCCTGCGGCGCCGCTACGCGGTGAGGCTGTCCGCCCACCGGGCCGACGTCAACGGTCCCGAGGGTCAGTCCAGCTTCGCCCTGCGTTCCGACGACGACGTCGACGAACGCGGCGGCGTCGCCGGCGAGTGCCGGGCACCGCTGCCGGGCGCCGTGACCAAGGTGCTCGTGGCCGAGGGCGACGAGGTCGCCGAGGGCGAGGGCCTGGTGGTGCTCGAGGCGATGAAGATGGAGCACACGCTGCGGGCCAACGGTGCCGGGAGGGTGGCCGGGGTCCATTGCGCTCCGGGCCAGCAAGTCGACCTGCACGACCTCTTGGTCACGGTCGAGCCGGCGTGAGCGCACGCGCCGGCGGACCGGACGTCCTGCGGATCGGGAATTGCAGCGGTTTCTTCGGGGACCGCGCCGGTGCCGCCAGGGAGATGGTCGAGGGCGGCCCGCTCGACGTGCTCACCGGCGACTGGCTGGCCGAGCTGACGATGTACATCCTCCACAAGACCCGGGAGCGCAGCGGTGGCTACGCGCGCACGTTCCTGCGCTAGCTCGAAGAGGTGCTGCCCACCTGCGTCGAACGGGGCATCACGGTGGTCTCCAACGCCGGAGGGCTCCAGCCCGAGGCGCTGGCGGTGGTCGTAGGGGAGTTGGCACGCCGCCAGGGGCTCGAGGTCCGCGTGGCCTCGGTCTCGGGGGACGACATCACCTCTGAGCTTGCGCCACTGCAGGCGCAGGGTGAGAAGTTCGTCAACCTCGACACGGGCGAGGTCTTGCCGGCCCAGGCGCCGGTCGTGACGGCCAACGCCTATCTGCGGGCCAGGCCCATCGCCGACGCGTTGGCCGCCGGCGCCCAGGTGGTCGTCACCGGCCGCGTGACCGACGCCGCCCTGGTCGTCGGGCCGGCGCTGCACGCGTTCGGGTGGGCCGACGACGACTTCGACGCCATCGCGGGTGCGGTCGTGGCGGGGCATGTGATTGAGTGCGGCGCGCAATGTTGCGGCGGGAACTACGCCTTCTTCGAGGAGGTGCCGGACCGGGCGCGCATCGGGTTCCCGCTGGCGGAGCTCCGCGCCGACGGCTCGTCCGTGATCACCAAGCATCCCGGGACGGGCGGCATGGTCACGGTGGGCACGGTGACGGCCCAACTGCTCTACGAAATCGGAGGCCCGCGTTACCTCAGCCCGGACGCCGTGCCGCGGTTCGACAGCATCGACCTGGTGCAGGAGGGCCCCGACCGGGTGCGAATCGCGCCGGTCCGGGGTGAGGCGCCTCCCGACACGCTGAAGGTCACGGCCAACCTCGACGCCGGCTGGCGCAACGCCATGACGCTGGTGTTGACCGGTGCCCAACCGGTGGAAAAGGCGCGCTTCGCCGCGGAGACGGTCTGGGCCGGAATCCCGGGCGGCCGGGATGCCTTCGCCGAGACGGCGGAAGACCTCTCGGGTGACCTCAGCGGCACCGGCATGGCCTACCTGCGCCTGGCCGTACGCGGTGACGACGAGCGCGCGGTGGGCCGCGCCTTTTCGGGCGCCGTCGTCGAGACGAGCCTGTCGAGCTACCCGGGGACGTTCTTCACCTCGGCGCCCTCCGGCGCGCAGGGTGTCGCCCGCTACTGGCCGACGACGGTGCACGCCGCCGCGGTGACGCCGCACATCGAGTGCGACGGCCGACCCGTTCCGGCCACGCCCCTCTCCGCGTTCGACCAGGAAGCCGATGCCCGACCGGTCGCCGCTGCGGAGGACGCGCCGCCCGCCGGACCCGGCGCGCCACAGCGGGACACCGTCGCAGTCCCGCTGTGGGTGCTCGTCGGCGCCCGCTCGGGCGACAAGGGCGGGGACGCCAACGTCGGCGTCTGGGCGGACGACGATGCTGTTGCGACGTGGCTCCAGAATGAGCTCACCACGGCGCTGCTCAAGGTCCTGCTGCCCGAGATCGAGCCCTACCCCGTGAGCCGCTACCAGCTCCCGAACCTGCGGGCGGTGAACTTCGTCGTCCACGGCCTCCTCGGCTGGGGCGTGGCGTCGAATCTGCGGCCGGACACGCAGGCGAAGGGTCTCGGCGAGCTGCTGCGCTCGCGGCGGATCGAGGTGCCGGCTGCGCTGGTGGCGGGCGGGCCGGTGGCGGCGAGGCTCGCCTCGAGCTGACGGGCTGACCCCTGGGGGACCGGGACCGGGCATCTGGCAGGATGGCGCTCGTGGAGTCGGTCGCCCGTGTGGTCGCGCTGGTCGCGGGCATTGCCATCGTTCTCGTCACAGCGTGGAGCGTGTTCACCGCGCTCGTCGTCCCGCGCGTGACGTCCTCTCCCGCCATGCGCATGCTGGCGCGCTTCCTCGGCGGCTCGGCGCGCCGGATCGCCCCGAAGCTTCCCGACTACGAGGCGCGCGATCGTGTCCTGTCGTTCGTCGGGCCCGCGGCGATGGTCTTTCTCTTCATGATCTGGCTCTGCTTCATCGTCCTCGGCGTGGCGCTGATCGAGTGGGACGCCGCGGGGGTCGACTTCGCCACGGCCCTGGGCATCTCGGGGTCGTCGGTGTTCACGCTGGGCATCGTCTCCTCGGGCCAGGCGGGACCAAGAGTGGTCGAAGTCGTTGCCTCCGGCATCGGCCTCCTCGTCGTGGCGCTCGAGATCGCCTACCTCCCGACCCTCTACACCCAGTTCTCCACCCGCGAGACCGAGGTCACCCTGCTGGAGGCGCGGAGCGGGAATCCGGCCTGGGGCCCCGAGATCCTGGCCCGCCATCACTGGCTGGACACCATGGACGAGCTGCCGCCGCTCTACTCGGACTGGGAGCGCTGGGCCGCCGCGGTGTCCGAGAGCCACGCCAACTACCCCGGGTTGCTCTGGTTCCGCTCGCCGGTCTCGACCCGCAGCTGGCTCGTCGGCTTGGTGGCCATGATGGACTCCGCCGCGCTGTACCACGCGGTGAGCCCGGCGCAGACGCCGCGCCAGGCCCGTCTCTGCTTGTCGATGGGGATCAACTGCCTGCGTTCCATGGCCCGCGCCCTGCGCATTCCCTACGACGACGACCCGCTCCCCACCGCGAACGTTCGCCTGTCACGCGCCGAATTCGACGAGGGCTTCCGCCGGCTCGAATCGGTCAACTTCCCGGCCGAACGGACGCCGGACGACGCCTGGCGGCATTTCCAGGGCTGGCGCGTCAACTACGAGCCAATCGTGGACGCGTTGACGGCGATCATCGTTCCGCCGCCCGCGCCCTGGTTCGTCGTGCGTCCCGCACTCGGCATGGCCACGCTGCCGCTGGTGCTCAACCGCACGCCGGACGAGCCGACCGGGGCTCAGGGATTCGGCGTCAGCAAGACCTTCAAGACACCGTCGGCCCGCGAGTCGAACAACTCGTAGGCCTCGGGGGCCTGGCTCAGGTCCATCCGGTGCGTGAAGGTCTCGGCCAGGCCCGCCAGCCGGCCGGATTGGAGCAACGGGACGAGGGCGCGCCACGTCCCGGGTATGGGGGCGAAGACGGCGCGCAGGGTGAGGCTCTTCAAGAACACGATCCCCATCGGGAACGGGAGATCCATGGTGAGGTTGACGCCGACGACCGAGACGGTGCCGCCGGTCGCAGCGCAGGAGACGGCGTCCAAGACGGTGGCGTCCGCCCCGACCGCCTCAATGACGCTCTCGGCGCCCCGTCCGCCGGTGGCCTCCAGGACCTGGGGCGATCCTGGTGCGACGCGGGCGTCAATGGGCTCGGCCCCGAGACGCTCGGCCCGGGCCAGTCGTTCGGGCACCATGTCCACGGCCAGGATGCGCGCCGGACCGAAGAGTGAGGCGCACTGCAGCGCCATGATCCCGACCGGCCCCAGTCCGACGACGACCACGGTGGAGCCCGGCTGGATGTTCGCCCGCAGGGCGCCGAGATAGCCCGTCGGAAGGATGTCGGTGAGGAGCACCGCCTCCTCGTCCGCCACGCCCTCGGGGATGGGGAGGGCGAAGAGGTCGGCGAACGGCACCGCCATGGCCTCGGCCTGCCCACCGGGAAGGTCGGGCACCGTCCCGAACGCGGTGGCCTTGTCGGCGAGGCAGACGTTGGGTTGGCCGGCCAGGCAGGCCGTGCAGACGCCGCACCCGATGACGCCCGAGACCAGCACGCGATCGCCTGCCCGCAGGCTGTGCACGTGGGGCCCGACCTCGGCCACCGTCCCGATGGCTTCGTGGCCCAGCCGGATGCCGCTGCCCGTCGGCGCGTCGTGGTACAGGTGCAGATCGGACCCGCAGATGGCGGTCCGCTCGACGGTCACGATCACGCCTTCGGGCCCGGGCAGGACCGGGTCGGGGACGTTCACGACTTTGACGTTGCGCGGTCCTTCGAGGATGGTGGCTCGCATCTCCGCACGCTATCCCTCAGGACTACACTTCTACGGGCTGAATTCCGGCCCGTACCTGCGCCCGTTTCACGCCCGGAGATCCATGCCTCGGACACTCGAACCCAGCACGACCGTCGAACTTCCCGTCGTGGCCGACGAGGACATCGACGCCTTCTTCGACTTCGAGGATCTCTGGGCCGTGATCGTGTGGAACGACGATGTCACCACCTTTCAGACGGTGATCCTGGCCTTCGTCGAGATCTTCGGTCACACGGTCGAGCGGGCCGACAAGCTGGCCCAGCTGATCCACCGCACGGGCAAGGCGGTGGCGGCGGTGCGTCCCAAGGACGAGGCGGAAGCCGCCGTCCACGCGCTCCACCTGCGCAAGATCTCGGCCACGCTCAGCCGGGCCTAGCGAGCACCCGTCGGAGAACGCCGGCCGACGCCGGCCGCGCCTCCCTGCGCACCCTGGTCGACCCTGCACGCGGGGCGAGGGCACGCCCGGTCCCGTGCCGATCGCGCCCGACCCGGCGGCCACCGCGCCGGCCCACAGGCATGTCGTGGCCGACCCGTTCGACGGCCCAAATTTGTGTGTATGCTTTGAGCAATCACTCAAATAAGAGAGCAGCGGATGGCCAAGTCCGGAGCGTCGAGCAGCCTGGTGGGAAGGGACTCGTCCCGCTCGGCTGGGACCCGCACGAAGCTGATCGACGCCGCCAGAGAGACGCTCAAGGCCGAGGGCTACGCCGGGTCGAGCGCCCGGGCGATCGCCGACCGTGCCGGGCTGAACCAGGGCCTGATCTTCTACCACTTCGCCTCGGTGGCCAACCTCCTGCTGGCCGCGCTCGATTCGGTGAGCGCCACCCGCATGGAGC
Organism: Acidimicrobiales bacterium; assembly: GCA_036273055.1. Classification (GTDB taxonomy): domain Bacteria; phylum Actinomycetota; class Acidimicrobiia; order Acidimicrobiales; family RAAP-2; genus Bog-473. The sequence continues at coordinate 27,720 of DATAXG010000099.1, read as the reverse complement.
AGTACGGAGCAGCGGTGGAACGGGTCGCCTCACCGACCGAGCTCGTCGACGTGGCGACCGACATCTTCGAGGAGGATCTCGACGCCGGCTACGTGGCGGTCCTCGTCGAGATGATCGCCGGCGCGTCGTCCACACCGGGGTTGGGGGCCGAGGTGTCCGCCCGGCTCGGGCCCTGGTTCGCGTTCGCCGAGCAGGCCGTGACGAGCACGCTGGGTCCGCCGCTCGACTCCGTCCTGCCACCCGGTGACGTGGCGTACGCCATCGTCGCCCTCTATCTCGGTCTCGAGATGCTCACCCATCTCGACGGCGACCGTGCCCGCGCGCTCGGCCTCTTCGCCCACGCCAAGAGCCTGGCCACCCTCCTCGAGGCCCTCACCCCGGCCCCGACGGCAGCCCGGTCATGACCGGCGTGGTGTCCACCTGTACGCCAGGAGGGGGCGGGTCCACCGACACGGGCCTCGACGTGGTCACCGGGGCCTTCAGCTACTCGGGCGCCGTCCTGGCCCGGGAGCTCCTCCACGGCGGCCGGCAGGTGCGGACCCTCACGGGGCACCCCGATCGTGCCCCGGCCGGGTCACCGATCGACATCCGCCCGCTCGACTTCGACGACCACCTGGGCCTGGCGGCGTCGCTGTCGGGCGCCACGACGCTCTTCAACACCTACTGGGTGCGCTTCCCCCACGGCGCCATCGACCACGAGCGCGCGGTGGCCAACTCGCGAGCGCTGTTCCATGCGGCCAAGAAGGCGGGCGTCCAACGCATCGTGCACGTGAGCATCACGCACCCCTCCAGCACGTCGCCGTACCCGTACTTCCGGGGCAAGGCCCTGGTGGAGCGCGCGCTGGCCGAATGCGACGTCTCCTACGCCGTCGTGCGCCCAGCCATCCTCTTCGGCGGCGACGGTGTCCTCCTCAACAACATCGCCTGGCTCCTCCGACGGCTGCCCGTGTTCGCCGTCGGTGGAAGCGGGGAGTACCGGATCCGGGGGATCCACGTCGACGACCTGGCGCGCCTCTGCCTGGCCAAGGCGGCCGAGTCGCAGGACAGCGTGACCGACGCCGTCGGTCCGGAGCGACCCACGTTCAACGAGCTTGTCGCCACCATCAAGGACGTGGTCGGGAGCCGGGCCCGCGTCGTCCACGTGCCGGGCGCCACCATGCCCCTCCTGGCCCGGGCACTCGGGCTCGTGCTGCACGACGTGCTGCTCACGACCGAGGAGTTTCGGGCGATGGCCGCCGGCCTGGCCGACACGGAGGGACCCGCCACCGGCTCCACGAAGCTCTCGGAGTGGTTGGCCGAGCAGGGGGGGACCTTCGGGCTCCGCTACGCCAACGAGATCGAGCGCCACTTCGACATCGGGGCGGCCAGGCCATGAGGGCAGCCGCGGCCGGCTGTCCGACCCGGGGGCACGGGAGCGGGGCTCGCACCAACGCCTCCGGCATCGCGGCGATCATGACCTTGAGTGTCGCCGTCATGGTGATCGCCTTCGGCGTGATCGCCACCCCTGGCGTCTACAGCTCGCGCCTGGCCTGGCTCCTCGACCTTGCGTTGCCGTTGCTGGCGCTCACCATGCTGCTGTCGAGGTTGTCCATGCCGGTGCGCACACGGGCCCACCGCGCGACCGGTCCCGCGACACGCTCGCGCCGGGAGAAGCTCGCGCGCGCGGTTTTCCTGACCGCCCTGTCGCTCTTCGGCGTCCCGCTGGCGCTGGCGACCATGCTGCTCGCCGCCTACGCACTCGCCTTCGCGGTGCACGGAGTGACCCTGCTGCTCTGAGCCGGCTGGCTGCTCCGAGTCAGGCCAGGCGCGCCGTCAAGCGCGCCTTCACTTCGGGCCACTCCTCGGCCAGGATGGAGAAGCGGGCGGAGGCGCGCACGGTGTCGTCGGACGCGGGCCGGTCCGCCCGCAGGATCCCGTCGAGCTTGCCCCCGATGCGCTCAATGGCGGCCCGTGACCGCTTGTTGCGCACATCGGTCTGCAGTCCGACCCGGTGCACCCGCCAGACCTCGAAGGCGTGGGTCATCATCAGCAGCTTGGCCTCGGTGTTGACCGGGGTGCGCTGCGCCGGTCCCGCCAGCCAGGTGTACCCGATGTCCACCGCGTCGGGGATCCCGTCGCGCTGGTGGCTCGCCCCGGGCGGCCACCGCCAGAATCCGATTTCGTAGAAGCGTGTGGCGCCGACGACCAGGTCGGATCCGTTGGGACCGGCGCCGCGTCGGCGTCGGACGGTGGCGAAGGCGACGTGCGAGCCCGAGGCCACGCTGCCGAGGGCGTCGCGCACGTAGTCGGTCATCTGCTCGGGACCGTTGGGCGTGATGCTCCACTGATAATTGGTGCGGTCGAGTGCGGCTGCCTCCACCAGGGCCGGGATGTGCGCTTCGGTCAGCGGCTCCAGCCGGACGAATCTCCCCTCGAGGGTGAACGGCTCAAGCATGCACGGCGGGGACGGCGTCCTCAGGCGCACCCGGTGCGCCTGGCGCGTCGGGTGCGCCCTGGCTGCCTGCACCCGGCGGACCGCTGGGCGCCCCCGTGGGGACCACGAAGTCGCGCTGGCGCACCAGAGCGAACCCGCAGACCGCACCCACCAGCGCCACCACGGCGCCGATCACCATCAGGTGATTCAACGCCGCCGAGAATCCCACGTGGTACGCCTGGAGCAACGCGTTGCGGGCGCCGGCGATCGGGATGGCCGAGGCCGCCTGGCGCACTTCGCCCGACGACATGGCACCCTGGAGTTGGGCCCCGCCCCGACGCAGCACCGCCGGCCCGAAGGGCGATTTCGACAGCGCGGCGGTGGTGTGCGCCACAATCTGGCTCTGGAAGACCGCGCCGAGCACCGCAATGCCGGTGGCGATGCCGACCTGCCGGAAGGTGTTGTTGGCCCCCGAGGCCATGCCGCTGCGCTGGGGCTGGACGACGGAGACCGCGCCCGAGGCCAGCACGGGATTGACGATCCCCACGCCGAAGCCGCTGACGAGGAAGCCCGGCAGCAGCACGGTCCAGGTCGAGTCGGGATGGGTCGTTGCCATGAGCAGCAGCCCACCGGTGACGAAGAGCATGCCGATGCCGAGCAGGAAACGCGACTGCACCCGCACGGTGAGGCGACCCGCGAAGAAGGACGTGAAGAAGATCAGCAGCGTCATGGGTAGGAAGCGGGCGCCGGCGGCGAGCGGGCCGTAGCCGAGGTTGTCCTGGATGTAGAGGGTCAGGTACAAGAACATGGCGAAGATGGACGCCGCCAGGCAGAAGGCCACCGTCGAGAGCCCGACGAAGGCGGGGATCTTGAACAGGCCCAGGTCGAGCATCGGGTCCGCCGTGAAGCGCTCGTTGATGAAGAAGCCCACCATGAGCACACCTGCGCCCACGAGCAGGCTGATGGTGGTCGCGCTGCCCCATCCGAAGTCGTTGCCCCGGACGAGCGCGAACACGAGCAAGAAGAGGCTCACCGAGAAGGTGACGAAGCCGACCCAGTCGATCCGGCGCGCCCGCAGGTCCTCCGACTTGGCGATCTGGGTGAACGTGATGACCACGGCGATGGCCCCGATGGGCACGTTCACGAAGAAGATCCAGCGCCATCCGATGCCGCTGGTGATTGCGCCGCCGATGAGGGGACCGATGGCCACGGCGCCGCCGATCACCGCGCCGTAGATGCCGAAGGCCGTCCCGCGGTCGCGACCGGTGAAGGCGGCGGCGATGAGGGCCAGCGAGGTGGCGAACATGATGGCGCCCCCGACGCCCTGCACGGCACGGGCGAGGTTGAGCATGAGGGGTGTGGTGGAGAGGCCGCAGACCAGCGACGCCAGCGAGAAGACGATCAGCCCGATGGCGAAAATCTTCCGCCGCCCGTAGATGTCGCCCGCTACCCCGGCGGTGAGCAAGAAGGCGGCCAGCGTGAGCGAGTAGGCGTCCACGACCCACTGCAGGTCCGAGAAGCTCGCGTGCAGCGACGACTGGATGTCGGGCAGCGCCACGTTGACGACCGTGATGTCCAGCAGGAGCATGAAGGTCGCCGTGCACACGGCGATCAGGGTCCACCATTTGCGGTCGAGTGCGGGCATTGGCGGAGTGTATCGACCGGGGGTTCTGGCTCGTACAATGAGGCGTGATCGTCGGATCAGCCCTCACCATAGAGATCGGCGACCGCACCCTGCTGACGGATGCCTCTTTCGTGGTCGGCGCCGGCGAGAAGGTCGGCCTGGTCGGGCGCAACGGGACCGGGAAGTCGTCCTTCATCTCGGTGCTGGTGGGGGAGACCTCGCCGCAGCTCCGCCACCGGGGCAACGTCCGCCTCCTGGGCTCGTTCGGGTACCTGCCGCAGGCACCGGTGCCGGGCGGCCTGGGGCTCGAGCCGACCGGCTTCTCCCACATCCTGTCGGCCCGGGGCCTCGACGTCCTCGATGATGCGTTGGGCACCGCCCGCGGAGCCATGGCGGACGACCCGAGCGAGGAGAACATCGAGCTCTTCACGGACCTGCAGGAGCAGTTCCAGTCCAATGGCGGCTACGAGGCCGAATCGGTGATGGCCCGTCTGGCCGACGGCCTCGGCCTCCGGCAGGAGCTCCTCCTGGAGGACATCGACTCCCTTTCCGGTGGCCAGCGCCGGCGCGTCGACCTCATGCGCGTGCTCTTCCAGGAGCCCGACCTGATGATCCTCGACGAGCCCACCAACCACCTCGACCGCTCGGCCAAGCGCTGGCTGCTCGATGAGCTGGCCCGCTTCAACGGCGCCCTCCTCGTCGTGAGCCACGACCTGAAGCTGCTGGACCAGTCCATCACCAAGGTGCTGAACATCGCGAACCAACACCTGACCGAGTGGAAGGGGAACTACTCCAAGTTCGAGGCGGCGAAGGAGGCCGACCAGTCGCAACGCGAGCGTGCCTCCGAGCTCGAAGCGCGCGAGATCAAGCGGCTCTCGCTGCTGGCCGACTCCATGCGGGGAAGCACCGAGAAGCGGGCCCGCAAGGCCAAGCAGCTGGACCGGCGGGTCGACCGCATGGAGGGGAGCCGGACACACGTGGAGAAGCGCGACCGGGCCAGCAAGTTCTCGCTCCCGACGCCGCCCCGCTCCGGCGTTGTGCCGCTCGAAGTCGCCAAGCTGGGCATCCGCTACGGGAGCAACGAGGTGCTCTCGGAGGTCACGTTCCATGCGGGCCGGGGCGATCACATCGTGATCGTCGGCCGCAACGGCGCCGGGAAGTCCTCGCTGCTGCGCTGCCTGGCCGGGGCGCAGGAGCCCTCGAACGGCGTCGTCGAGTTCGGCGCCAACGTGGAGCTGGGCTACTTCGCCCAGGAGCACGAGCAGATCGACCCCGAGCAGACCGCGCTCGACAACGTCAGCGACGCCGTGCTCAAGGCCGAGCGGGACCGGCGCGCCCTGTTGGGCTCGTTCGGGCTGCCGTCGAAGGCGGCCGACCAGCTGCCGGGCACCCTCTCAGGCGGGGAGCGGGCCAAGCTCGGGCTGGCCATGCTGTCGGCGGGGGAGGCCAACCTCCTCCTGCTCGACGAGCCGACCAACAACCTCGACCCGTCGTCCATCACCGCCGTCGGCGCCATGCTCGGCGCCTGGCCCGGCACCATCGTCGCCGTCAGCCACGAACGCGGCTTCGTCGAGGCTCTCCGCCCGACCTACTGTCTGCGCCTGCCCGAGGAGCGCTTCACCCACTGGCGCGAGGAATACCTCGACGACGTGGAGATGCGCTGAGCCGTTAGCTCTTCATCCAGATCTGCGTCGGCCAGAGCACGCCCTCGTCGAAGGCGAGGGCCTTCGAATGCTGCAGCGTGGTGGGGTTGGCGAAGTTCTGCACCTTCGGGTCCGCCATGACGGCCCAGGTGTCGCGGGCCAGCCAGAGGTAGGGGATGTCCTGGGCCAGGTACTGGTTCACCTGTTGGTAGGCCTTGATGCGGTCCGCCTTCTCGGTCGTGCTCCTGCCCGCTGTCAGCGCCGCTTGAATGCGGGGGTCGTTGTTGCGGGCCATGTTCAGAGGCAGGGGCGGGCCGACCGTGGTCGTGCTCCACCACACGTAGTTGAGGTCGGGGTCGACGGCCCCGAACTGGCGCCACAACGTGGCCTGGTAGGTGCCGGCCAGCGCGTCGTTGATGATCGTCGCCTGGGCGATGATCTGAATGGTGACCTTCATGCCCGCGGTCTGCCAGGCCTGCTGCAGGAACTGTGCGGCAGCAAGGGTCTCCGGGTCGCTCGTGGAATTGAGCGTAAAGCTCGGCTGCTTGCCCGTCTCCTGCTGCACCTGCTTGACCAGCTTGGCGGCCTGCGTCGGGTTGTGCTTCGGGTAGGCGGTCTTGCTGTAGAACTCGCTATCGGACAGGAAGAGCCCGTTCATGGGAGCGTCGACGCCCTTGTCGATCACCTTGGTGAACTGGGCCTGGTTGATGCACATCGCCATGGCCTGGCGCAGCGTCTTGTTGTTGAACGGGGCGGTGGAGGTGTTCAACATGACGCACTGCACCGTCGGCTGTCCGACCACCTTCCCGCTGTTGTCGTAATAGGCGTACTTCTTGTTTCCCTTGAACTGCAGGAGGTTATTGGGAGAGCCGGAGTGCATCATGTCGATCTGGCCCGTCTGGAGCGCTTCGGCGCGGGAGGCGTCGTTGACGATCGGCTTGTAGGTGATGGAGTTCAGGTAGGGGTAGCCCTTCCGCCAGTAGTGGGGATTCCTGCTGGCGGTCATGTGGCTGTTGGGGACCCAGTCCGAGAAGACGAAGGGTCCGGTGCCGATCGGGTTCGACGTGCCGCCGTCGGTGCTGTTGAGCATGGACGGCGCGGCGATGTAGCCCGTCTGGGCCTGCGCCAGGTAGTAGGGGAACGGGGCCCACGGCGCCTTGAGGTTGATGGTGACCGCCAGTGGCCCGGTGACCGTCGCGCTGCTGAAATCGGCGAAGGCCGGCCCCGTCAAGACGCCGCTCGCAGTGTTCTCAATGTTGAGGTGCAGCGCCGCCGCATCGAGCGGCGTGCCGTCGTGGAACACGATGTTCGGGCGCAGCGTGATGGTGAAGGCGGTGAAGTCCTCGTTCGAGGTGATCGACTCGGCCAGGTAGGGCTCCACGCCGCCGGAGGCGTTCACGATGGCGAGCGGGTCGAAGACGGTACGGCCGTAGAGGAAGCCGCCCTCGTCCCAGCGCGCCGTGGCGGGATTGAAGCCGCTCTCCTCGGTGTCGATGCCGAAGGTGAGGGAACCGCCCCGGACGGGTCTGGCGGTGGAGACCCCGTTCAATCCCCGCCCGTTGGTCTGGGCGGCGCCCGCTTCGCCCTCGAGTGCGCCGAGCATGGCGGCTCCGGCGCCCAGCGCGAGTCCACCGGCTATGAACGACCGGCGATCAAATGACTGCGTCATCGCAAAACCCCCCTGAGTCTCGATCCCCACTGCTACGGCTCTGTCGCGGCGCAGGTTACAACTTCGTGACCGTTCGAGGGTGGCGGACGATTGGGGGGTCACCGGCGGCGTATGGCAACCTGGGCCACGACCAGCGCACGACGAACGAGGAGGCAGGAATGACGATCGCAGTGGGTGACCGGGTGCCCGAGGTGAAGGTCTTCACGTTCGGCGACAAGGGGCCCGAGGCGACCACGTCGGCCGAGGTCCTGGGCCAGGGCAAGGTCGTGCTCTTCGGTGTCCCGGGAGCCTTCACGCCCACCTGCTCGGATCACCACCTCCCCGGGTTCGTGCTGCGGGCCGAGGAGCTCCGGGCGAAGGGCGCCGACCGCGTCGTGTGTGTGTCGGTCAACGACCCCTTCGTCATGGGTGCCTGGGGGCAGGACCAGAACGTCGGTGACACCGTGGTGATGTTGGCCGACGGCAACGGAGAGCTGGCCGAGGCTTTGGGGCTCGTGATGGACGGCAGCGGCTTCGGTCTCGGCTCCCGAGTGCAGCGCTTTGCCGCCATCATCGACGACGGCGTGGTCAGCTGGCTCGCCGTAGAGCCCGGTCCGGGCCTCAGCGTCAGCTCGGCCGAGGAAGTGCTCGCCGCGCTCTGAGGCCTGGAACGGGTGCCTCGTCGCGGCACGTGCCACCTCCGCCGTCCTGCCGTTGCACCGAAATAGGCGTGTTGCAGTCGCACACGGTTGCAACGCGGTGGCGATCTGCACCTGCGGTGGCAATTGTCGCCGCGTAGTGCAAATTCCTCCCACCGCTTGGGCAAGATCCCTCCCGCAGGGCTGTATGGCGGGAATTAGAGGGGATTTGCAATGCGCAGGCTGGTGGGAGCGCGTCGGAACGCTCGGCGCGCGTGCATATTCAGCGCGACTGCGGCGGCAGTGGTCACGCTCTTGATGGTGGCAGCGCCCGACACCGGGTCGCTGGCCAGCGCGTCGCGTCTCGCCCTCGCTCCCGAGAACCTCAGAGAGGGGCAACCAGCGCCCACGACGCCGTCGACAACGTCGACGGTGGCACCGGCCGTCGCCGCCCGCCTCGCTCCGCCGCCCGAGGGGAGCGGCGTCAACCAGCCGGGCCACAGCTCGGCATCGCCCTCGACGTCGACGACCGCATCGAAATCGTCGGCAGCCTCTGCCGGCACCTCGCAGCTCGCCGCGCCCGAAAGGGTCTACGGCAAGCAGCCGGCCTCGGGCTCGACGTCGACGACCCTGTCGACGGCCGCCTCGGGCTGCCAGGGGACCACGCCGCTCGGCCTGCCCGGCACATGGAACTGCACCTTCGACGACGAGTTCAACGGCACGACGCTCAACACGAACAACTGGCTGCCCCAGGACACCGCGGCCAGCGGGTACGTCAACGGGGCGACGGCCTGCTACGTCAACGGCCCTGACACCATCTCCGTCTCGGGCGGCGACCTGAATCTGACAGCGCGCCAGGTGGCGCCCTTCACGTGCCAGGACGGGAGCAACACGTTCACCACGAGCTACGAGGCGGGCATGGTGTCGACGTCGGGTCTCTTCGACCAGACCTACGGCGCATACGAGGTCAGCGCCAAGCTCCCTCCGTCCGTGGTTCAGGGCCTGCAGGAGACGTTCTGGCTGTACCCGCAGGCCCTGACCTACGGCCCCTGGCCGGCCTCGGGAGAGATTGACTTCGCCGAGTTCTACAGTCAGTTCCCCGGGCTCGATGTGCCCTACATCCACTACGCGCAGTCGTCGACCGACCTCAACGCAACGGCCTACGACTGCGTCATCAACCAGAACGCTTTCAACACGTACGGCGTGGACTGGACACCCACCTCCATCACCGTGTTGTACAACGGCAGGCCCTGTCTCGTCGATACGCCCACGACGGGGAGCGAACCGTTCAACCAGCCGTTCTTCATCGCACTGACCCAGGCCCTCGGCGTCGGCACCAACGCCTTCACGCCAGGGGTGACGGAACTGCCGGCCACCACCCAGGTCGACTGGGTCCGGGCCTGGCAGCCTGCCTCCTAGGGGGAGACCACCTCTTTCCGACTTGACATGCAACCATCTGGCTGCTTTAGTGGGGATATGCAACCAGCAGGTTGCATGAATACCGAGCGGACGGTGCGATGCAGGAGATGGATGCGGTCTTTCGGGCGTTGAGCGACCCGGCCCGGCGGCGCCTGCTGGACAAGCTCAACGAGCGCAACGGGCTCACCCTCAGCGAGCTCGGCGCGGACATGGGCATGACCCGGCAGTCGGTCTCCAAGCACCTCGACGTGTTGGAGGAGGCCGGGTTGGTGACCACGGCGCGCCGGGGGAGGGAGAAGCTGCACTTCCTCAACGCCGCCCCCATCAACGACATCGCCGACCGCTGGATCCACCACTACGACCGGGCGCGGGCCGAGGCCCTCACCGATCTCAAGACGGCACTGGAGGCCACCCCCATGGAGCAGAAAAGCATTGAGACCACGTTCGTCTACACGACCTACATCAACGCCACGGCCGAGCGGGTGTGGCAGGGGCTGACCGACCCGGCCTTCACGGCGCGCTACTGGCGCCACCCGGAGTCGGGCGGAGTGGCGTACCGCACGGACTGGCGGAAGGGCTCGGCCTACGACGTCGCCTACGACCAGGTGGGGCTCGTGGTCAGTGACGCGGAGCAGGTCATTCTGGAGTCCGATCCCTACCGGCGCCTCGCCTACACCTGGCACACCTTCACCCCGGAGTGGGCCGCCGCACACGGCGTCGACGAAGAGACGGCCGCCTCGTGGCGGGCGGAGTCCCGTTCCAAGGTGGCGTTCGACATCGAGGAAGCGGGGGAGGGCGTGGTGAAGCTGACCGTCGTGCACGACGGCTTCGCGCCCGGCAGCGCCGTGCTCGATGGTGTCCGGGGCGGCTGGCCCGCCGTCATCGCCAGTCTCAAGACGCTGCTCGAGACCGGTTCGTCGCTCCCGGGCGCGTGATGATGCGCAACGAGACGAGCTTCAGGTACCGCATCTACATCGAGGCGGCGCCCGAGCGTGTCTGGCGGGGCTTGACCGAACCTGCGCTGACCCGGCGCTACTGGCGGCACGTCACCCTGGGCGGCAAGTCGTTCCCCTCCGAGTGGCGGAAGGGAACGACTTGGGACCTGGTCCACGAGGACGTGGGCCTCGTGGTCAGCGACCCCGAGCAGGTGATTCTCGAGGCCGATCCGCCCCGGCGCCTCGCCTATACCTGGCACACCTTCACGCCCGAATGGGCGACGCTCGTGGGCCTCGACGAGGAGACCGCGGCGGCGTAGCGGGCCGAGCCGCGCTCGAAGGTGGCCTTCGACATCGAGGAGCGGGACCTGGGCGTGGTGCAGCTGACCGTGACCCATGACGGCTTCGACCGAGGGAGCCGGGTGCTCCCCGCCATTGCAGAGGGCTGGCCCGCCGTCCTGTCGAGCCTCAAGACGCTCCTGGAGACGGGCGCTCCGCTGCCGGCGACATAAGCCGAGCCGGGCGGGGCCGAAGACCGCAGGTCAACCCCCTTGCCAGCGGCGGCGTCGCAGGAGTAGAATACTCAGTATGCTACTTCGAATCGAGCATTCATGAGCGTCCGTCACGCCCTGTTGGCCCTGTTGAGCGAGGGGCCGAAGTACGGGCTGCAACTGCGGCAGGAATTCGAGGCCCGGACCGGTGAGGTCTGGCCGCTCAACGTCGGGCAGGTGTACACGACCTTGCAGCGCCTGGAGCGTGACGGTCTGGTCGAGTCCGACGATGCGGTCGAGGAGGGCCCGCAGAAGGGCTTCCACATCACCCAGGAGGGTGCGGACGAGCTCTCCCAGTGGCTGCGGACCCCGCCGGACTTCTCGTCGCCGCCCCGTGACGAGCTCGTGATCAAGGTGCTGGTCGCACTCGGTCTGCCCGGGGTCGACGTGTCCGAGGTGATCCAGGTGCACCGCCGCTACCTCGTCGAGCTGATGCAGCAGTGGACGCGTCTCAAGGAGGATGAAGCCCGCCTCGACCTCAATTTCGCGCTGGTGGTCGACGCCGAGCTCTTCCGGCTGGACTCGCTGATCCGGTGGCTGGACACGGCCGATGGACGTCTCAAGAGAGCGGCGGCGGGCGACGATGCGCCGGCCCCACTGTCGTTCCCCCTCCCCAAGGCCCGACGCAAGGTGGGAGCCCCCGAATGAGCTACCTCGAGCTACGCGACATCTCCAAGGTCTATGGAGACGGGGCCACCGAAGTCCGGGCGCTCCAGAGGATCGACCTCTCCGTCGAGTCCGGTTCCCTGGTGGCAGTCATGGGCGCCAGTGGTTCGGGCAAGAGCACGCTGTTGACCATCGCCGGCAGCCTGGAGGACGCCAGCAGCGGCGAGGTCTACGTCGGCGGGCGGGCGCTGTCGTCGCTGTCGCGCAACGCCAAGGCGCAGCTCCGGCGCCAGTCCATCGGATACGTGTTCCAGGACTACAACCTGTTGGCCGGGCTGAGCGCGCTGGAGAATGTCTCCTTGCCGCTCGAGCTCGACGGCGTGGCGGCCCGCAAGGCGCAGGCGGTGGCCATGGAGACGCTCGACGACTTCGGGCTGGGAGACCGGGGCTCGCACTACCCGGATCAGCTCTCGGGTGGTGAGCGCCAGCGGGTGGCCATCGCCCGTGCCGTGGTCGGCGGGCGCCGGCTGCTGCTGGCGGACGAGCCTTCCGGCGCGCTCGACTCGACCAACGCCGAGAGCGTGATGCGACTGATCCTGGCTGCGTGCCGCCGCGGCCTGGCGGCCGTCGTGGTGACCCACGACGCGCAATTGGCCTCGTGGGCCGACCGCGTGATCTTCCTGCGCGACGGGCGCATCGTCGATCAGACGCTGCCGACGGACAGTCCCGAAGCGTTCCTCGCCGACGTCCCCAACCGATGAGCGTCGACGTCCTCGAACGACCGTCGCTCGACTCGGTGGAGCGGCCGAGCAGCGGTGGTGTCCCGGCCCGCCGGGCCATGCTGCGCTGGTCCTGGCGGCTCTTCAAGCGGGAGTGGCGCCAGCAGTTCCTGATCCTCCTCCTCATTGTGGTGGCGGTGGCCGCCACCGTCGTCGGCTCCGCGGTGGCGGTCAACACCCCACCGCCGGCCAACGCCGGGTTCGGCACCGCGCACGATCTCGCCACCTTCAACCTGACGCCCACGGCCAAGTCGGGGACCGACAGCCCGTCCTACGTCGCGGCGCAGACCGCCCTACTGGAGCATCGCTTTGGCCGGGTGCAGATCATCGCCAACGAGACCTTCAGCGTCCCCGGGTCGACCCAGACGTACCAGCTCCGTTCCCAGGACCCGGACGGCCCCTACGGCGGGCCGATGCTGCAGCTGCTGTCCGGGAGCTACCCCACCGGGGCCGATCAGATCGCGCTGACCCCCAAGCTGGCTTCCGAGCTCAACCTGAGCGTCGGCGACGCCTGGCCCCTCGGCGGCAAGACCGTCGTCGGCATCGTGGAGAACCCCCAGAGCCTGCTGGACGAGTTCGCCCTCGTCCCGCCGGGACAGGTGGCGCACCCGAACCAGGTGAACGTCCTCTTCGACGCGTCCCCGTCGGCGGCCAAGAGCCTGCCCACCTACGTCACCACGCCCGGGGCGAACAACAACAACATCATCGGCCCAGAGACCATCATCCTGGCGCTGGCGACCGTGGGCATGCTCCTCATCGCCCTGGTGTCGATCGGCGGCTTCACCGTGCTGGCGCAGCGGCGCATGCGCTCCCTCGGCATGGTCGAGTCCATGGGGGCGACCGACCGCAATGTCCGGCTGGTCCTGGAGGCCAACGGTGTCATCGTGGGATTCATCGGTGCCCTCGTCGGCTTCGCATTGGGCCTGGGCCTCTGGTTGGCCTACCGACCGCACAACGAGCAGAGCGCGCATCACGTCATCGGCACGTTCGCACTGCCCTGGGTCGTGGTCGTGCCGGCCATGGTGCTGGCGGTCGTCGCCACGTTCTTCGCCGCCGGCTATCCGGCGCGCGCCATCACTCGCGTGCCGGTGGTCAGTGCGCTCGCCGGGCGTCCCGCACCACCGCGCCAGATCCATCGCTCGCTCGTCCCCGGCGTGGTCGCGCTGGTCATCGGGTTCTTCCTGTTCTCGGTCTCCGGCGCCTCGGGGAACGGCGGCGGCGTCATCTGGCTGGTCCCGGGGCTCATCGCCTTGATCGTCGGGATCATCCTCGTGTCGCCGTTCTTTCTTGCCCTGCTGGCCCGAGTGGGTGGCCGATCGCCCATCGCTATCCGCCTGCCCCTGCGCGACATGGCGCGCTACCGGGCCCGCTCGGGCTCCGCCCTCTCCGCCATCAGCTTCGGCATCATGATCGCCGTCATCATCTGCGCCGTCGCCGTCGCCCGCTACTCCAATGTCTTCGACTTCGTCGGACCGAACATGGCGGCCAACACGATCAACGTGTACACCCCACCCGCCGCCGGCACCGAGCTCTTCTCGCCGGGGCAGAACGGGCCCCAGACGGAGACTGCGCCGGCCCCCCCGAGCCTCTCCGCGCAGGCGGCCACCGCGCATGCCATCGCCGCGGCCGTCGGGGCCAACGACGTGGTCGAACTTGTCAACGCTGCCGTCGGCCTGCAGAACCCGAGCTCGTCGGGCCGGCAGTGGGACGGCCCGATCTACGTGGCGACGCCGGCCCTCCTGCGGGCCTACGGCATCAACTCTTCCTCCATCCCCTCCGACGTCGACATCCTCAGCGCGCGCCCCGGACTGGCCGGGTCGGGTGTGCAGCTGACCTTCGGCGGGGGTGGGAAGGGTGGCGACGGCTTCCAGGGCCTCGGCGCCGGCGGCAACAATTCCAACCAGTGCACGCCCAACCAGTGCCTGGCCCATCCCGTGGTCCAAGAGGAGAGCCAGCTTCCCATCGGCACGTCGTCACCGAACACCGTGATCACCGAGAGCGCGTTGCATCGGCTGCATGTCGCCAGCCAGAACAGCCTCGGTGGCTGGACGATCCTGGCCAACAGCCCGATCACGGAGGCCCAGCTGACCAGCGCCAACTCGCTGGCGGCCGCCGGCGACCTGAGCATCGAGTCGAATAACGACGCGCCGACATCGGCCGAGATCGTGAACTGGGCGACTGTATTCGGCATCGCGTTGGCGCTCGGGGTCCTGGCCATGAGCGTGGGGCTCATCCGGAGCGAGACGGCGAACGAGCTGCGCACGCTCACCGCCACGGGCGCAAGCTCGCGCACCCGACGCAGCCTGACGGCCGTGACGGCGGGCGGCCTGGCCTTCCTGGGTGCGCTGCTCGGCACGTTGGCCGCCTACGTCGGCCTCTTCGGATGGTTCCGCTCGAACGCGCAGGAAGGTGGCGTGTCGGACATCATAAATCACGTGCCGTGGGACAATCTCGTCTTCATTCTCATCGCCATGCCGGTCGCCGCCGTCCTCATCGGCTGGGTGCTGGCAGGGCGGGAGCCACGCGGCATCGGTACCCGGCCGGTGGAGTAGGTCAGGTGGTCAGCCGCGCGGCCACGCACTCGACGGGTGACCTCCCTGGGGGCGCGCCTGCGACACGCTCGGGGAATGCGGTGCAGCAGCGCCGCCAGATGCAAGTCCGTTGGCTCGTCCACCTCCTCCTGCTGGCCAGCTTTGCGGCCTCCTTGGCCACCGTCACGCTGATCACCGAGGGCACGCTGCACCTCGTCATGGGCCTGGCCTTCGTCGCCCTGGTGGTCGTGCACGTGGCGCAGCGCCGCCACACGGTCATGCGGCTGCTCGGGAACCTCGGCCGTGCGCGTTCGTGGGCGGCCCGTCGCGGTCGGCTGGCGTGGTCGGACACCCTCCTTGCCCTTCTCACCGTCAACGTGCTGGTGTCGGGGATCTGGGACCTGCTCTCGGGCACGCAGGTCATCCTCCACCCCCGCTCGGTGGGCATCCCCTTCCGCAACATCGGGTGGCACGTTCTCTCGGCCCTCGTGTTGTTGGCCTCCCTGTGCGTCCACGTGGCGCGGCGCTCGGGCCGGCTCCGCCGCTCCGTCGTCCGATGAACCGGGGTCAGGGTTCGGCCGTCACCCCGAAGCGCTCGGTGTAGAAGGCGAGGGCCTTGCGCAGCTCGGCGCCGTCGAGGCCGAACTCGGCCAGGTCGTAGGTGACCGCCCCGAAGCGGCCGCGCGGGTGCGTGTCCATGAATGACGCCATTGACTCGGTGGCGCGCCGGTCGAGGGGCTGGCCGGCCAGGTCGTAGACACGCGCGACCATGGCGAGGTCGTCGGCCATGAACTCGTCGAAGCGCACGTCGATGGTACGGTCGGCCGGGAGGGCGTCGCGCTCCTCGGTGCAACGGCGCAGCATGCGCTCGAGTCGATCCGCCCAGTAGGCGCCCATGCCCTCGACGTCGACCCGGTCCCGGGTGAGGCGGGCCGTGTAGGCGATCATCGTCACCATGGACGCGGTGACCGATACCGGGTCGCGGTGGGTCACCACGAACGTGGCGTCGGGGAAGGTGTCGACCAGCGCCGGGAACTGCTCGAGGTGCTGGGGTGTCTTGAGCACCCAGCGCGTGCCGCCGCGGAGCCACTGCAGGACCTTGAGGACCGTGAGGAGGTAGGCGTAGCTGGGGCGCTGGTCGCGTGCGAGGTAGGCGTCGCGCCAGGACGGCATGGGTGCCGTCGTCTCGAAGAGCATGGTGGAGAAGTCGACGGCGAGCAGTTGGATCTCCTCGTGGGTGTGCTCGACCGTCATCTCGTGCATGCGGTTGAAGTAGGGCAGGGCCGTGTTGAGGAAGGAGAGCGCGATCTCGGTGCGCTCCAGGCGCGGGTCGGGGGCACCCGGTGCCGGGACCTCATGCGGCGGGAGCACTGGTTCGAGGCTCTCCCAGTAGGGGAGCGACCGCAGGGCGGGGTCGGCCGACATGAGGTTGTGCAGATGCGTGGTCCCGGTGCGCGGCAGCCCGCAGATGATTATCGGAGCGACGATCTGCTCGTCGAGGATCTCGGGGTGCCGCTCGAGGAGGTCCTGAATCAGCAACCGGTTCTTCAACAGGCCGAGAATGAAGAGGTGTTGCTGCATGATGCCGGCACCGTTGAAGCCACCCTCGTCGCGCATGGCGGCGCAGAGGATCCCGAGCCGCTCCACGAAGTCGTCGGCTCCGAAGTCCTGTAACCCGGTCTCGGCGCGCGCGGTCGCCATGAGCTCCGCCGGCTCGAGGGTGAGCTGCGCTCCGGCCTCCTCCATGAAGTCGAGCATGGCCCGCGCCTCGTCGCTGTAGCGCGGCACGACCAGGTCTTCGATGCGGACGCCGGCGGGTCGTGCACTCATACGGTGTCCACCGGGAGGACCTCCACCTGGGGCTGCTCGGGCGTCTCGGCGGGCAGGAACCAGCGGAACCAGATGCGTCCCGACGTGTGCCCGGCCGTGGAGACCCAGTTGGCGTGGGACGGACGACGGGCGGACACGATGATGATCCACGAGCCGTCGGGCTCGTACTGGACCTCGGAGCCGTTGATGGTCACCCGCTCGTAGTCGTAGTTGTAGGTGTGGAGGAGGCGGTTCCACAGGCACATGTTCCAGAAGACGCACTCGGGCGAGCGCCCGCGGATGACCAGGGCCTCGTCCTCGGCCAGTTCGTAGGCGCCCATGGCATAGGCGGCGTCGCCGGCCGCCCAGCCGAAGGTGGTGGTCGGGACCGGGTAGGGCGGGTCGATGGCGTTGGGCGTGCCGAGTGGGATGGGCACGATGCTCGACTGCTCGCGGATCCATGTGGTGGCGGCCCGGAAGCGCCGAGCCAGGTCGGCGTCGTCCTGGCGGTAGGTCTCGGGCGCGTCGTCGGACCTGATGTGCCAGGCGGCGCGCCGCCCCGTCCGCGGATCGTCGAGGTAGTCGCGGGTGATGGCGGCAACGGCGTCGTCCTCCAGGCGGATCCAGAGGACGCCGGGCTCACCCGGGTCGTTCGGCGAGATGACGATATGGATCGCCCCGTCCGCGTCCCGCTCGACGCCCTCGCTGTTGGCAGAACCGACGATCCGGGTGGAGTAGCGCCCGTCGTCGGGCCCGCCATAGACGGTCAGCGACATGTACACGGCATCGCCCGGTTCGAGCTTGACCCGGTAGGTCCGAGTGGGGTCGATGGGCGCGTAGCAGTAGAACGCGTCGGCGTTGTCGCCGCCCCACTTCTTGTACGGCCCCACGATCTCGACGAACCGGGGCCGGGCCTTGTCAGCCCACACGTTCACCTCGGCCGCCACCTGCAGGATGGACAGCACCCACTTGTGCGCCTCCAGAAGGGTCTCCGGGTCGTCGGCGAGTTGCTCGACCATGTGCGCGTGGGTCGCGGTCACGGTCTCGAGCAATTCCGTGAAGGCGGTCTCGGTTTCTGTCGTCATGGATCCCCCGTCTCGAAGTGGCGCCGATCATAGGGAGCATCCGCTCGGTGGGGGAGTGTGCCCGGTCGGCCGCCCAGGCGATCGGCCTACGAGGCCTGGCGAGCAGCGATGGCGTCGCCGGCAGGCGATCGGATGTCTTGTCGCTGGTGCTCCCAGCGGGCCAATGTCCACGTCAGCCCGGCGAGCCCGGCGAACCAGACGACGTTGCCCAACGGGAGCACACTCCAGGCCGCCATGGCGCACAGGATGCAGATGGCGGCGTGGCGGAGCCGGGCCTCGCAGCCAGTGCAGGCCAGCAGTGGCAGCGCCCACAGGACATACCACGGCTGTGGGTTGGTGGCGCAGACGGCCATCACGCCGAAACCCAGGGCGAGGGCTCCGACCCAGCTGGCTCGCCGCGGGAGAAGAATGACGATGGCAAGAGCCATGACGATGCCACCGAGCTGGATGGCGTTGGCGAGGGTCGACGATGTAGACCCCGCCAGGTTCAGCAGTGAGAACGAACTGGCCACGGTGGCCTGGGAGGCGGAGCGCAACCAACTGAAGCCGTCGCCACCGCAGGCGAGGCCGGCGACGAGGAGTGCACCGAGGGTCAGCGCGAGCCCGCCCACGAGAGACGCGAGGCGGCGATGCCACGAACCTCTCCAGCACCACCAGGCGATCGCCAGCACGGCGAGCGCGGCCGGCGCTTTGACGGTCACCGCCAGCGCGGCCAGGGACAGCGCCCACCACGGTCGCCCGGCAAGCGCGAGGCCGACCCCGGCCACGATGAGACTGATCATCAGGGCGTCGTTGTGGATGCCGGCGACGAAGACGAGGAGCACCGCGGGATTCGTCACGCCCGCGACCACCGCTTCGGCGGGGTTGATGCCGCGAACGGCGGCCGCTCGGGCGACGCCCCACGCGCATAGGCCCAGACTGGCGATCACGGCCACGCGCCATGCCTCGACGGCGATCCACGGGTGCCCGCCCGCGCCCTTGGCGAACAGCGCGGAGAGATCGACGGCCCCGGGCCCGTAGATCGACGGGCCGGTGAGATACCTGGGATCGACGGCCGACACCCACGGCGAGTGGCGCCCGAGGAGATGCACCGGGTTGGCGGCGCCGAGTCCGGACACCACCAACTTCCCCTGGGCCACATAGACCCACACGTCCTGGCTGGCGAACGGAGCGGCCAGCAACAGGGGGACGGTCCATGCGGCCACGACCCACCACAGGCGGCGCCACTGCAGGGTCGCATCCGATCGAACGGCGCGCCAGAGACTGAGCCAGGCGAGACCCAACAACACAAGTCCGGCGACAGCTGCCGCCAGGGCCAGCAGGTGCCCCGGGGTGATTCCGGGTCCGCTGTTGGCCGGGCCGGCCCAGGACGGCACGGCTGGACCCTCCCAACCGGGAGCGCGACCGGTGGCCGCCAGGGGCCAGATGCCGCCGGCGTGCGGTCCATAGGGCGAAGCGGGGAGGTCGCTGGCCAGCGCCAGGAAGCAGGAGCCGATCGCACCCAGCGCTGCGCTGCCCACCAGGCTGATGGTCCCTCGGCTCTTTTCGGGCGCGGGCGGTGTCTCGGGTGAGACCAGGTCCGATTCCAGCGAGCCAACGCTCACGGCGAATTATCGGCCTTCCTCTGCCGGATCTGAAGAGATTGAGCCTCTTTCGGTCCGGGCAGGGGTGCGGATCAGCGCAGATGGCGTTGTCGAGCGCTGCAGGGTGTTCCGCCAGCCCGGCCGAGAGCACATCGCCCTTACCATCTGTCGCCGGTCCTTCGTGGACGGTGCTCCTGCCAGACCCCAGCCTGACCAGCTGACTTTGAAATCACTGGCGGCGAGCCAATAATTCGTCGATTACAAACCCAGAAGCGACGTCGTGGTCGTCGTTGTCGGCGCCGTCGTCGTTGGTTCTGATGTCGGCGTCGGCGGCGTTGTTGTCGTGGTGGTCGGTCCAGTCGTGGTCGTCACCAGCGGCTGCGTTGTCGTGGTCGTGGTCGACGCAGGCAATACGGCTGAGTCGGGCAATGTCGAGACTTTCGACGACTTGGTTTTGGGGGGCGCCGTAGTCGTTGCCGTCCTCTTGGGAGAAGCGGTCGTCGAGCTTGTCGTGGTCGGCGGGGCTGCCGGTATCGCTGTCGTGGTGGTGCTGGGCGCTGAGGTTGTGGGCGACAAGTCGGCCGCGGCGTCACGCACGGTCTGGGCCCGCACGCTCATCGGCTGGTCCTCTTGGTGCACCATCACGAAGAGGGCCGCCAGAGCAACGAGGGTCACCGACACACAACTCCGTTGCAGCAACCGCCGCTGACGAGAAGTCACGGTAGCGACGATATGAGGGCGAGGTCTGACGCCACAAGGCCTTCGTTTAACCCCAGCCCAATCGCTCGATCCGGAGAGCGCAACCGCTATTGGGATACGTGAGGGCCATCGCCCGGTGGCCGACTTCCGGAGTCATGTGCATTGCCCTTCTTGGGTATAGAGGTTGACGCGCGGACCCATGCGGCGTCCGCCGAGGAGAGAGCAGCCATGACGATCGTTCGCAACGAAGACGGCACCCTGGTCGTTCCCGTACGCCAAGAGCGCCATCACGATGAGGATGACGAAACAGGCGATGAGCTGACGGCACTCGCGGACACCACTCGGGTCCTTCACCCCGGAGAGGGCGGCTATGACGAGGCCTTGGTCGAGTGGGACCTGCAACAGAACCCCGACCGCGAGCCGGCGGTGTCCACGCCGGGTGGGCGCCAGCAGGCCATGGCGCTCGTCCATGCCATGGCGGAGTCACCAAAACACGATGTGAGCGCGGCAATCGAGGCGATCGACGATCCAGCGGCGAGCGGCGAGGCCTTGCGCCACGTCCTGGTCGGCGGCGTCCACTCGGTCGAGGATTTTGCCGTGGAGGTCGCCGAGGTGGAAGGCGGCGAGCCACTCCCGGCACATCAGGCCACCAAAATAATCGGAGAGGTCCTCACCGAGCTCGATACTTAGTCCGTGAACACCGCCCGCCGACGTTGGACGCTGGGCGATGTCTGCTGGTGGTCGGTATCGTGTGGGATTGTCGCCTTCCTCAGACCGATCGAACTTCGGCAAGCCGCTTGACGGCGTACTCGTCGTTCCAGCAGACGGCGGCTTCCCATGCGGCTGACGCCTGCGCCGCGGTGTCGTGCGTGCCATCGTCGAGATCCGCGGCGTTGTGTGGGAGTACCAGGTCGAGGTCCGGGACGTCGACGTGGGACTCGTCCCAGTCGATCAGTGCGACCCGGTCCGCCGTGATGCGGACATTGCCAGAATTGTTGGGGTCACCGTGGACGACGCATGTCTCACGTCCCGTGAGGCGGGCCCACGCTGCGCGGCATCGAGCAACGCCCTCGGGCGGCATTGCGCGGAGGTCGATCTTTGTCCCTGTCTCGGCGTGCAGGAGATCAGTCGACGATCGCCAGCCGGGACGCTGTGGCCAGTGCTGCGTCAACTGATGCAACTGGCGGAGCGTCCCGGCCACGCGACGCCAGTCGGCCTCCGTTTCGGGCGGCCCCCCCTCCATGTACTCCATCAACCCAGGCCGTCCGCGAAGACCCGTCCCTCCATCGTGGGGATGGGCAGAGGGACGGTCAGACCTTCACGGTCGAGGTGTTGGAGAAGCGCGGTCTCCCACGCGAGATCAGCGTCGCTCCTGGCGCCGAGTCGACCGACCGCGAGGCGCCCGTTGACGCGCACGCTCCACACGTCGTTGGCGACTCCGCCAGCGAGCGGTTCGATGCGCGCAACGTCGTCGCCCTATTGCGCGAGTGCCTCCCATCCCACAGGGCACATCTTCGCGGAGTTCCGCGTACCTCGCGTGCGGCGGGGGAATCATCGCCTGGCCCCTTGTGAAGGGCCGATCTCGTGTGCGCCACGTAGGCTCAGAGTGTGGGTGAGGATCACATACAAGCCGCTCGCTCCTTCTACGACGCATCAGCTGAGAGATACGCGCAGTTCACTGGCAGCGAGATCAGCCCGGCGACCGAAGGCCCAGTCGACCGGTCATTGCTCTTGGCCTTCATGGAACTGATCAAGGTGAAGGGCTTCAGGCGCGTCGCCGACGTTGGGTGCGGCCCCGGCCGAGCGGCAGCCTTCATGGCCGCGCGCGACCTTGACGTCGTCGGTGTCGACGTTTCGCCCGCGATACTCGAGATAGCCCGAAGCGCTCATCCCGATATTCACTTTGAAGCGGGCCAGCTCGACGAACTTCCCTTCGATGACGGAGCGCTCGGCGGTGTTGTCTGTTGGTACTCAATCATCTACACCCCTCCGCATCTTCTCGGGAAGGCCTTTGCCGAGCTCGCGCGGGTCCTTGATGCCGCAGGGTATCTCCTGGTCGCTTTCCAGGCAGGCGACGGCGAGACCGTGCAGCAGGGTGAGACTCTGGGCATCGGAACCTTCATAACCGCTTATAGACACCGCGTGGACGATGTGACCCGCAGGCTGGGTGATGCCGGGCTTCAGGTGTATGCCAGCGCAATCCGTGAACCGGAACTGGAGCATGAATCGAGCGCCCAGGCCTTCGTGATTGCTCGACGCACAAAGTCCCATGATGGGTAGCAGCTGCGCCTCGACCCGACTTCGGGGCGGGTATTCAACTGCCAAGCGGATTGCTCAGAGGGATCAGTGAGGGGCACCGCAAACTGCCCATTGCCGACCCACGTCTGCCACCATGGGGGAGGTGCTGTCCACCGCGTTCACCGAGCTCTTCTCCGTTCAGAGCCCGATCGCCCTGGCGCCCATGGGCGGATCTGCCGGCGGCGAGCTGGCGGCAGCAGTCTCCAACGGCGGTGGGCTCGGTCTGGTGGGGTGCGTCAGAGAGGATCCAGAGTGGTTGAACCGGGAGCTCGGCATCGTGCGAGTTCGCACGGACAAGCCGTGGGGCCTCGGATTCCAGTCCTGGTCTGTGGACGTTGCCACGATTGAACGGGCGCTTGAGTTTGGACCACACGCCGTGATGCTTTCCTTCGGAGACCCCCGACCTCTGGCCGCGTCCGTGCTCAATGCCGGCATTCCGCTGATCGTCCAAGTCACCGACCTCCACGAGGCGGAGCAGGCTCTCGAGGTGGGGGCCGATGTCCTCGTGGCCCAAGGAACCGAGGCAGGAGGGCACAGCGGCAGAAAGAGGGCCACCCTGCCGTTCGTGCCGGTAGTTGTAGACCTCGCCGCCCCCAAGCCTGTCCTCGCCGCGGGAGGAATCGCCGATGGTCGCGGGCTTGCGGCCGCGCTGGTGCTCGGGGCAACCGGAGCTCTCGTCGGGACGAGATTCCAAGTCACACTCGAGGCATTGGTTGATGCCGAAACGATTGCGGCGATCGTCGAAGGTTCGGGCGAGGACACTGAGCGAAGCCGGGTGCTTGACATTGCCCGGGGTGCTCCGTGGCCGGCACGCTATCCAGCTCGAACGCTGCGCAATGCCTTCCTCGACCGCTGGAGCGGGAAGGAAGGAGAGCTCGAGGCCAGCGAGGAAGCCAAGGCGGAGTATCAGGAGGCCGCAGCAAGAGGTGACAGAGCGGTCACGCCGGTATGGGCCAGCGAGGCCATCGATCTCATCTCGACCGTGCCATCCGCTCGAGACCTGGTCGGGGAACTTGTCCGCGAGGCGGAGCGGGCGCTGACGAGTATCACCGTGCACGATTCTTGAGGGGTCACACATCCCGCGGTTCGAGGGGGAGTCTCCGTGACCGCTCATGGGGCATGATGTGGCATGGCCAAAGGGCCTGGGCAGGCTCCATGCAGAGGCGCGGTTCGTTCCGCCGCTCGTTCGGTACGGACTGCTCTTGCCGCGGGGTTGGTCCTGGTGGCCCTGGGTAGTACTGCCTGCTCGGTGTTTTCGACCTCGCCGGGGAGAACTCTTCCGGTCTCGCTCGTGGGTGGCAGCCAGCTCGTTCACTCCAGCATCTGCACGCTGAGCGCTGACGGAACCCGAGTGATGGCCAAGGGCGCGTTCAGCCCTCCGGCGACTCTCCCGATCGATGCTGAAGGACAGCAGGTGGGTGCCATGCAGTTGCAGTTGACGGTCGTAGCCTCCGGGAGGGTCTTCGGGAAACGATCGCTCAAGGTGCCGGTTGGCGAAACGCTCGAGGGAGTCTCGGTCGGCCAGACCTCCTGGCATCTGGCGACGACGGTTGAGCGGATACCAGGTCTCAGTTCGCCGCACCGCTGTCTGGTGAGCTTTCAAACCCTCGGCGCCTACGGCGCTCTTCCTTCGTGACACCGGCCAGCATCGGTGCCATCCGGGTGGATCCCACACCTAGCGTTCAAAGAGTCGTCGCCCGTGAATGCATAGGGCTGGCTGGCTTCGCGATGTCCGGTTCAATCGTCAGGAAGCTGGCCGTCGTAGCGCCCTACTGATCACTCTTCAGTCTGCGTCGTACTCATCGGCGCCTGCGGATGATGTTCATTCGGTGGCTGGCACTGCCTCAGTCGTCTTTGGCTGGGTGACGTAGGGAACACAGGCGGGGTCGATACTCGGTGAAAGGGTAGAGGTACCAAGTAGGAGGTCTCACGATGGCAACTGCAGAGAAGTTCAAGGTCTCGTCATCAGGCAAATGAGTCTTCCTGCTGCAATTCGGCGGCGATGGCGCCTTGAGAGGGCCGGCAGGGTGGACGTTCTCGACCTGGGTTTTGGAGTCCTGACCCTTCCGGCCGGGTACCGCGGTCGCCTGCTCGAGGAGCTTCTTCCTGCTAAATCTGTTGATCAGAACGGCACGCGGCCCCTCCTGGTCCGAGTCAACGGAACTGAAGAAGAACCCGTTTATGAGTGCAACAATCCAGCCGCCGACCCAAGTGGAGCGCACCTCGAGGCGCATTCCGTTTTCGAGCTCATCACTCCACCTTGAAGGTCGTCACAATCGCCAGACGTCTATGAATCCACCTCGCGCGGATGTGCTTACGGTCCTTTGCCGTCTCGCCGCGACTCCATGCCGTAGTCCGGGCCAACGGACCCAACGGTTCAGCGCCTCCGATCGACGGATCGACATTGGTCGGCGCGTGCGTTGCCGGCGTGCCTGCGGTGGAGGTCTCCCATGCCCGAGCTGAATCGTCGTAGCGCCACTGAACTGCACAAACGAAGAGAGCGTCCGACCAGGATCGAACTGGCATCATCAGCTTGGAAGGTCGGAAAAGCGCATTTTTGTGAACCCTTGTGAACGAAAATTGCAGGTCAGCAGCACAGAGCCCTAACTTCAGGCTCGCCGTGGCGAGCGAAGATTGGGTCAGTTGGGCGGTCGGCCCGGTGCGCGAGCAGCGGTTGGGTGAGGCGGCAATGATTCAGGGGTCCGGCCTGGTTGGACACCGAAAGCCTCTGTGGTGCCTCTGAGCCTGTAGGTCAGCATGGTGGTGGAGGGCTCCCACGAGAACCGTGGAATGTTGCCTTCGAGCACGAGCATCAGACTTACGCAGTTTTCTCGGCCTCCCCGGGCCGGACACCTGATAGTGACCCGACAGTATGGGGAAGGAGCAGCGACATGGATGTGGTGCATCCGCGATGCGCTGGTCTCGATGTCTCCAAACGAGACGTCAAGGTCTGCGTCCGAATCCAAGCGCCGGGACGAGCCCGCGCCACCTCAACGGTGACGACGTGGGGGGCGGTGACCAACCGGATCCTGGCCCTGCGCGACCAGCTGATCGCCGAAGAAGTCACCCTCGTGGTGATGGAGGCGACGAGTGACTACTGGAAGCCGTTCTACTACCTGCTCGATGACGGGCCCTTCGAGGTGATGCTTGTCAACGCCCGCCACGTGAAGAACCTCCCGGGGCGAAAGAGCGACGTCTCCGACGCCGCCTGGCTGGCCCAGCTCGGGGCTCACGGATTGGTGCGGGGGTCCTTCGTCCCTCCCGAACCCATCCGCCAGCTGCGCGACCTGACCCGGGCCCGCACGACCATCACCCGTCAACGGGCCCGCGAGATCCAGCGCCTCGAGAAACTCCTCGAGGACGCCGGCATCAAGCTGGCCGCCGTGGGCTCGGACATCACAGGGGTCTCGGGGCGCGCGATGCTTGAGGCGCTGGTGGCCGGGGAGCGTTCCCCCCAAGTCTTGGCCGATATGGCCAAGCGACGGATGCGGTCCAAGATCCCCGAGCTGACCGAGGCCCTGACCGGGCGTTTCAGCGAACACCACGCGTTCTTGGTCAAGGTCCATCTCGACCTCATCGACCACAACACCCGAGCCATCGACGAGCTGACAGCCCGGATCGAGGTGGTGATCGCTCCCTTTCGCAGCGCCCGGGACCTGATGGTCACGATCCCGGGAATCTCGAGCGGTGTGGCGGACGTGATCATCGCCGAAACCGGTGCGGACATGAGCCGGTTCCCGACGGCGGGCCACCTGGCCTCGTGGGCCGGGACGTGCCCGGGCTCCAACGAGTCGGCGGGACGGGTCAAGTCGACCAACACCCGGCCTGGCAACCCCTACCTCAAGGGAGCGCTTGGCGTGGCGGCGCTCTCCGCGTCTCGATCCAAGGACACCTATTTCTCGGCCAAGTACCGGCGCGTCGCCTCGCGTCGGGGTCCGATGAAAGCCCTTGTGGCCATCGAGCACGCCATGCTCATCGCCATTTGGAACATGCTCCAAACCGGCGCCCTTTACAGCGACCCAGGAGACGACTTCTTCTCCAGGCGGAATCCTGACCAAGCGAAAAACCGTGCCCTCGACCAGCTCCGTCGGATGGGTTACGCCGTCTCCCTCCAGCCGTTGGCCGACGTCGGTTAGGAATCCAATCTTCGCATCAGAGAACTGGACGTACTGGCGTGAACCGGCCTGATCGACGGCGCCCGCGGGATATTCGCGGGACAAAACGGGTGCGCGTCTCCGCTTGGATCCACCGTCCGAATTAGCATTGGTTCGGGTTCGAGTTGATGGAGTATGCGGGTGACGAAAGGTGCAGAACGGGGCAGAACTGAGCTGGAGGTCGAGGCCCGTGAAGCACTGATGCGTGAAGAGTTCGAACGACGGGGCGACGTCTGGGAAAACGGCGTACCTGTCGACGACATCCTTCGGAAGCTGAAGGCAAAGATCACCGACAACGAGTGAGCGAGTGGACGATCATCTTCGATCGCTCGATCGACCCCGACTCGTGGTTCCGGGGCTTATCGATCGAGGCGCTGGCGTCTCACGGGGGGTTGCCTTGTAGAACGCCATGGATTACAATGCGTGTATGCCAGCGTCAACGAATGCCAGGGTTTCGCACCGCGGTCAGACCAGCCTGCCAGCCGACCTCCGTCACCGTTGGGGCATCGACGAGGGGGGCGAAATCGGATTCATTGACCTCGGCAATGCCGCTTTGATCATCCCGGGAGGGGTGCAAGCAGCCAGGGATGAATTGCGACGAGTCCTT
Organism: Acidimicrobiales bacterium; assembly: GCA_036273055.1. Taxonomy (GTDB): domain Bacteria; phylum Actinomycetota; class Acidimicrobiia; order Acidimicrobiales; family RAAP-2; genus Bog-473. The sequence goes on along the minus strand of DATAXG010000099.1, from coordinate 698 downwards.
CGGGGGCGCTATTCCGCGGGTCTGGCTTCTCTCGCCGACCCTGATCTCGCCGACCAGTAGCGGACATTGCCCCGCCGATCCCGCGCCGTCGTCCTTGACGACAGGCTGCTGATCGAAGAGCTGCTGGTAGGTCTTCAAAGGAACTCTGCGGAGTTCCATACGACGAGCTACTGGTATTACCGCGCGTGCCGTGCGGCTGTGCTTGGTGCTGGTGGACACCTCTCTGGCCCTTTCAGCGATCTCGGTGAGGACCTGCAGCAGGAAGCGATCATGAGTTTGCTTGAATTACGCGAGGACATTCTTCTGCCAGATCCTCGCATGACTGTGCCGACAATGGCCCGGTTTGCAGGTAGCTATCCGCACCTCAACTTGTTGAACCTTGAGGCCCTCGCAACCGGACTACTCCTAGGTGCGACACTTTGGCTATCGCCCGAGAGCACCAACGGCGTTTTGCCTGAGATCCTCGATCAAGAAGGAATCGCCTGGCGCACAGTCGCCCGCTGATTGATCTAAGTTCGACATGGGCCTTCCCGGTCGGCACCTGATGGGTCTTAGTAGGCGTCGAAGTGGTCAAACGCATTCATCCCGGCTTCGAGGCGCTCCCTCAACGCTGGATCGTCGAACGCACCTGGGCCTGGCTCATGAACAGCCGGCGCCTCCAGGTCGACTACGAGCGCGATCCCCTGGTGACCGAGGGC
>DATAXG010000098.1:0-35845 GCA_036273055.1 Acidimicrobiales bacterium | reverse complement strand
GGTCCCGAACACTTTGATCGACGACGACTCGGCACCGGTGAGCTCCCCGTCCGCCACGTGCACGGCCATGCGCCAGTTCAGCAACCACATGGCCTCGAGCTCGGCGTGGCACTTGGCCAGGTCCATCTGCACCCAGCCCTGCTCAATGAGCGTCTTGCCGTCGTCGGTCGGCTGCGCCGCCGTCCAGTCCACGATGTCCTCGTAGAGCGAGATGGCCAGACCGCTCCAGGCGGCCAGCCCGACCCGCTCGTGGTTGAGCTGGGTGGTGATCATGCGCCAGCCCTCGTTCTCGTCACCCACGCGGTTGGCCACGGGCACGTGCACGTTGTCGTAGAACGTCTGCGTCGTCGTCAGGCCGCCGACGGTGTGGATGATCGACCACTCAAAGCCGGGGGACGTGGTCGGCACGCACAGGATGGAGATGCCCTTGTGCTTCGGCACGTCGGGGTCGGTGCGGCAGGCCAGCCACACGTAGTCGGCCTGGTCGGCCCCGCTGGTGAAGATCTTGGCGCCGTTCACCACGTACTCCTCGCCGTCGCGCACGGCGCGGGTGCGCAGCGACGCCAGGTCGGTCCCGGCCTCGGGCTCGGTGTAGCCGATGGCGAAGTTCAATTCGCCGGCGAGAATCTGCGGGAGGAAGAACGACTTCTGCTCGTCGGTGCCGAAGCGCATGATGGTCGGCCCGACGGTGTTGATGGTGACGAAGGGAAACGGTGCACCGGCGCGGCGTGTCTCGTCGAAGAAGATGAACTGGTCCGTCGCCGGCCGGCCCTGCCCGCCGAACTCGGTCGGCCAGCCGATGCCGAGCCAGCCGTCCTTGCCGATCTGGCGCACGACCTGGCTCCAGGCCTCGCCACCCTCGCCGCCCTCGGCGAGCCCGGCACGCACCTCGTCGGTCAGCAGCTCGGCGTAGTACCGGCGCAGCGCGGCACGCAGTTGCTGCTGTTCGGGGCTCTCTTCGAGGAACATCGTGGGGCAGCCTCGCGTGCACTCAGCGGTCCCTGCCAGGTCAAGGCCGCGCTGCCAAAACTGTAACACGTTCTCGTTTGTGGAGGCCGGCCGCGCTCGATCACCTGCTTCCGGCTCAGGAAGGAGACCTCGAACATTCCGCCGGCTCGGCGTCGTCCATCGGTTCGCGTCTCCTCGTTGTCGGATGGGAACCGGTCGGCCCGACCTACGCGGTCGGATCCTCGACTTCGGTGAGGTCGTCCTGCGTGATCGCCGGCAGCTCGGCGATCCCGGCGAGGAGGTGGCGCTCCCACGCCTTTTGCAGCTTCTGGAGCAGCGGGGAATCGCTGTCGATGCGGAACTGGCTGAGGGTGCGTGTCTCGTTGAAGTAGAAGCCGATGTCATAAGGAGGCCCGACCGAGAGGTTGGCCGCGGCCGTGCTCAACATGGACCCCAGTGCGATCTTGGCGGCAGTGACGAGGTCGACGTGGGCCTCGACCGCCAGCTCGAGCATGAATTTGCCGTACTTGCTCTCACCGATCTGCAGGAAAGGGCGCTCGTCCGAGGCGCGGATGTAATTGCCTTCGGGATACACGAGGAGGATGTCGGGATCCTCGTCGCCGACGTGGCCACCGAGGATGAAGGTCGCCGTGCCGTCGGCCCCGACCCGCTCCAACGCCTCCTTGTGCTCGTTGGCCACCTCGTGGCTCACGCGCCCCAGGTACAGCGCGGCCTCGAACAGGTGCCCGACGGTGGCCAGGCTCTCGGTGGCCTCCCCGGCCGCCAGGTCGCGCGCCATGCGGTCGAGGACCTGCTGCGTGGTGGCCAGGCTCCCGGCCGACTCGATCACGAAGATGCGATCCTCGGCCGGTTGCAAGACGTGCATCTTGCGATAGGTGCCGACGTTGTCGACACCCGCATTGGTCCGGGTGTCGGCCAGAAAGAGCATGCCCTCGTGGAGACGGAGGGCCAGGCAGTAGGTCAACGACGCCGTCCTTAGCTTCTCTCGGCCCACACCGGGAATTCCGACGGCCGCCCGGGGAACATACCCAATCAATCGGTGACGAACGGCGGCCGGACGTCGTCGCCAACGGAGGGATGCCACCCCGATGACGAGGGCAACCGGCACGCGGACGATCAGGGTTTGTCACCCCGCACACTCCCCTATGATCACTGACACACGTTCTAGAAATTGCCTCAGAAGGGCAGGCGCCAGGCGACGGGGGGACGGGTCGCCGGCGTGCGCGAAAGGGGGGCCTTGAGCCTCGACGACATCGACCTGATCGACGGGCGCAACTTCGTGGCCGGTGTGCCCCACCAGTGGTTCGCCGAGCTCCGCCGGGAGGCACCCGCCTACTGGCACCCCCAAGAGGGCGCTCCCCGCGGCGGCTTCTGGGCCATCACCCGCTACGACGACTGCGTCCAGGTCAACCGGGACTGGGAGCACTTCTCCTCGGCCCGGCGCGGCTCGCTCTTCCCCGACATGGACGACGACCAGCTGGCCCAGCAGCAGCTGATGATGGTCAACATGGACCCGACCATGCACACGCGCTACCGCCGCCTGGTCAACAAGGGCTTCACCCCCAAGATGGTGCGTGACCTCGAACAGCAGATCGTCGGGTACGCCGACGGGATCATCGATGCCGTGTGCGAGCGCGGCACGGCCGACTTCGTCGAAGAGATCTCGGCCGAGCTCCCGCTCCTCGTGATCGCCGAGCTCCTGGGCGTGCCCCAGGAGGACCGGCGCATGGTCTTCGACTGGTCCAACCGGATGATCGGCTCGGAGGACCCCGAGTACCAGGTCGAGGGCGCCGACTCCGGCGAATCGGCCATGCAGGTGTACGCCTACGCCGAGGAGCTGGCGACGGCCCGGCGGCTTCAGCCCAAGGAGGACCTGCTCTCGGTCCTCCTCAACGCCGAGGTCGAGGGCGAGAAGCTCAACGAGCTGGAGCTCGACCTCTTCTTCCTCCTGCTCATCGTGGCGGGGAACGAGACGACCCGGAACCTCATGTCGGGCGCCATGACCGCCTTCTTCGACCACCCCGACCAATGGGAGCTGCTCCGCCAGGACCGCTCGCTGCTCCCGGGAGCGGTCGAGGAGATGCTCCGCTACGTCACGCCCGTGATGCACTTCCGCCGCACGGCCACGGGCGCCATGGAATTGCACGGCCAACAGATAGAGGAGGGCGACAAGGTCGTCTTCTGGCACACGTCGGCCAACCGGGACGAGTCGGCCTTCGAGAATCCCGACGCCTTCGACATCACGCGCTCCCCCAACAACCACATCGCATTCGGCGGGGGCGGGCCGCACTTCTGCCTGGGGGCCAACCTGGCCCGGATGGAGATCATGGTCATGTTCGACCGCCTGCTCGACCGGATCCCCGACATGCGTCTCGACGGCGAGGTCCAGCGCCTGCAGTCGAACTTCATCAACGGGACCAAGCACATCCCCATCGCCTTCGCACCGTCCGGCCCCGTCGGGGGCACGCCGCTGCCCGACCGGGCTCGCTGAGGCCGGCGCCGTGCGCGGCCACGACGTCCGATTCCACCAGGCGGTCGCCTTTCTGCCGACCAGCCAGATCCTCCCGATGGCCAAGGCGTGCGACGGCCTGGGCTACGGCGGCATGTACGTCTCCGACCACATGTTCAACCCCCGTCGGCGCACCTCGCGCTACACCTACTCAAAGGCCGAGGACGGCGCGCCGGGCTGGGAGGACCACACACCCTGGCCCGACCCCATGGCCGTCATTGCGGCCTGCGCCGGCGCCACGGAGAACCTGCTCTTCACCACCGGCATCTACATCGCGCCACTGCGCGACCTCATGACGGTGGCCAAGTCCGTCGGGACCACTGCGTTTCTCTCGGGAAACCGGCTGCGCCTCGGCATCGGCGTCGGCTGGAGCAAGGAGGAGTTCGACCTGACGGGCCAGGACTTCGCCAACCGCGGGAAGCGCCTGGACGAGATGATCGTCGCCTTACGTGCGCTGTGGCGCAGCGGCTGGGTCGAGTTCCACGGCGACCATTACGACGTCCCGGAGTGCCAGATGGAGCCCGCCCCCACCGAGCCGGTGCCGTTCATCTGCGGCGGCCACTCCCCCGTGGCGCTGCGGCGCACGGCGGAACTGTGCGACGGCTGGATCGCCGCCGGTGCCTACTCCGAGGAGGAGGCGTGGATGCATCTCGCCGAGCTCCACGACGCGCTGGCCAAGGCCGGGAGGGACAAGGACGGCTTCACTGTCTACCTGTCCCTCAACGAGCGGCCGAGCGTCGACCTCTACCGCCGCTTCGCCGACGCCGGCGTGACCGACTTCGTGTGCGCGCCATGGATGTTCGCCAACATTGCGCCCGGGACGCCTGACGACGAGGCACTGGCGGCCCGCATGGGCCCGGTGCGTTGGTTCGCCGAGGAGATCGTCGCCAAGGTCTGACAGGCTCTGGAGCGCGTCAGAGCCGAGAGGAGTCACACGTGAAGTCCATGAAGATCGGTCTGCAGATGGGCTATTGGGGCGCCGGTCCGCCGCCCAACGCGACGGAGGTCGTCATGGAGGCCGAACGCCTCGGCTTCGACTCGGTCTGGACGGCGGAGTCCTACGGCTCCGATGCACTGACCCCACTGGCCTGGTGGGGCTCGCAGACCGAACGGGTGCGCCTCGGCACATCTCTGTGCCAGCTGTCGGCGCGTACGCCGACTGCCATGGCCATGGCGGCGCAGACACTGGACCATCTCTCGGGCGGGCGCTTCGTGCTCGGCCTCGGGGTCTCGGGCCCCCAGGTGGTCGAGGGGTGGTACGGCCAGTCCTTCCCCGCTCCCCTGGCTCGCACCCGCGAGTACGTGGACGTCGTGCGCCAGGTGCTGGCCCGTGAGAAGCCGGTGACCAACGACGGGCCGCACTACCCGCTGCCCTATCCGGGCGGGACCGGACTGGGCAAGCCGCTCAAGTCGATCGTGCACCCCCTGCGGGCCGACATCCCCATCATTCTGGGTGCCGAGGGACCGAAGAACATCGCCCTGGCAGCCGAGATCGCCGACGGCTGGTTCCCCATCTTCTTCTCGCCGCGTGCAATGTCGTCCTTCGAGGCGTCGCTCGACGAGGGGTTCGCCCGTCCGGGGGCGCGGCGCAGTGCCCACGACTTCGAGGTGCTGGCCTTCGCGCCCACCGTCATCAGCGATGACACCGATGCGGCGGCCGACGGATTCCGCCCCTATCTCGCGCTCTACATCGGCGGTATGGGCGCCAAGGACATGAACTTCCACTTCGACGTCTTCGCCCGTATGGGCTACGAGGAGGCGGCCACCAAGATCCAGGACGCCTACCTCGACGGGCGCAAGGACGACGCGGCCGCCGCCGTCCCGACCTCCCTCGTGGAGGAGATCGCGCTGGTCGGCCCGGTGGAGAAGATCCGCGACGACCTCGAGGCGTGGCGCGAGTCGCGTGCCACCACCATGCTCGTCAACGGCGACGTCGCCACGTTGCGGACCCTGGCCGAGCTCGTCCTCGGTTGAGGCCCTGTTGCGGCGGGTCGCAGACCGCCAGGTCGCAACCCGCTGGTCCTACTCCTGGGCTCAGTCCAGGCTGAAGGGCGGGTACGTGTCCGTCATCAGGTAGGTGTAGATGCTGACGCGGTAGGCCCAGCGCATGGCGCCGATCACGAACGTACGCAGGCTCTCTGGCCATTTCCCGGTGATGATGACGGCGAAGAAGCCAATGATGACGACGACGTACACGGCAATGAAGAGAAACAGCAGCACGATGTAGTGCGGGATCGCCAGCAACCACTTGACGAAGATCAGCCCGCGGCTGAGCTTAGGGGCTCTCTCGACGGAGAACCGGGCGGGATCGCCGCCGGGGTCCTGGTCCACCGTCGTGAAGTCGAACGGTGGGTAGCCCTCTCGCATGAACCAGATGTACGAGGCAAGGCGCCACTGGTAGCGGTGTGTCATGGCCATGAAGCCGAAGAGGCTCTCGGGCATCGCCCCTGTGAACAGGATGGCAAAGAAGGCGATGATCCAGACGATGCTCTGCACGATCCCGAGCGCGTACAGGACGATCATCTGTGGGATCGCGAGCAGCCAGTGCACCAGCGGTCTCCATCGGGCGATCTTGTCCGGGGCATCGAGATCGAGCTGCATCGGGTACCCGGTCATTGGCACTGGCGAGGTGGTCATAGGAAAAAAGGGTAGCGCTGCGATTTCGCGAAATAGGGGATCATCGGCCCCCGTGCCTGGTCCGGGCCCAGATCGACGCAACCGAGGACACCGGCGACCTGACCAGGCATGCCTGACCCGGTCACACTGGTCGGCCACAATGCCCGACGTGACCCTTTTCGACCTGGCCGATCTCCCGGATTCGCAGCAACGCCATTCGCTAGGCCCGCCGGACTCATCCGGCTCCGGGGTCGAGGCCGAGCCCGTCGAAACGGCAGCGGACGCCGCGGACGGCGCCGGCAACTGCAGCGCAGCGGAGGCAGCGCCCGAGGTCGAGGTCCGTATCAGCAAGCGTCGCAAGAAGACGTCGGAGGCCAAGTGGGTCGGCGGGCGCATCGTCGTCTCGCTCCCGGCGCACCTCGACGTCGAGAGCCGGCAGAAGACGACCGATTGGTTGGTCGAGCGGCTGCTCACCCGACACCGGCTGCAGTCCGGTCTCGACGACGACGGTCTGCTGGCCCGGGCGATCGAGCTGAGCGACCGCTACCTCGTGGGAGCCCGACCCGAGTCCGTCCGCTGGGTCACCAACCAGACGGCGCGCTGGGGCTCGTGCTCGTACTACTCAGGCCAGATCCGTGTCTCACACCGACTGCGCGTCGTGCCCGAATGGGTGCTCGACTCGGTCCTGGTGCACGAGCTCGCGCATCTGACCTACCCCGACCACTCCCCTGCCTTCCACAAGCTGGCCGGCGCCTACCCCCGCCATGAGGAGGCGGGCGTCTTCCTGGCCGGGTACGGACTGGGCCTCTCGAATCCGATTCCGTCGAGGCCGCCAGACTCAGCTGATCGCTGACGATTGATCGCCGACAGCGAACCGGCTGATCGACGCCGTCAGACCGGCTCGTCCGCCAGCATCCGGCCCAACCGGCGCAGGCTGGCGTTCGCCCCGCCGAGCGTCAGCTCGATCTGCTCGGTAAGGAGGAAGTAGCGGTGCAGCGGGTAGTCACGGTCGACGCCCACACCGCCGTGGAGGTGTGACGCCGCGTGCACGACGCGTTGGCCACCCTCGGCCGCCCAGTACTTGGCGATCGCCACTTCGGCCGAGGCCGGGAGGCCTGCGGCCAGCCGTGCCGCCGCTTGCCATGCGGTGAGGCGGATGGCCTCGGTGTCGACGTAGGCATCGGCGGCCCGCTGGCCAACCGCCTGGAAGGTGGCGATGGGCTTCTCGAACTGCACCCGCGTCTTGGTGTACTCCGCCGTGAGTTCCAGGGCCGATGCGCAGACCCCGGCCTCCTCGATGCAGAGCGCGGTGGTGGCGAACTCGTTGATGCAGTCGATCACCGCCTCCCCGTCCGAGCGTTCGCCCACGAGGCGGTCGGCGCCGACCCGCACGCCGTCGAGCTCCACGATCGCCTCGGGTCGTCCGGTCGTGGTCGTCTGCCGCGTCAGTGCAACACCGTCGGCGCCACGCTCCACGACGAAGACGCCGGGACCAGCCGGGGCGCCCTCTGCCGTCTGGCAGGTGGCCGGGACCAGGATGGCGTCGGCCACGAAGGCGGCCGGCACGCAGGCCTTGGTGCCCGAGAGCACCCACGAGCCGTCCGCCTGCGCCGTTGCAGTGGTGGCCGGCTCGGAACCGCCGGGCAGGATCACCTCTCCGACCAACTCCGCCATGGCCGCCGTGAGGATCGTGTCGCCGCTGGCGACGCCGGCCAGCCAGGTCTTGCGCTGCGCATCGGTGCCGAAACGGTCGAGGGGCAGCGCGCCGTAGACCATGGTCTCGACCACCGGGACGTAGGCTGCCGTGCGCCCCGCCGCTTCCACGACCAGGCAGGCAGCGACGAAGTCGAGCCCGGCGCCGCCGACGTCCTCGCCCAGGTGGATGCCGAGCAGGCCTGCAGCGGCCAGCTCCTTCCAGAGCTCGCGGTCGAAGGGCCCGTCGTCACCGGCGGCAGCCTCGACCTGCTTCAGGCGCTCGTGGGTCGACCGTTCGCCGAAGATCTGCCCGGCCAACTGGCGTACGGCCTCCTGCTCCTCGCTGTAACTGAAATCCATGGGATCGATCTCCTGGCTCTAGGTGGGATCAGCGCAGCGACCGCGGCATGCCGAGGCCGAAGATTGCGATGAGGTCCCGCTGAATCTCGTTGGTGCCGCCACCGAAGGTGAGGATGATCATGGAGCGGGCGTACATCTCCAGACGTCCGGCGATGACCGCACCTGGTGACCCCCGCGTCAGGTAGCCGGCTTGCCCGATGACCTCCATCAGCGAGCGGAAGGCCCGCAGGTAGAACTCGGTGCCGAAGACCTTGATCGACGAGGCGTCGGCCACGTCGAGGGTGCCCTGCGTGGCTTGCCACGCCACCTTCCAGTTGATGAGGCGGAGGAACTCGAGCTCGGCGTGCACCCGGGCCAGGTGCTCCTGGACCCACTCCTGATCGATGACACGGCGCCCGTCGGGGAGCTTCGTGGCCTGGGACCAGACCCGCACGTCGGTGAGCACGCGCTCGATGATCCCGGGCGAGCACAACGTGACCCGTTCGTGGTTGAGCTGGTTCGTGATGAGGCTCCAGCCCTGGTTCTCGCCGCCCACCAGCGCGGTGGCGGGAACGCGCACGTCTTCGTAGAAGGTGTAGTTGATGTTGTGGTCCCCCAGCAGCTTCATCGGCACCACACGGATGCCCGGGGTGTCCATGGGGATCAAGAACATGGAGATGCCCTTGTGCTTGGCCACGTTCGGGTCGGTGCGCGTGGCCAGCCAGATGTAGTCCGCGTCCCCGGCCAGGCTGGTGAAGATCTTGGCGCCGTTGATGACGTACTCGTCGCCGTCGCGCACGGCCCGTGTGGTCAGCGAGGCCAGGTCGGTACCCGAATTCGGCTCGGTGTACCCGATGCAGAAGTGGATCTCCCCAGCCAGGATCTTGGGCAGGAAGTACTCCTTCTGCTCCTGGGTGCCGAAGTTCATGATCGTCGGGCCCACGGTGTTGATGGTGAGCATCGGGACGGGCGCCCCGCTGCGCATGGATTCGTCGAAGAAGATGAACTGCTCAATGGCGGAGCGACCCTGCCCGCCCCACTCGGTGGGCCAGCCGATGCCCAGCCAGCCGTCGCTGCCCATCTGCTTGACCACCTTGCGCACCACGGGGCCGATGCCACCCGACCCGGAGAGCTCCTGCTCGAGCTCGGGGGTCAAGAGCTTCTGGTAGTAGGCGCGCAGCTCGCTCTTGAGCGCCTGCTGCTCCTCGGTCAAGGCGATTTCCATACGTGTCCCTCCCGGGTGGCGGGGCGCATCGGCCCACGTCAGCGCTATGTCGTCGCCGGCCCGACCGTCTGGGCTCCGCGCGCGAGAACACGTTACAGTCCGCCCCGCTCAGGCGGCCAATGGGCCTGCTGAGCGCCTCGCTACCGCCAAGTAACCTGCAATCCGCCCCGGGGCGGGTTCCCCGGTGCACGCTCGAGTCCCCGAATCGAACCCGAGGAGCCCTCACCATGCCTGAAGCCGTCATCGTCGCCACCGGTCGCACCCCTATCGGACGGGCCAACAAGGGCTCACTCGTCGAGTGCCGACCCGACGACCTGAGCGCACTGGTCCTCCGCTCGGTGCTCGGGCAGGTCCCGCAGCTCAACCCCGCCGAGGTGGAGGACGTCATCCTCGGCTGCGGGCAGCCGGCCGGCGAGGCGGGCTACAACGTCGCCCGCGTGGCCGCGCTCCTGGCCGGTCTGGACAATGTCCCAGGCGTCACGGTGAACCGCTACTGCTCCTCGTCCCTGCAGGCGATCCGCATGGCGGCGCACGCCATCCGCGCCGGTGAGGGCGACGTCTTCATTGCCGCCGGCGTCGAGACGGTGAGCCGCTATGCGCACGGCGCGTCGGACACCGGCCCCCACAACACGGCGTTCGCCGCCGCAGAGGAGCGGACCAAGGTCCGTGCCCCCGCCGTCACCGAGCCTTGGGCCCCGCCCTCGGGCCTGCCCGACGTCTACATTGCCATGGGTCAGACGGCGGAGAACGTCGCTGAGTTCGAGAAGGTCTCCCGCCAGGAGATGGACGAGTTCGCGCTGCTGTCGCAGACGCGGGCCGTCGAGTCCCAGGGCAACGGCTTCTTCGAGCGCGAGATAATCCCTGTCACTTTGTCCGACGGGACCGTCGTCACCAAGGATGACGGGCCGCGAGCCGGCACGACCCTCGAAGGCCTTTCCAACCTCAAGCCCGTGTTCCGCGAAGGCGGCACGGTGACGGCCGGCAACGCCTGTCCGCTCAACGACGGCGCCGCCGCGGTCATCGTCATGAGCGACACCAAGGCCAAGGCGCTGGGCCTCACGCCGTTGGCCCGCATCGTGGCCAGCGGCGTGACAGGCGTCAACCCCGAGATCATGGGCCTGGGCCCGGTCGACGCCTGCCGCCAGGTCCTGGCCCGGGCCAACATGACGATCGACGACATCGACCTGGTGGAGATCAACGAGGCGTTCGCAGCCCAGGTGATCCCCTCGGCCAAGCACCTCGGCATCAGCTGGGACAAGCTCAACGTCAAGGGCGGAGCCATCGCGCTGGGCCACCCGTTCGGCCAGACCGGCGCCCGTATCATGACCACGCTGCTCAACGCACTCGAGGACACCGGCAAGACGTTCGGGCTCGAGTCCATGTGTGTCGGTGGAGGCCAGGGCATGGCGATGATCGTCGAGCGCCTCAACTAGTACGTTCGTGCCCGAGTGCGATCGTCAACCCCTGACGGTCGTTCAGAGTTCCCTTCGGAGGCGCGGGTGCCCGATGACGAGGTGAGACGCTGGCGGCGGGCCGTCCGGCGGATCCCACTCATCGACCGCGTGCTGCGAGCGGTGCGCCGCACCGACGAGATCGAAGCGCTGCAGGAGGAGCTGGCGCAGCAGCGCCGGCTCCTCTCGGCACAAAGCGCGACGGCTCCGAAGGCCGAGCAGTGGTGCGGACGCATCATGGACGAATCCGCGACCCCGTTCCTCTCCTGGCGACCGCCGGGTCACTACTACTCCCCTGTCCCGACGATGCGCGAGATCATGGCCGACCAGGACAGGATCTTCACGCGACCTGACTTCCTGACCGGACTCGACCTCAACGCGGACGCCCAACTGGCGTTGTTCAGGGAACTGGCACCCCTGGCCGGCGATGTCACGTTCAACACGGAGCCGCTGCCCGATCGCCGCTATTTCACCAACAACCCGTCCTACGGCGTCGGCGACGGGCTGATCCTGCAGGCCTTCCTGCGTCTCCTCCGTCCGAAGCGCTACCTCGAGGTCGGTTCAGGATGGACGACGGCTCTCACCCTCGACACCAACGACCGTTGGCTCGACGGCCGGCTGCATCTGACCTGTATTGAGCCCTACCCCGACGACCTCAGCCGCCTGGTGCGGCCCGATGACAACGTCGAGATCATCGTCAGCCCGGTCCAAGGCGTCGACATCGCGCGCTTCACCGAGCTCGAGCCCGGCGACATCCTCTTCATCGACTGCTCGCACGTGGTCAGGACCGGGAGCGACGCGCACCACCTGATCACACGGGTCTTGCCCGTCGTGCCGTCCGGCATCTACATCCACATCCATGACATGTTCTGGCCCTTCGAGTACCCACGCCAATGGGTCGAGGAAGGGCGCGCCTGGTCCGAGTCGTACCTGCTGCACGCCTTCTTGCTCTTCAATCGTGAGTTCGAGATCGTCCTCTTCAACGACTGGCTGTCCTCGCAGCACTACGAGACCATGGTCCACGCAGTGCCTGCGCTGGCCGATGGGGCCGGAGGCGCGCTCTGGCTCCGCCGTCGATGAGCCGCTGGGACAACAGAGCGCCTGGCTCGTTTCCGACTCCAGTGCGGCTGCGGCGGCCCGCATCGCCCAAGAAGCCATGGAGGGCCCTGAATCCCAGAACGCTCACTGCGTGCACCCAGAACCCGCTCAGCTTCCACCAGTACCGTCCGCAAGTGCTTCAGGCCACCTCGACGGGCCGTTCCGCTGCGGCGAACGTCCGGACGATTCTCCGTTCAGTAAACCGACCGTCGGCGGCCTTTCCCCGCTGGGCGACTTCGCCGTTGCCACGTCGGCGGCGCCACCGAGCAGTCCCACCGACGGCTGACCTGCACGGATGAACGGAGCCGCAGGGTTGAGCCAACCAGGCAACGACGAGTCGTTGAGTTACGTCATCACGGTCTCCCGCCGTCACCTTGTCCCGGCACAGATGTGCATCGAAGGTCTCCGCCAAAAGACCTCGGCTCCGGTTGTCGTCGTGGGCAATCTCGAACCGGATGAAGTGGCCCTCTTGCAGTCCCTCGGGGTCAGGTACATCGATGAACGCGATATTGATGTTTCTGGGCGTCTCCCGGCCTTCGGATGGGACCGAAAATTCCGGGAGGCTGGCTGGTACCGCCAGATGTTCTTCCGGCTGTGCGTAGACCGTTACGTGGAGACGGACCAAGCCGTCATCCTCGACAGCGAGGTCTTCGTCTTCGCGAATTGGGACGAGTCTCGACTGTACGATCCCGAGACTCGGCGCCCTCGCTGCTTCTACTGGGTCCCCGCTGTCCGGAAACCCGACTGGGACTACCGGATGTACCGGGGGTCCGCCTACCTCCTGCAGGGGCTGCCCGGGTTCGAAGAGGTGCTTGACTACGCCAATTCGGACGACTACCAACGCCATATATCGGGGGTCGTCCTGTTCTCGACGGCCAACGTCCGCGAGCTCTGGCGACGGCTCGAGTCCGAGACCGACCTGGCCTCCAACCTCGATCAGCTGTTCAACCACGAAGACGACCTCGCATTCAGCGATCACGACCTCTACGGCATCGCCTGCGAGCGCGGCCTTTTCGAGGACACGGTGCCGACGGTCATGTACGACAACCTGCTCGGTTGGTACGACACGCACGACGATCCGCACTTCGAGCCCTTCCGAGAGGGTGCCATGTGGAGCATGTGCCAGCGCTATGAGGGGTACACGACCGTGGACGCCTACCGAGGGTTCATGAAGGCCACGGCAGCATCGTTGGGCACCACCCTGCCGGCTGTTCCCGCCATAACCCCCCGACGGACCCCGACCCATCCGGAGGAGGGCGGAGGAGACACGATCGCAACACTGATTCAGGCGCTTCCCGAGATCTATCAACCGATCTTCGGTCACCCCGACATCCTGGCCTCCCGATCTCCAGACGATGATCGGATCGATGTGCTGTGTCGAGCGGTTGGCCAGATCTCATCGCATCTCGAACGACCCCTCCAGGTCCTCGACCTGGGATCGGCACAGGGCTACATCGCGTTTCGACTCGCGCAACTCGGCCATCATGTGACGGGAATCGACGCGGTGCCTGAGAACGTCGCACTGGCCCGCATGATCGGGGAAGAACACCCCGGATTCGACGTGGAGTTCATCGAAGGCGACATCGTCGATTGTCGTGACCTGGTCGACTTACGTGACTTCGACCTGGTGATCGGATTCTCCGTCCTCCACCATGTCGCGCACCGTGATGGCCACACGTCCGCCGTCGAGCTGGTGGCGACGCTGGCCCGACACATACCTCATGCGCTCTTCGAGATGGCCTTGGCCACCGAACCCGTCTTCTGGGCGACATCATTGCCCACCGATCCGCGTGCCACCCTGACCCGCTATCCATTCATCCGCGAAATTGCCCTCGCCGGGACGCACCTCTCCGACGTGCAACGACCGACCCTCTATGCCAGCACGGCCTGCGTGCTCGCCGGCGACGAACTCCAGCCCATTGAGTCGTGGACGGAGTCGTCACACGGCGCCGTGGATGGCGCCCATCGGGGACTACGACGGTACTACTTCGTCGCATCCGGAATCGTGAAGGTCACTGCTCGGTTCGTCGATGATGCAGACCAGGCAGTCGTGCTGCAGCTCCGGCAGGAGTTCCGTCAAGAAGCGCAGATGCTCGACGCATTGGCGAGCAGAGGGATCGACGCTCCGGCGCTGCTGGAGTTCGTCGACGGTGACCAGGAATCGATCCTCTTCCGCACGACGTATCCCGGTGTCCTGCTGAGTGAGATCATCCACTCGACCGACGTCGACGCGAAGTCAGCCGTCACAGGCCAGGTGCTCGAGGCTCTGGCCGAGCTGGAGGCCCACGGGTTGTATCACGGAGACCTTCGCGCCTGGAACGTCGTGTGGGACCCGGACGAGGAGAAGGCCCATCTCATCGATCACGGCTCCTTGAGCCCGATCCCGGAAGACAGGATGTGGCCCAACGACGCATACTTCTCGTTTCTGGTGTGGCTCGTTTCACTCTGGGTATCGGCGCCTGATCAAACCGGCTTGAAGCTTCCGCGCCGCGCCGGAATCGACCGAGGCAAATTGCCGCCGCGCATCCTCGCGCTGTTGTCCACACTGATGGTGCACCCGCGTGACGAGCAGGTCTTTCGGGATCTTTCCGCTCGCTGGACGGAAGCCGGGGATGACGCAGATGAACAGACGTTCGCGCCAGGGGTCGCCACCCCTGTCATATGGAACTGGCTCTCGGCCATTGAGCACCTCGCGGACGAAACCGGCACGAGGCTGAGCTCAGAGCGTGACGCAGCGACGGCAGCACGCGACGCCGCTCTCGCGGAACGCAATGCTCTTCGGTCCGAGGTCCTTCGCCTTGAGTCGGAGCGTGACGAGTTGAGCGCTCTTAGCGACGAGCAGCAGGCAGTTTCTGAAGTACTGCGCATCGAACGAGAGGCGGCCGAGATGCGTGCGGAGGCAGCCCGGGCCGAGCTTGCCGAAACGCTGAACACCAGGAGCTGGCGGATCACCCGCCCGCTCCGCCGAGTTCGTTCGATCTTTCGCAGGTAAGAGCCCGACGACCATGGCCCGACGGCCATGGTCCGACGGCGACATGGCTATCGGGCAGGCGCGCCGGCCTGAGCCTCGTCGACGGCGGGAACCGGCCCTGGGTCCACGCCCTCGCGGGCGGCCAGGTGCAGGGAGAGGAGCGAGCCCAGCAACGTGAGGTCGAAGAAGCGGCTCAGGTCGTCGTCGCCCTCCCCCGTGACCTCGAACACGTCGGCCATGACCTCGTCCGTGGCCGCCCGCACCGCGTCGAACTGGCCGGCGGTGCGCGGCGCCTCGCCGGCATGGCGCAGGAGCACCAACGACATCGTCTGTCGCGTGACGTCGCCTCCCTGGCCCCAGCCCGCCAGCTCGTCGTGGGTCAGGTCCGGCAACGTGGCCGCGAACGCCGGCGCCTTGGCGTTGAGGTTCACCTGGGCCTTCCACCAGTGCGCTGCCACCGCAGCGGCGCCGGCGGAGCCGTAGACCAACGGGATGGTGCGGCCCAGGCGACGTGCCAGCTCGGCCGGGGCGCCGCCCGGAGCCACGAGGGCGTCGCGCCGCCGGGCCAGGGCAGTCACCGCCGCGTCGAGCGTGGCCGTGCAGTCCGGTCGCAGGCCGGCCCGCGCCAGGGCGACCAGCAGGGGCACTGTGGTCGCCGCCAGCGCCATGCGGGCGGGAGCCCGCTCCGTCGAGGGCGTGGCCGGGCACCAGGGCAGACCCGCCCCCGCGGCCAGACGGGCCAGCGCCCCTCCGGGCCCACCCCCGACGGCCACCACCTGCGCCCCGCGTTCGATCGCCTTCTCGGCGGCGGTCAGCGTCTCTTCGGTGCCGCCCGACGAAGAGACGGCCAGGACCAGCGTGGACGCATCGACGAAGGCCGGGAGCGCCGAGCCCCGGCCGACCCAGAACGGCACCGGCAGGTCCGCCGTCGTGAGGGCCGCCGCGGCGGCGCAGGCCGTCGCGCCGGTTCCCAGGCCGAAGGCAGCGACGGAGCGCAACACACCAGCGCCGAACGGGGCGAGCCCCGCCAACGCGTCATCGGCCGCCCGGCGCGCCCCGGACAGCTCTTCGGGCAGGGCGGCGACGGCCTCCCACACCCCGAGCGTGTCGAGTGCGCCGAGCGTGTCGAGGGGGGGCCGCTCGTTCACCCAGGCGCCGGGCCGGTGGCCCGCACCTTGTTGCTCTCCGCCTTGGCCATCAGACGCTCGTGCTCGGTGTCCCCGACCGCGACCGCGTCGTCGATCAACAAAACGGGCACGCCGTCCACCACCGCGTAGCTCTTGTGCAGCCGCGGGTTGTAGAGGACGTCTTCGTCCTCGAACCACAGCAGTGGTCCCTTGTCCTCGGGGCAGGCCAGGACGTCGAGCAGGAGCGGGTCGAGGCTCATGATGAGCTCCTCAGTTCGGGCCGGCCGCGAGGCCGGCGTTGGCGGCAATGAGCTGGCGTACCTCGGCCACGTGGGCGGCGCAGCGCTCGGCTGTCTTCGCTTCCACGTTGAGTCGGAGCAACGGCTCGGTGTTGGAGGGGCGGACGTTGTACCACCAGTCGCCGCGCTCGACGGTCAGCCCGTCCAGCATGTCGACCGAGGCGCCCGCCTTGCGCTCGTGCTCGGCGATGGCCTCCACCGTCGCAGAGGGGCTGGTCACGGTGGTGTTGATCTCTCCCGAGTCCACGTAGCGCTGGTAGGGCTGGAGCATCTCGGAGAGCGGCTGCCCGCGCTGGCACAGCAGCTCCAGGACCACCAGCGCGGTGATGATGCCCGAGTCGGCCCGGAAGTTGTCGCGGTAGTAGTAGTGCCCCGAATGCTCGCCGCCGAATACCGCTCCCGTCTCGGCCATCACCTTCTTGATGATGGAGTGGCCGACCTGGGTGCGGATGGGCCGGCCGCCCATTTCCGTGACGACCTCGGGCACCACGTGGGAGCAGATGAGGTTGTAGAGGACCGTCTCGCCGGGGTGCTTGGTCAGCATGGAGGCGGCCACCAGCGCCGTGGTGAGCGAGCCCGAGACGGGCTCGGCCTTCTCGTCGACGAGAAAGACGCGATCCGCGTCCCCGTCGAAGGCGAGCCCGATGTCCGCCCCCTGCTCGAGCACGGCCGCCTTCAACGCCACCAGGTTCTCGGGCTGAATCGGGTCGGCCGGGTGATTCGGGAAGCTGCCGTCGAGCTCGGGGAAGAGGATCTCCACCGTGAACGGGAGGCGCTCGAACACGATCGGCACCACCAGCCCGCCCATGCCGTTGGCGGTGTCGGCCACGACCTTGAGCGGCCGCAATGTGGTGAGGTCGACGAACGACACCACGTGGTCCGCCCACGCGTCCAGCAGGTTCTGCTCACGCCAGGACCCGGTGAGGGGCGGCAGGGGTTGGCCCAGCAATTCCTCCGCGCCGGCCGCAATGTCGGCCAGGCCGGTGTCGCGCCCGATGGGCCGGGCACCGGACAGGCAGAGCTTGAGCCCGTTGTACTGCGCGGGGTTGTGCGACGCCGTGAACATGGCCCCGGGCGAATTCAGGTGGCCCGACGCGAAGTACAAGAAGTCCGTCGAGGCCAGGCCCAGATCGACGACGTCGACGCCCTCGGCGCGTACGCCGTCCGAGTAGGCGGCCGCCAGCTCCACGCCGGTCTCGCGCATGTCGCGGGCCACGAGGATCTGGGGGGCGCCGACGAAGCGGGCCATGGCGCGCCCGATGGCGCGGCACATGTCGGCATTCAGCTGGTCGGGCACCGTGCCGCGCACGTCGTACGCCTTGAAGACCTGGTCCATTCGGCTCACGGGTCGGCTCACGGGTCGGCTCACGGGCCCCCACCATAGGGGGCGTGCACGCGGCGGTCCGCCAGCAAGGGCCGGTGCGTCCTCAGTGGATGATGACGCTCCCGTTCGCCGCGATGGCGATTATGGCGACGAGGTTGAAGCTGGCGTGAGCGACCATGTTCATGCCCAGGCGCCCCGTGCGGTACGAGACGGCGGCCAGGATCATGCCGAAGGCGGCGAGCCCGGCCAGCTGCACCCATTCGCCGTGCGCCAGGCCGAAGAGGAGCCCGTCGACGATCACGGCCAGGACGACTCCGGCGGCACGGGCGCCGCCGGCTGCCCCCACTTTCGTGAGCAGGCGGACGAGCGCCTTCAGCAGCAGGCCGCGGAAGAAGAGCTCCTCCATGACGGGGGCCAAGAGCACCGTGGCGATGGCGATGACGACGAATCCGGCGCCGTGCGACGCACCGGTGAGCTTCTGCGACGGCCCGTTGAAGTTCTTGATGTCGTGCTGGAACGGCGCGTACATGATGGCGACGAGGATCTGGCCGCCGATGCCGATGGCGATCCCCACCAGGTCGATGACGCGGAAGCGCACGCCGAGGTCGCGGAAGAAGCGGCGCGTCCCCTGCGTGCGGCTGGCCAGCCACGGTGCGCCGATGAAGCCGATCCACAGGCCGAGCAGCGTGGACACCACGTACCACTCCGGCGGGACCGCCGCCGAGGCGATGGCCGTCATCTGCGTGGCCGTCTTCCCGGCGATGCCGCCTGCGATGTAGCCGAAGATCAGCGCGCCGAGCTGGCCGACCAGGAAGCCGCCCACGGCGTAGACGAGCCAGACCCAGCCCTGGCGCTTCGTCTGCGGAGGGACCCACGGCGTATCGAGGAAGGGCACGTCGGATTCGGGCAGCACCGAGGGCGGGGGCGGCAACAGGGAGAAGGTGGCGTCGTACGGAGGCATGGCCGGCGGTGGCGCCACGGCGGGCGCGGGCGCCGGCGGGAGCCATTCCCGGGGCACGTAGCCGTCTGGGACGGGCCCGGGCGGGCGGGCGGGAGGGCCCGCTGCGCCGGGGGCCGCCCCGCCGGGCTCGGAATCGGTCATCGAGCAGACGTTACCGGTGCCCGCAGCGTCCCCACCTGCAGGGAGACCCTCAGGGACGAAGTGACGAGGCGGTCACCGCCAGGCAGGGACGGCGCCTAGCATGGATGCCGTGAGCCCCCAGCGTGCGGAGAAGCCGGCCAACAAGCCGAGCGCGCCTGCTGGCGGGGACGGAACGCCCCAGCCGTCCGCCCCGTCGGGGCAGAGCTGGCGCGGGCTCGGGGGCGTCCTGGCCATCGGGATCGTGGCCATCCTGCTCGCCGTGGGCACGATCAAGACCAACAACGCCAAGTCGGTCTCCTACACCAAGTTCCTGCAGGAGGTCACCTCCAAGCAGGTCTCGAGCGCCCAGATCTCGAACTCGACCGGCGAGATCTCGGGCAAGCTCAAGGACGGCACGGCCTACACCGTCCAGGGCCCCAGCCCGTCCCTGCCCAACGACGTCACCGAGATGCGCAACAACGGCGTCTCGGTCAGCTTCCCGCCCACGTCGTCGAACCTCCTCGGCGCCCTGCTGCCCTACATCTTCATCATCGCCATCGGCGCCGCCTTCATCTACTTCATCGGGCGCCAGACCCGGGGCCAGATGTCGGGGATCATGTCCATCGGGCGCTCCAAGGCCAAGACCTTCAGCAGTGACCGGCCCTCGACGACCTTCGAGGACGTGGCGGGCTACACCGGGGTGAAGCAGGAGATCAGCGAGGTGGTGGACTTCCTCAAGACCCCCGCCCGCTTCAAGGAGATCGGCGCCAAGATCCCCAAGGGCGTGCTGCTCGTCGGACCGCCCGGGACCGGCAAGACGCTCATCGCCCGCGCCGTCGCCGGCGAGGCCGGCGTGCCCTTCATGTCGGTCAGCGGCTCCGACTTCATGGAGATGTTCGTGGGGGTCGGCGCCAGCCGGGTACGCGACCTGTTCCAGACGGCGCGCAAGCAGGCGCCGGCCATCGTCTTCGTCGACGAGATCGACTCCATCGGACGCAAGCGCGGCGCCGGCCTCGGTGGCGGGCACGACGAGCGCGAGCAGACCCTGAACCAGATGCTCTCCGAGATGGACGGCTTCGACACCGCCGAGGGCGTGGTCATGATCGCCGCCACCAACCGGCCCGACATCCTCGACCCCGCCCTGCTGCGGCCGGGTCGCTTCGACCGCCAGATCGTCGTGCCCCTGCCCGACCTCGAGGAGCGGCTGCCCATTCTGGCGGTGCACTGCAAGGGCAAGCGCATGGCCACCGACGTCGACCTCAGCGTGGTGGCCCGGGGCACGCCGGGCATGAGCGGCGCCGACCTGGCCAACCTGGTCAACGAGGCCGCGCTGCACGCCGTGCGGCGAGGCAGCCTCGACATCGCCATGGCCGACTTCGAGACGGCACGGGACCGGGTGCTGCTCGGGCAGCGGCGCGAGTCGATGGTGCTCTCGGAGGCCGAGAAGGAGCGCATCGCCTACCACGAGGGCGGCCATGCCGTGCTGGCCTACGTCCTGGAGCACGCGGACCCGGTGCACAAGGTCACGATCCTCCCGACGGGCATGGCCCTCGGCGTCACCCACCAGCTCCCGATGGAGGAGCGCCACATCCACCCGCGCGACTACATCGAGGACTCGCTGTGCGTGCGCATGGGCGGCCGCGTGGCCGAGCTGCTCGTCTACGGCGACCTGTCGACCGGGGCCGCCAACGACCTTGTCGGCAACACCGAGCTCGCCCGCAAGATGGTGCGCGAGTGGGGCATGAGCGACGCCATCGGCCCCATGGCCTGGGGGTCGGCCGGCCAGGTCTTCCTGGGCGAGGACCTCATGCACACGCGTGACTACTCCGAGGACACCTCCAAGATCATCGACGACGAGGTCGAGCGGATCCTGCGGGTCGAGGAGCAGCGCGCCCACGAGGTGCTGAGCAAGCACCGGGGCGGCCTCAACGCCATTGCGCGGGCGCTGCTCGACAACGAGATCATCGACGGCGCCGAAGTGGCCCGGCTGGTCGACGAGGCCCATGGCTCGCCCGTGCACGACGAGGGCGCCAAGTCGGTGCCGCACTTCCACGAGGCCGCCATCACCGCGCCGGTCAGCAGCGGTGCCAACGGCAGCGGCAACGGGGACACCCCGCACGTCGACCTCGCCGTCCCCGCCGCACCGGCGCCCGCCTCCACGCCGGCCGACCCCGAGGGATGGGCTCCCCCGCCCTGGCCGCCGCCGGCCAACCCCTCGTCCGGCGCCCCGGAGGGACCAGCAGCCCGCTAGGCACGGCGTGGCGCCGGCACGGCAGCGGATCGAACCGATCCGCGTGACGCAGCGTCATGAAGGGGGATGGTGGAGCACCAGCTCGCGGACTGGCTCGAGGACGGCTACGTGGCCTCGTTCCGCACCGCGTGCCTCATCCTGGGCAACCGGGCCGACGCCGAGGAGGCCGTGCAGGACGCCTACCTGCGCGCCTGGCGCTTTCGCGACTCGCTGTCCGCCGTCCCGAGCATCCGGCCCTGGCTCTACCGCGTCGTCGTCAATTCCTGCTATTCCAAGTTGCGCCGCGAGATCCCCCACCGTGACCGGCGCGCCGGCGACGGGCCCCTGACCCACGTGGCGGCTCCCGGCCCCGACCCCGAGACCAGAGCCGAGGAGGGCGAGGTGGCCGAGACGGTGCTGGCCGCGCTGCAGCAGTTGCCCCTGTCTCTGCGCATCCCGGTCGTCCTGCGCTACTACGCCGACCTCAGCGAGCGCGACATCGCCCTGGCCATCGGCCGGCGACCGGGCACCGTGAAGTCCCGCCTGCACGAGGCCCGCCGCCTCCTGGCGGGCGACCCCGCCCTGTGCGCCCTGGCCGGCGCCGGGGAGGCACCTTGTACCGAGGAGACCGGCCCATGACCATGCTCGACGACGACCGCCTGACCGCGCTGCTCGCGGATGCCGCCGACACCTTCGAGGTTCCCGCCACCGGTCCCGACGACATTCTCGACCGGGCCGCCGGCCGCATGATGCCGAACGCGGCGGCAGACGAGGACGGGGAGGAGGACGGGGAGGAGGACGGGGACACGAACGAGAAGAGGAACGATGAGGCCCCCGCGCTGTTCGGCGGGCGCGCCGGGCCACGCCGCCCGGGGCGGATGGCGGGACTGGCGGGACTGGCGGGCCGGCATCGCGTGCTCTCGGTCGCCGCGTGTCTCGCCGCCCTGGTGCTGGGGGCAGCCGCGATCAGCACTCTCGTGCACAGCACCGCGCAGCCGGTGGGCACGGCAGCGCCCGCGCGCTCGGCCGTCCCTGCCCCCGCCACCCCGGCCCCCGCCCCGACCACGACCACGACACCCGAGTTCTCCGCCAACGGGTCGCCCCAGGCCGCCGCACCCTCCAGCGCCGGCGCTTCGGGAACGGCCGGTGGCGCCAAGAGCACGAACGCGCCGTCGACCGCGCCGAACCTGCCCCAGGGTGCGGTGGGCCAGCCGGCGAGGATCGAGCAGACCGGCTCACTGACGCTGACGGTCGGCCGCGGGAAGCTCGACCAGACGGTCTCGCGCCTGACGGCGCTGGCCGGTGCCTACGGCGGCTTCGTGGCCAACTCCCAGACGCAGTCCGGCGAGACGGACGCCGGTGCCCCTTCGGGCAGCGTGACACTGCAGGTACCGGTGCGGAGCTTCACGGCGGCACTGCAGCGGGCGCGGGCGCTCGGCAAGACGTCCGAGCTGACGACCAAGGCGACGGACGTCAGCGCCCAGTACGTCGACCTGCAGTCACGCATCACCGCGCTGCAGGCCAGCCGTCAGCAGTACCTCACCATCCTGGCCAAGGCCACCACGGTGGGTGACGTCCTGGCGGTGCAGGAGCAGCTCGATTCCATACAGTCCCAGATCGAGCAGCTGCAGGGGCAGCTGCAACTGCTCTCGAACCAGACGAGCTACTCCACACTCACGGTGACGGTGAACGAGGGTTCCCCTCCCCGCGCACCGGGCCCGCTGCCCGAGTCCGGCCTGATCCGGGCGTGGCACGCCAGCATCGGCGGCTTCGTGGCCGGCGTCGAGGGCGTGATCCGCCTCGCCGGCCCACTGCTCTTCGCCCTGCTGCTGCTCGGCGTCGTCCTGGCGGCTGGTCGCGTCCTGTGGCGGCGCTATCAGCGCCACAACCTCTGAGCCCGGCCCTGCTCCCGGGGAGCCGGCCCGGTCAGGCCCCGATTGCGGCCGCCAACGGGATGCCCGGCATCGACACAATGCCGAGGCCCGCCGTGGGGGCCGCGTCCTCGCTCACCGCCATGGTTCCCGACGCGCGCACGACGATCGGATCGAGTCCCGCCGCCGCCAGGGGCGCGCCGGACACCACCATCGCGGTGCGGGGGGCCAGCGTGCCGGTGGCGATCACCTTGCTCCCGGCTGCGCTGATGGACGCTGCGGTGTAGCGCTCGCTCCCGGTCGAGGTGTTGAACAGGGCGAGGGACGCCGGTGCGGCACCGCTCACCGCCGGGGTGCCGGCGGATCCGGGCGGCGGCACCACCCACTGGTGGGTGGGCGTCCCGGCGCTGAGGCCGTCCACGGCGACGACCACCCCCGCCAGGGGCGGTGGCGTGGCGGTGGCAGGAAGGCTCACGGTCCGGCTGACCACGACGCCGGACCCCCCGGTGGCGTCGAGAGCGGTGGTATAGGTCTCGTTCGCAGGGATGCGCGTCTGTCCGCTCGTGAGGAGGGGCCAGTTCGTTCCCGGCAGGATCTTCTGGGTCAAGGGCGCCAAGGGGCCGGAGGGCAACCGGAAGCGCACGGTCACCGTCTCCGTGGCCGCGCCGGGGTTGAACACGTTGATCTCCGAAGAGCCGTCGGGAACCTCCTGCGCCTGCGGGATCAGCCAATGCGACTGGGGCGTCGCCACGCCCGGCACCAGAGACAGGCCACCAACCGTCCCACCGGCGCCCACCAGCTGCTGCACCTCGGCGGCGACGACGCGGCCGGTCCGGGTCGCCACCACGGTGCTCATGGTGGGGATCTGCTGGACCTCTGACGTCACGTTCTCCACCGCCACCTGCCCGGCCGGGAGCACGATGCCCTGGTAGTTGATCGGGTGGACCGTGCCCGCCGGTGTCACGAAGCTGAGGTCGACCACCACCGGCGTCGAGGTCGGGTTGAGCAGCGAGACGTAGAGCGAGTTGGCGGCGGCCGTCGAACCGCCGGCGAAGTACCACCGGTCCGAGGTCGTGCTCTGGCACGGCGCCTGGGACCAGCCCAGGGCGCCGCTGACCGTCTGGGTGACCGCCACCCCACCGCCCGAGGTGACGACCGTCTCGGATTCCCAGGAGCCTGACGCCAGGGCGGGGATGGCGGGCGTCACCACGCCGTCGGCCGGGACCGCGGCGGCCGTGTGCGCCGTGGCGCCCGAGTCCGAGACGACGGAGATGTCGGCGGCCACCGGCCGCGCCGTCGTGTTGGTGAGCACGAGAAAGCCGGGCGACAGGCCGCCCGCGGTCGCCTGGCCCGTGCAGTACCAGGCCGTCGACTCCGCGTCGGGTGCGCCGACCAGCGCGGCCGGGCTGGGTGCGGCGCCTACCGGCGCCGACGTGCCATGTGCGCCCACTGCGATGCCGACGCCGGCGATGACGAGCACCACGAGGGCGGCCACACGCCACCGGCGTTCCCGGCTCACGTGCGCCGGCGTCACAACGTCACCGCCTCGGTGATGACCACGGTCTCGGCGGCGAGCGGCACGGCCAGCGCCGTCGGCAGCTCCCGCCGGCTCGGTCTCCCGATGAGCGCGAGCGCCAGTACGACCCAGGCCGCCAGCTCCAGGAGGACGGCCAGCGGGATCAGCGGGAACTGCGAGAGCGAGAGGGTGGCCCGGCCCCTGGCGGTCACCGCGTACTGCGCCGCCCACCCGAACGCCGCCTGCCGCGCCAGTGGGTGGCCGTCCACGGTCAAGGCGAAGGCGCCGGCGGGCGCGTAGCCCGCATAGAGAGTGCCCGGCGGCACCGCACCGGTCGCCGGACCGTCAGAGAGCGCGCTGAGCGCCGGCTGCCAGCCCGCCACGTCTGCCGCGCCGGGATAGGCCGAGGTCCCCGTCGATAGTGCACCGGCGCGCGTGGCGGTGACCGGCATGGCCGCCCCGTTCTCGTACACCTGCACCCCGAGCACCCCTGGGACCACCTGGAGATCGTCCTGTTGGAGCAGGTCCGCATTGAGGCCGGCAGGCGGTGGCGCGCTCACCGATGCTGGAACCGTCCCCAGCATGGACGGGGCCAGTGCGTCGATCACCACGACGTAGCGCACACCGGCCGGCGCCAGCAGGCGCCCGAGGTGGACGGTGCCACCGGCGACGGCCAGCCGCACGGCCTTGGCGACCTCGTCGGCCGGTCCCGGCCCCGCAGGGGTGAACACCTGGGCCGAATCGGGCAATGCCTGCGGCGTGAGCGCATAGGCGAGGCCAGACTGGACCGACCACCCCCCCGCCGGGAGTGCCCGGGGGTCACCGAGCCACAGGACGCGCGAGACACCGGTGCTGGGCCGGGCCAGGAAGGCCAGCGGCTGCTCGACACCCTGCGACGGGAGATCCCACCGCCCATCGATCGCCGCGCCGAGCACGGGGAGCAGACCGACCGCCACGAAGACAACCGCCGAGACGCTCACCAGTTGGCGCCACCCGAACTCGCGACCGCTCAGGTCGTTCTCGAAGGCGGCGATGCCGATGCCGATGCAGACCGCCACTGCGAGGGCGGCCGGTGCGAGCACCACGGTCACCGAAGGCGTGAAGGACCCGAGGTCGCCCCGCGTCGCGGCGTAGGCGATGCCCCACGAGGCCAGCGCCGTCACCCACAGCCGCGCTGCCCAGGCGAGCCTGGTGCCGCGGGCGATGACCAGCGGCAGGGCCGCGCCGAGTACCAGGAGCCAGGCGAGGGGCGACCGGGCCGCCGGCCCGACGGCGAAGCGGAGGACATCGCCCCAGCTCGGCGCCGTGGCGCCCGAGAGGGGCAGGCCGAAGATGGCCACCGACCCCTTCCCCGCCAAGGCGGTACCGACGACCCAGGGCAACGCCAGGAGCAGGGCCACCACCAAGGCCTGCAGCGCCACGACGAAGACCCGCCAGGTCGGCTCGCGCGCGCCCACCAGGAGCGAGCCGATCACCCAGGCCGCGGCCATGACGAGGACCATCGGCAGCACGGCAGGAGCGAACGCCGACCCGGCCGCAATGAGCGCAGCGAGGATCACGAGCTGACCGGCGGGACGCTGTCGCCAGTGGGGCCCGGGCTCCACCGCGTAGGGGTCCACACCGGCGGCGCGAGCCAGGCGCAGTGCGATGAAGGGGAAGACGGCATAGGCCACCAGCCCGTCCCAGCGGCCTGTCCCGAGCGCGCCGTACGGCAGCGGCAGACCGAGGTAGCAGATGACGGCGACGACACGGGCCCGCGGCGAGACGAGCGGCCGCATGCAGCGCGACACACCCCACGCACCGAGGGGGATACATCCGAGGAGCAGGCACCGCTGCAGGGTCCCCATGGCGCCGAAGAACACGGTGCCGCTGAGGCCGAACAGTCCGAAGGCGGGAGAGGCAGGGGCCGTCGTGCCCATCCCGACCGACTGCCAGCCGGAGAAGAAGTGATGCCAGACGGTCGACCATGACGCCAGCGGCGCCAGCTGCCCGACGAGCGGCAGCGTGCCGAAGAAGAGGTCGCGTGTGCCCAGAGCGATGACGATCAGCGCAACGATCACGGCCACGGCGCGCTGGCGCCCGGTGCTCAGCGGAGCGGTGCGGACGCGGCGCCCGAAGCGGTCCCTTCCGGCACGCCGGCCCAGGTCGTCCAAGTCGTCGAAGTCGGCGTCCTCGCTGAAGGCCGAACCCACGCTTCCCGTGAGGACGGCCACCTCGGCCGCTCGCCCGTCCTCGCTCTCGGCCCTCTCGCGCGTGACGGCGACAGCGTTGGCTGCTTCAAAGCCCTGGTGGGAGAGCCGGCTGACGTAGCTCGAGAGCCGCGCGCTGCCCCGCACCTGTAGCCGGCGGACCTCCTTGTCGGGGAAGAGCCGGTGCTCCGCCAGCTCCCCCCGCAGGAGCGACAGCTCCGTCAGCCGGCGGAAGTTCCAGCGCCAGGCACCCGTGACGGCGCGTGCCCGGTTGCGATCGCGGGCCGCCACCGCCACGACGATCTCACCGAGGGCGAGCAGCGCGGCTTGGGGCAGGACGCGCAACAGGGTGAGGCGGGTGTAGCACTTGAGAACTGCACGCAACTCGTGGCGACGCTGCAACGACTGCATGGTGACGGGGTGGCGGCCCTCGGGCTCCGCCGGCACCTCCAACGGTTCGAGGCCGCCGGCGACCACCTCGCGGTGGCGCACGCGCGCCTCCGGCGCGACCACGACACGCGAGCCCGCCACCTGGCTACGCCAGGAAAGATCGAGGTCTTCGCCCATGGCGACGATCCCGGCGTCGAATCCCTTGAGCTCTGCGAAGAGATCGGACCGCACCAGAATGCAGCCGCCCGGCGCCACGAAGACATCGCGCACGGCGTCGTGCTGCCCGTGATCGAACTCGCCCTCGGTGATGCGATCCACAACGGCGCCCGTCTTGTCGCAACTCATGCCGACGTGGAGGAGGATGCGGGGGTCGTCCCAGTTGACGAACTTCGGCGACACCACGCCCGCATTGGAACGGAACGACTCCTCCACCAGTTTGTGCACCGCGTCGGGATCCAGGGCGACGTCGTCGTGGAGGAGCAGGAAGAAGGCCGCTCCCTCGACCATGCCCAGGGCCTCGTTGGAGGCGGCGGCGTAGCCGGGCCGCCCCGGCAGATGGCGCACGAAGGCATCGGGCAGGACCCGGGCCACCCGGTCGGTGACCTCGGGATCGTCGTCCCCGGTGGACAGGACGAGGACCAAAAGCTCCTCGTAGTCCTGGGCGGCCAGGGAGGAGAGGGCCACCTCGAGCCAGGGACCGGGCTCCGTCGTGACCACGACGGCGACCACGGCCGGCACTTGGGTGTCCATCAGGGGGCCGAGGCTATCCGGTCGGCCCTCTACCCCTTCAGGCACGAAATGCTCCTCCGGTGCTTGCTACTGTTTAACACGCGTGATACTCTTGTACACGAACGCAGTGGCCTGCCGGCGGCTCCTGTGTCACGAACGTCGGAGTGAACCGACCAGACAGGAGGCACGAAATGCCTGAAGTACCGACCAACATCACCACTCTCTCCAAGGGTGTCACGGACCTCGCCCGCGATGCGGCATATGTGGCCGTGGGCCTCGGCGTGCTCGGCTACCAGCGGGTCCAGGTCCAGCGGGTCGAGCTGCAGAACCGGCTCTCCAAGGACTTCTCGCTCGACCAGCACATCGGCGACGTCCGCCAGGGCATGGTCAAGGGGATCCACCAGATCGACGACCTGGCCGAGACGGCCGTGCAGTTCGTGGAGACGACCCTGCAACCCCTGGAGGACAAGCTGCCCTCCTCGGTGTCGCAGGTCACCACGAAGGCCAAGGAGCAGGCTCGCGAGTTCCGGATTCAGATCCGCCAGCGTGTGAACGTCTGAGCACCAGCACATCGCGCACCGACAACGCTCGCCGTCAGTCCGCCTCCCAGGAGGTCAGGACGTCGGCGAGCGTTGTCGCGAGGGGGATCAGCGGCTCCCACCCCGTGGTCTCGCGCAGCAACGCCGCGCTGCCACGCAGCACGGGCACGTCGACCGGGCGCAGGAGTTCGGGGTCGGTCTCCAAGGTGAGGTCCGCAGCCGCCAGTTCCAAGAGCTGTCCCGCCACGTCCGACATGGCGACGTCGCGCCCCGAACAGACGTTGTAGATGGCGCCGGGCACGCCGCGTTCGATCAGGATCCTGTATGCCGCCACGACGTCGCGCACGTCGGTGAAATCGCGCCGGGTCGTCAGGTTGCCCACCGGCAGCGACCGGGTCCCGTTCCGGCGGGCCTCCACGATCCGCTTGGCCAACGCAGGCACGAAGAAATTGGGGGACTGGCCGGGTCCGATGTGGTTGAACGGCCGCACGACGACGACGGGCTGGCCGAAGCCGCGCCACGCCTGCAGGGCCACCGCCTCCGCCGCCAGCTTGCTCGCCGCGTAGGGGCTTGCCGGATGCGCGGGGGTGTCTTCGGACAGCGGCAGCTGCGCCGGGGTGACGATCCCGTAGACCTCCGCCGAGCTCACCACCAGGACACGGGGGCTCCCCTCGACCGACCGGGCGGCCGCCAGGATCTCCGCCGTCCCCAGCACGTTGACCCGGAGCACCTGGCTGGGGTTCTCCCAGCTCTCCCCCACGTGGGTCATGGCGGCCAGGTGGTAGACGGCCTCCGGCGCCACATCGGCCATGACCCGGCGCACCGCGGCGCCGTCCGCCACGTCCGTTTCGAGATCGATCACCGCGACCTCGTCGCCATGGTCCTTCAGGTGCGCCGCCAGCCACTGGCCGACGAAGCCCTTTCCGCCCGTGATCAGCGCGCGCATGCGCGGAACCCTACTGCGAGGCCGCCAGCGCGACCGCATAGGCATGCCGGTGCAGCGCGACGCTGGCCTCCCAGGTCCGCTCCCCCGCCACCGTGGTGCCGAGCGCCCGGCGGGCCGTCGACCGGCCCTCCCGGAGGGCCGTCTCGAGTGCGGCGGCCAGAGCGTTCACGTCGCGGGGCGGGACGAGGAGGGCGGCACCTCGGGCCATTTCGGCCATGGCGGTGCCCTCGGTGGTGACCAGCGGCGCGCCACAGGCCAACGCCTCGAGGGCGGGGAGCCCGAAACCCTCCTCGAGCGCCGGATAGGCGACCACCGCGGCCTGGCGGAGCAGGGCGGGAACGGCCTCGTCGGGGAGGTAGCCCGGGCGCACGATGCGCTCGGGGTGCCGGGCCGCCGCGAGCGCGCGCTCGGTCTCCGTCATCCCCCAACCGGTCTGGCCGCCCAGCACCAGCACGGCATCGGGATGGTCGCGAGCCACCTGGTCGAAGGCCGCGACGAGCGGCACCACTCCCTTCCGGGGCTCGAGCGTGCCCACGAAGGCGACCAGTGGCCGATCGGACGGCACGCCCAACGCGGCCAGCACGGCATGATCCGACGCCGCCGCGGGCTCGTGCGGGGTGAACCTCCGGTGGTCGACCCCGTGCGGCGCCACGACGACGGGCGCCCGGACATCGCACGAGGCGCGCAGCCGCTCCTCCGTGACCTCGCTGACGCAGATCAGGACGGCGGCGTGCCGCGCGGCGCGGCGGATGGCGCGGCGGAAGAAGGCGGCCTTGGAACGCAGGTGCCATTCGGGGTGGTCGAAGAACGTGCAGTCGTGAATGGTCACGACACAGGGCACCGGCGAGCGGGCCGGCATCGTGTAGTGGGGTCCGTGATGGACCTGGACTCGCATCGAACGTAGTACGGAGCCGAGACGGAGCTGCTCGAAGGCGAGCCGGCCCGGTCGCGAGTCCGGCACCGCGGCGCGCACAACCACGTCGCCGGCCAGGCCGTGCCAGCGCTGCTCGTCACCCCTCCGGGCCACGAGTGCCAGCCCGACGTCGTCGCGCCGGGCGAGACCCTGGGCCAACGCCATCGTGTAATAGCCGGCCCCCCCGGGGTGCACCGGGACGGCCGAGACGTCGAGCGAGACACCGAGGCGGTCAGCCGTCACAACAACGACCGCCAGAGGTCGATGTGGGCGCGGGCCGTGGCGCGCCACGTCCGCGTCGCCGTATGGGCCGTGCCCCGGCGCACCAATTCGACTCGCAGCGCATCGTCGGCCAGGACGGCCGCCAGGCCATCGGCGATGTCCTCCACGTCGAACGGGTCGACGACACGCGACGGCACCGGCTCGGACGCACCGAGGTCGTGCACGCTCGGCACCTCGCGGGACACCACCGTCGGGATGCCGGCTCGCATGGCCTCCAGAGGCGGCAGGCCAAAGCCCTCGGTGAGCGGCACGAAGGCGAAGGCGCGGGCGCGACGGTAAAGCCCGGACAGGACGACATCGGGGACCGGCCCGGTGAAGACCACCTGCTCACCCGTTGGTGGGTGCGCCAGCTCGGGCCCCCATCCGGTGGGCCCCACAATGACGAGCGGCCACGGCTCGGGGAGCCCGGCGCGGATTTGGCCGAACGCCTGCACGAGCCGACTCAGGTTCTTCCTCGGCTCGAGGGTGCTCACGGTGAGAAGGAACGCACCCGGGACGCCCAACCGGGCGAGGAGCGCGTCGGTGGCGCCCGGGTCGGGCGCGGGCAGATGGTCGGCGCCCCCGGGCACCACGGTGAGGCGGCTTGCGGCAAGGCCCATCGCCATCAGATCAGCCGCTACGAGTCGGGACGGCACCAGCAAGGCGGCAGCCGGGCGGCTCACTCGACGCAGCGCACCCTCGTGCCAGCGCGCGCCGCGCCGCGTCGTCGCGTCGGGGTGCCGGCGCCACGCCACGTCGTGCACCGTCACGACGAGCCGCTCCCGGCTGCCCCGGCGCACCCGGGGTGTCGCGAGCGACACCGAGTGGACGATGTCGAACCCCCCGGGAGCGCGGGACAGCCCGGTGTCCCAGGCCCGGGTCAAGAGGGCGCTGGGCAGGCCCGAGATGTGCAACGGCCGGTCGAACGCGGCCAGCGGGTCGGCCTTCCCGGCGGGCGCCCGACTCGCCAGAAGGGCGATGTCGACCCCGTCACCATCGGCGGCCACCTGGGCGAGGCCACCGAGGAGGCCGCGGGCGTAGGTCCCGATGCCACCGGGCACGCGCCGGCGGAGCTGCTCGACCGCCAGGAGAACCGAGGGCGCGGCGCACTCAGCCACGGCGGCCCGCCGCGTCGCGATACAGCGTCTCGAGCTCCTCGCCGCAGCGCTCCCACGAGTATCGGGCCGACCATGCCGCGCCGGCGGCTCGGAGTCGGCGGCGCTCGTCCTCGTCGCCCAGGCAGGAGTCGATGGCCTCGGCCAGGCCGACATGATCGCCCGGCTCGACCAACAGGGCTCCGTCGCCCAGGACCTCGGGCAACGAGCCGGCGCGCGTGGCGACCACCGGGACACCGGCGCGCATGGCCTGCAATGGCGGGAAGCCGAAGCCTTCGTAGAGCGACGGAAACGCGAGCACGCTGGCCCGTGTCAGCAACGCCGCCAGGTCGGGCGGCGCGACCCAGCCCGTCCGGACGATTCGATCCCGGACCGCCGACGTGGCGAGGGCGTCTTCCAAGGCCTGCTCGCCCCACCCCGGGGGGCCGGCCAGGACGAGCGCGACGTCGGCATGGCGCCGGGCCACCACGCCGAAGGCCCGCACCAGGCCCGGGAGGTCCTTGCGCGGCTCCGCCGTGCCGATGGCCAGGCAGAAGCGCTCCATTGCAGGTGGGAGTACCCGCCGCAGCACCGCGTCGGCCTCGCCCGCGCTGGCAGTGGGCAGGTCGGGAATGCCGGGATGGACCGTCCGCACGCGGGCGGGGTCGGCGCCGAAGGCCTCGACCACCTCGTCGGCCACGAAGGCGGAATCGGTGTGGACCCAGGCACCACGGGTGAGAGCCCGACGGATGTAGCCGGGATAGGCCAGCGTGGCGGCGTTGCACAACTCCGGGTGATGGAGCGGCGTGAGGTCGTGCACCGACACCACCGCTGCCGCCCGGCCGGTCGGCGGCACCACGAAGTTCGTCCCGTGCACCACGTCGGTCGCGCCGACGAACCATTCGAGCGGCGGCGTGTCCCACCGGGCCCACATGGCGTGGAGCGGCCGGGCCGGCATGGGTCGCTGCCGGGCGGCGACGCCGTTCGGGAGCTGCGATTCGATCAACTGCCGGCGACGCCAGCTGACGGCGTAGGCCCCGACATCGACGCCCGCCCGCTGCGCCAGGGCGTCCAGTGCACCGTGACAGAACGCCCCGACGCCGGTGGGGAGACCGAGCAACGGCGTGGCATCGAACGCAACACGCACGCGTGCCGGCTCAGCGGCCCGGGACGTCTCAGAGGTGCTCAGGTGGTGATCGCCCCGTCGATGGAGAGGATCGCCCCGGTGATGTAGTCGGCCTCGCTCGAGCCGAGATAGGCAAACGCGCCGGCCACCTCGTGGGGGTAGGCAAAGCCGATGGGCGTCATGAGCCGCTCAATCAGTTTCCAGTCGGAATCCGCGGGCGGCCCGAAATTGTGGATGATGGGTGTGTCGACGCCGCCCGGGGCCACCCCGTTCACCCGCACACCGCGCGCCATGTACTCGACCGCCAGTGCCATGGTGAGCAGCCTCGCTCCTCCCTTGGAGGCGCAGTATGCGGCCGAGTAGGGCTGCCCTTTCATGCCGGCGGTCGAAATGGTGTTCACGATGGCACCGCCGTGCTCGAGCATGCCCGGCAACACGGCCCGGCACATCAGGAAGGTGCCGGTCAGGTTGACGGCGATGATCTTGTCCCAGCCGCTCAACGACTGCTCCGGCGTGTGGGAGAAGCCGCCGATGCCCGCGATGTTGCACAGGTTGGTGATGGAGCCCAGCTCCTCGGCGGCCCGGGCCACGGCGGCGCCCACGGAATCCTCGTTCGTCACGTCGCAGCGCACGGCGATGCCCCGGCCCCCGGCGTCGGCGGCCTCCGTGTTGATTTCGGCCGCCACGGCCTCGATGGCATCCGTGGCGACGTCGAGGCAGGCGACGGCCGCACCCTCGGCCGCCAGGCGGCGCGCCGTCGCGCGCCCGATGCCAGACCCGGAACCGGTGACCACGGCCACCCGTCCGGTGTAGCGGCCGGCGGTGATCGCCTCGGGCGCCGTTCCCCGCGTGGGATCCGACTCACCGACTCGTGTCGTGGGGCTCATGCACGCTCCTTCTCGTCTTCTGCTCCGGTGGGGCCACTGCCTAGCACCCCTGCGCCGGGACGACGACTTCGCGCCAAGCCCCGCTGCCGCACCGCTGCTCCCTCCGCTGCCAGCTCGCCCAGACGCACGGGGTCGACTTTCATCATCGGCGTCAGCGGGAGCTCGTCCACGAGCACCAGCGCATCGGGCGCCTTGTAGTCGGACAGCGCTGACGCGCAGTGCGCACGGAGGGTGGCCAGGTCGGGCTGCGTGCCCGCCGCTGCCACCACCACCGCCACACCCACCTCGCCCAAGACGTCATCGGGCATGCCGACCACGGCGGCCCGCGCCACCGCCGGATGCGAGGAGAGGGCCTCCTCGACTTCCGCCGGGTAGACGTTGTAGCCACCCCGGATGTAGCGCTCGTGGGCGCGACCCGAGAGCTGCAGGTTGCCTTCAGGAGTGAGGCGCCCGAAGTCTCCGGTCGTGATCCACCCGTCCGCCGCGAGCACCGTCGCGGTGGACGTCGCGTCCAGCAACTCCGCCACCGAACGGCCCCGGCCGGGGCCTCGTCCCCAGTAGCCGCGCATGGCGGCGGCGGACCGCAGCCGGACCCGGCCGACCACACCGGCGTCCACCGGGACGCCGTCATCGTCGACGATGGCGAGCTCGACCCCGGAGACCGGACGGCCCACCGTCGTTGCCACCTCCTCGTCGGTCGACGTGAGCGTCGTACCCGTTCCCAACGATGACTCGGTGGACGTGTAGCGCACGACCACCGGCACACCGAAGTGGCGGCGCACGTCGGCCACCATCGCTGCAGTCATACGCGTCGCGCCCGTCCCAGCGACTCGCAAGGCGCCGAGGTCGGCCGACAGGAGCTCGTCGCTGGCCAACATGAGGGCCCACTGCGTCGGGACACCTTGCGCGACCGTCACCCCCTCGTCCGCCATGACGCGGACGGCCTCGTCCGCCCGCCACGGGGTGGGCGTGATGATGGTCGTCACGGCATTGCCGATCTCGTCCCAGGCCCGGGTCATGTAGCCGACGTGCGCGAAGGGCAACGGGGAGAGGCGCCGGTCCCCCGGGTGGCTCAGCACGTCGGTCCCCCGGGCCACCGCGGCCAGGTTGGCGTGATCGAAGACGGCGCCCTTGGGCCGGCCCGTCGTCCCACTGGTCCAGACCACGGCGACGGGATCGGACGCCGCCAGGTCCGGCCAGGCGACCGGCCCCTCCTCCTCCCACCAGCTGCGCGTGTCGGCGCGGGACACCACGACAGCCGTTCCCGCGTCCGGACGGAGCTCGCTCTCCCGATGGTGGACCAGGAGCACGGGCGCGGCCCGGTCCACGATGGAGGCCGCCTCCCCCGCCCCCATGCGCGGGTTGATCCCCGAGGTGATGGCGCCCAGGCGGAGCAGGCCGCCGTACAGCACGGCGTAGTCGATGGACGAGGGCAGGAGCAGGCAGACGACGTCGCCCTTGGTCACCCCGAGGCGCGACAGGTGGCCCGCCACGCCGTCGGCCGCCCGGTCCCACTGCGCGAAGGTCAGGCTGCGCCGCCCGCCCTCGCCCCCGGGCTCGACATATGCCTCGACGTCGCCGTTGACGCGTGCCGCCTCCCGCAGGACCGACACCACGGTCTCGTGCTGATCCGACGGGATGCGCACTGGCATGGCGGGCGGCGATGGTACCAGGGGTGGCGGGAATGGCCGTCGTCCGGACGCTCCTATGCTCACGACGTGCTGGTGGCCCTGTGCGGCGGCGTCGGGGCCGCTCGAATGCTCTCCGGACTCGTGCGGGTCGTCCCGGCCGCCGACATCACCGCGATCGTCAACGTCGGCGACGATATGGAGCTGCACGGCCTGTGCATCAGCCCCGACCTCGACACCGTCACCTACACGCTGGCCGGGATGGACAACCGCGAGACCGGGTGGGGTGTGACCGGCGAGAGCTGGGCCGTCATGGACGAGCTCGGGCGGCTGGGCGGCGATGACTGGTTCCGCCTGGGCGACCGCGACCTGGCCACGCACCTGTTCCGGACGGGCCGGCTGCGGGCCGGAGTGGCCCTGTCGACTGTCACGGCCGAGCTGGCCCAGCGGCGCGGCATCGCAGTGCGCCTGGTGCCGGTGACCGACGATGCACTGCGCACGCGCGTGTCACTGGCCGAGGCCACCGCACTGGGACCAGTGGGGTCCGAGGTGACCTTCCAGGATTACTTCGTCCGCCTGCAGCACGGCGTGGCGGTCCGCGGCGTCCGTTTCGAGGGAGCCGACGCGGCCCGACCCGCGCCCGGCGTCATGGAGGCACTGGCCGATGCGGAGACCATCGTGGCGTGCCCCTCGAACCCGGTCGTCTCCATCGGCCCGGTCCTCGCGGTGCCCGGTGTGCGCGATGCCCTCATGGCGCGGCGCGCCCACGTCGTGGCCGTGTCCCCCATCGTGGCCGGTGCGGCGCTCAAGGGACCCGCCGAT
>DATAXG010000097.1:0-7151 GCA_036273055.1 Acidimicrobiales bacterium | reverse complement strand
GACCTGGCACGCCTGTTGTTGCACGCCCCGATTGAGGAGCTCACCCGGACCGAGAACGCCCAGCTGGCCACCACTGTGCTCAGCCTCGTCGTGCTCGATGCGGTCGAGCGCATCGGGCTCACACCGGCGGCCTGCGCCGGTCACAGTCTGGGCGAGTACACCGCACTGGTCGCCAGCGGGTCCTTGGGTTTCGACCACGGCATCCAGCTCGTCGTCGCCCGCGGCGAGGCCATGGCAAGAGCCGGTGAGGAGGCGCCTGGGACCATGGCCGCCCTCCTGGGCATCGCCGACGACGACGCCGAGGCGGCCTGCATGCGGGCCGAAGGCGACGTCTGGGTCGCCAACTACAACGCGCCGGGGCAGGTCGTCATCGCGGGCACAGCAGAAGCGGTCGCCAAGGCCGGCGAGTTGGCCAAGGCGCTCGGAGCCAAGCGCGTCATGCCGATCCCGGTCTCGGGCGCCTTCCACACGCCCCTGATGCAGGGTGCCCGGGCCGACCTCCGCAAGGCGCTCGCCGAGGTGACGTTCCTGACCCCCGAAGTGCGCGTGGTGGCCAATGTGGACGCCCACGTCCATGACGACCCGGCCGACTGGCCGGGTTTGTTGTCGGCCCAACTCTGCAGCCCCGTGCGCTGGCGTCAGACCCTCGAGACGTTCGCTGGCCTCGGCCTGACCTCACTGGTGGAGCTAGGGCCGGGCGGGGTGCTGAGCGGCCTGGCCAAGCGCAGCCTGCCCGAGATCCAGTCGCTTGCCGTCTCCAAGCCTGAGGACCTGGACACGTTGATGGACCAGATCGGTGCCGCCGGGACGTGGCGGGCCGAGCCGGCCCTGCACCAGGGCGAGCACCTCTACATGTCCGAGCGGGTCGTGGTGAGCCCCTCGAGCGGCATCTTCAGCCCCGAATCCTCCCTGCAGGCGCCGGGCACCGGACTGCTGCCCGGGACCGATATCGGCTCGGACCAGTCTTCAGCCATAGACGTCGGGGAGCTCATCGGCCGGGTCGGGATCTCGGAGGTACGGACGCCATTCGCCGGACAGGTGATCGGGTGGCTGGCGGCCGACGGCGAGCGCGTGCAGGAGGGCCAGCCACTGGCGTGGCTCAGAGTGCACGACACCCGCTGATGGCCATCGTCCTCGTCACCGGTGGCACGCGCGGCATCGGCGCCGCATGTGTGGCGTGGTTCCTGGCCAACGGGGACCAGGTGGCGACCACCTACCGCTCACCGGAACCCCCGGAGGCTCCCGTCGGAGCCGACGCCGAGCGCTTTCTACCCGTGCGCTGCGACGTCCGCAATGCCGAGGAGGTCGAGTCCGCCTTTGCCGCCATTGAAGAGCGGTGGGGACCGGTGCAGGTGCTGGTCGCCAACGCCGGCATCACCTTGGACTCGTTGATGTTGCGCATGAGCGACCAGGCCTTCCACGACGTGATCGATGCCAACCTCACCGGTTCGTTCCGCGTGGCCAAGCGGGCCGTGGCCAAGATGCTGCGCCTCCACGCCGGTCGCATCATCTTCGTCTCCTCGGTCGGCGCTTTCGTGGGACTGCCCGGGCAGGCGAACTATGCGGCCTCGAAGGCGGGCCTGGTGGGCATGGCCCGGGCGATCGCTCGTGAGGTGGGCAGCAGGCAGATCACGGTGAACGTCGTGGCTCCGGGCCTGATCGATACTGACATGACGGCCGCCCTGGGCGCGGACCGGGTGGCCCTGATGACCGGTCAGGTGCCCCTGGGACGGGCCGGGAGCCCTGCCGACGTGGCCGCCGTGGTCGGCTTCGTGGCCTCGGATTCCGCCGCGTACGTGACCGGCGCCGTTCTGCCGGTCGACGGCGGGCTGGGCATGGGCCTGTAGCGTTCAATGGACCGACGACAAAGGAGCTGATTGTGGACAGCGACGCAGCGTTCGAGAAGTTTCGCGAGTGCGCCGTGGAAGTACTGCAGGTGCCGGCAGACAAGATCACCAAGGAAGCCAAGTTTGCCGACGACCTCGACGCCGACAGCTTGGACCTGGTCGAGCTCGTCATGGCGCTGGAAGAGGCCTTCGACGTCACGGTCGAGGAGACCGAGCTCGAGGACATCACCACCATTGGGCAGGCGTTCGATTTGATCTCGACGAAGCTCTGATGCAGATCGGGATTGGCGCCGAGGGCCCGATCCAGGGGAGGCGGGTCGCCGTCACCGGCCTGGGCGCGGTCACGTGCTGCGGCGTCGGCGTTGACGCGCTGTGGGACGGTCTGCTGCATCCGACGGTGGTCGGTGGGGCGGTGCGTGACTACGAGCCCTCCGATTGGTTCGGGCCCAAGGAAGTGCGCCAGCTCGACCGCTTCGCCCAGCTGTCCATGGTGGCCGCCGACCAGGCCGTCAGCGCAGCCGGTGACCTCGCCGTCGATCCCGCCAAGGCAGGCGTTGTGTTCGCCACCGGCGTCGGCGGCTTCGAGACGCTGGCCAACCAGGTCGGGGTCTACAACGAGAAGGGGCCCGACCGGGTCTCCCCTCGACTCGTGCCGATGATGATGGCGAATGCCGGGGCGGCGGGCATCTCCATGCGCCTCGGATGGCGGGGACCTTCCGAAGTGATCTGCACGGCCTGTGCGGCCGGGACGCACGCCATTGCGGCCGCGGCGCGACTGGTGGCATCGGGACGCTGCGAAGTGGCCATCGGCGGGGGCTCCGAAGCCAGCATGCACCCGGTGGCCCTGGCGGCCTTTGCCAACATGACGGCGCTGTCGACGTCGGGCCATTCGCGCCCCTTTGACATCCGGCGCGATGGCTTCGTCATGACCGAGGGCGCCGCTGCCCTCGTCCTCGAGGACTGGGATCGCGCCGTTGCGCGTGGCGCCACGATCTACGCCGAAGTGGCCGGCGCCGCCAGTACGGCCGACGCCCATCACATCACCGCGCCGGCGCCGGATGGCTCGGGTGCGGTCGCCTGCATGGAGTTGGCCTTGGGTGACGCCGGGATCACGCCGTCGGACGTCGAGCACATCAACGCGCACGGTACCTCGACCCCACTCAACGACCTCGCCGAGGCGAGGGCTATCGTCAAGGTGTTCGGCGAGCCCGGGCCCCTGGTCACCTCCACCAAAGGGGTCACGGGCCACGGACTGGCCGCGGCCGGCGCCATCGAGGCCGTCGCTGCCGTCCTCACGATCGATCGGGCCACCATCCCGCCGACAGCGGGCTACGCCGAGCCCGACCCAGAGATCACCATTCCGATCGTGCACGGCGAGCCGCGTCCGTGGGAACCGGCGGCCGTTCTCTCGAATTCCTTCGGCTTCGGTGGCCACAACGGCTGCCTGGTCCTGCTGCCCCCTGGCTGAGACCAGCCGATAAGGTCGCACCTCCGCTGCCGCCGGGGCAGCGATTCGTGAGGTCCGTCGATGGGAAGGCTGCAAACCTGGGGTGCCGCGCCGCGCCGCTCCCGCCTCTTCCAGGTGGCGGCCGGCGTCGTGGCCCTGGCCCTGGTGGCGGGGAGCATCGTGCTGGTCACGAGGAGTGCCGGCCCGCCGGTTTCCCCGACCGCACCTCCCCTGCCCTTGACGCGGGCTGTGGCACTCGGGGATTCGGTCCCCTACGGGCACGGGCTGGCCAATCCCTACCTGACGCCCCAGATCGGGCTGCCCACCGAGGCCGTCTCGCAGGGCCCCTCCACCCGGGCCTACCCGAGCCTGGTGGCGACGCATTTCGACCTCACCATGTCCGTGCGCGCCACCAACTGCCACCTGACCGGCGACCAGCTGGCCATCAGCGGTGCGGTGGCGAACGGGAGTGACAACACCACCCGGGACGGCCAATGCCCTGTGCCCGCGCAGCAGGCCCGGAACCTGTCCGATGAGCTGGCAGCGACCGATCTGGCGCGGCAGCCGGCCCGCCTGGTGCTCCTCCAGGACGGAGCCGACGACATCGACTTCAGCGCATGCCTCGAGTACCAACTGGCCCGCGTGCTGGGGGTCGGGATCGGCCTCGGCCACAGCTGTGTCGCCGACGGGTCGGTCACACCGACGGTGGCGACGCAGCTGGCCCGCGTCCGCGCCAGCCTGACCCGAGCCATCGAGGCCATCGCCCCCCACACCTCGACCATCGCGGTGCTCGACTACTACCAGCCCATCCCCGAGCCGTCACAGATCGCCAGGGGCACGGAGACAGCGGGCGTGCACACCAACCTCGTGTGCAGCGGGCTCGAGCCCAACGCGGGCAGCACCTTCGCCGCGGCTCAGATCGTGCTGGGGGCGCTCAACCGGGCCGTCGCCGGCGCGGTGGCCGACGCCCGCGTGCATCACGTCAAGAACGTGACCCTGGTCGACGTGGCCCACAGCTTCAACGGCCACGGGATCTGCACCTCCGATCCCTGGGTCTTCTCGGGCGAGCCCGTGCCCGACACCACCCTGGCCGCCGATGCGGAGCACATTCTGGCGGCCAAGGCGTGCTCGGAGACCTCCGCCCTGCACGGGGCGATGAGCTGCGCCGGTCTGACCGGGTCCGCGCTGGCCGCCGAGCGCAACATGCAGGACTACGTCTGGCGTGCCGCGCACCCGACCGCGGCAGGGCAACGCGCCCTCGCTGCCGCGGTGGAGCGGCGGCTGGGTGCGTCGTTCAGTCGATTGCCTCCCGGAATGACCCGATGAAGGCCGCCGCCCCGTCGGGACCCTGGTCCTCGAGCAGGCGACGCACGAGCGCAGAGCCGACCACCACGCCATCGGCCACCTCGCACACCTGCGCCGCCTGATCCGGCGTCGAGACGCCGACGCCGACGCAGACCGGCATGTCCGTAAAGTGACGGATTCGCTCGACGACTTTGGCGACGTCCGCGCCGAGGTCGACGCGCTCCCCCGTCACGCCCATGCGCGCCACGGCGTAGACGAAGCCGCGCGCCCGGGCGCAGATGCGCTCCACCCGGTCGGGCGGCGAGGACGGGGCGACTAACAGGACCGTGTCGATGCCGGCGACGTCCGCCTCTGCGGCCCAGGGGCCGATCTCCTCGATCGGCAGGTCGGGGAGGATGGCTCCACTCACGCTGGCGGCAGCCAGGGAGCGCGCCATGCGCTTGTGTCCGGCCCGGTACACGAGGTTGTAATAGGTCATCACCGCAATGGGCACCGGCGCTTCCGCCCGGGCCAGATCGTCGAGCACCTGGTCGGGCACCGTGCCGCGTTGCAGCGCGCGCAGGGCGGCCTCTTGGATCACCGGCCCGTCCATCATCGGGTCCGAGAAGGGGATCCCGACCTCCACCGCATCAGCTCCCGCCGCAATGATGGCGGCCAACGACTGCGTCCAGTCCTCCGTCATGCCACCCATGAGATACGGGATGAGCAACTTGCGCCCCCGCTCACGGCAGGAGCGGAGCTCCTTCTCGAGGTCAGGCATCGCCCTGGCGACCGAAGATCTCGCGCACCTGGGCCACGTCCTTGTCGCCACGGCCCGACAATGTGACCAGCACGGTGGATCCCGTCGGCAGGGCGTCCGTCCCGGCACTCTTGGCCACCCAGGCCACGGCGTGGGACGACTCGAGCGCAGGAATGATGCCCTCGGTGTGGCTCAGCAGCCGGAAGGCGTCGAGCACCTCGTAGTCCGACGCCATGGAGTACTCAGCTCGTCCGATGGCCGCCAGGTGGGCGTGCTCGGGGCCCAGACCGGGGTAGTCGAGCCCGGCCGAAATCGACTCGGCCTCCTGGATCTGCCCGGCCTCGTCCTGCAGCAGGCGGGAGTGCATGCCGTGCAGCACCCCCGGAATGCCGTTGGTGACAGCGGCGCCACCGGCAGCCTCCACGCCGACCAGCCGGGCCGGGGTGTCGACGAAGCCGGCAAACGTGCCCGCCGCGTTCGAGCCACCGCCGATGCACGCGACGACCACGTCCGGGGCGGCACCGTCGAGCAGGCCGGCACACTGCTGGCGCGCCTCCTCACCGACGACACGTTGCAATTGGCGCACCATGTAGGGGAAGGGGTGCGGCCCCATGACCGAACCGAGGCAGTAATGCGTGGTGTCCACCGTGGCCACCCACTCGCGCATGGCCTCGTTCACCGCGTCCTTGAGCGTGCGGCTGCCCGACGTCACGGTGCGGACCTCGGCACCGAGCAACTCCATGCGAAACACGTTGAGCTCCTGGCGCTTCGTGTCGACCTCGCCCATGAAGACCGTGCATTCGAGCCCGAACAACGCCGCTGCAGTCGCCGAGGCGACACCGTGTTGGCCCGCCCCCGTCTCGGCGATCATGCGCGACTTGCCCATCCGCTTGGTCAACAGCGCCTGACCCACGACGTTGTTCAGCTTGTGGGATCCGGTGTGCGCGAGGTCCTCCCGCTTGAGGAAGACGCGGACGCCCAGGCGCTCCGAGAGGCGCGTGCACTCGGTGACCGGGGTGGGTCGGCCGCCGTAGTGACGCAGCAGCCCGTCCAGCTCGGATCGAAAGTCCGGGTCGGCCCAGGCATCGTCGAACCACTTCTCCAGCTCGAGGCAGGCCGGCATCAGCGACTCCGGGACGAAGCGGCCGCCGAAGTCGCCGAAGCGGCCATCGGAGCCGGGATGGCTCATCAGGCTCTGGCGCTCGTCGCTCACGCGTCCCTCCAGTCGTAGGGCTCCTCGACATCGCCGTCCAGGGGATCGCGGGTGGCGACCGCGGCAGAGGCCTGCCGTGCGTTGGCGATGAACTGGCGCAGGAGCAGAGGGTCCTTGCGACCCGGGGCGGACTCGACTCCTGTCGAGACGTCCACGCCACGCGGGCGGAGGTGGCTCACAGCCTGGGCCACGTTGTCCGGTCGGAGGCCGCCACAGACGATGAGGCGATTGTTGTTGGACACCCCCTCGGCCAGGCGCCAGTCGAACACCTCGCCCGAGCCGGGGTTGGGCCCGTCGACCAGCAGGAAGTCGGCACCGAAGTCCTCGAAGCGCTTGATGGTCGGGTCACCGGCCGGGAAGGCCTTGATCACGGTGGGCACGCGGGCGCGCACCCATTGCGTCTCCTCGGCCGTCTCGTGCCCGTGCAACTGGGCCGCGCCCAGGCCGGCCAGCCGGGTGGCCTCCACGACGCGCTGGGGCGCCTCGTCGCGGAACACGCCCACCGTCAGCACGTGCTCGGGCAGCCGCTTGGCGATGTCGCCAGCGAGGTGCACGGAGACCTGACGCGGCGAGGGGGCGAACATGAAGCCCACCGC
This sequence comes from Acidimicrobiales bacterium, assembly GCA_036273055.1. GTDB lineage: Bacteria > Actinomycetota > Acidimicrobiia > Acidimicrobiales > RAAP-2 > Bog-473. The sequence goes on along the minus strand of DATAXG010000097.1, from coordinate 4 downwards.
GGAG
>DATAXG010000096.1:0-16495 GCA_036273055.1 Acidimicrobiales bacterium | reverse complement strand
ATTTCAGCCTGCTGGCCGCCGCCACGAACCTGGCCCGACTGGCCGTGCTCGGAGTGCAGAGCAGCGTCGGGGGGTGTTGGGAGGTGGCCTGAGCGCCACCTGCAGCCCCCTCGTGGACGTCTCTGGGCGCGCTGTACCGGTAGCCTGGCGGGTCTGCGGGTCGCTTTGCCGCCACGGCTACGGCGGCAACGGGTGCGTCGTCGGGCGGCGCGGTTCTCCCGATCAGCCCGTTCGGTCGATACCGACCCCTCGTTTCACACCAACCACCTAGAGGGATTCAGAGGGCGTCTGACCTGGTCACCTACGCCCGGGATCTGACCTGAGCCGAACCGGGAAGGCCCGGCCAGCGACTACTGTTGTCCGGTCACCCGGGCGAGTGGCGGAATTGGCAGACGCGCAGGATTCAGGTTCCTGTGTCCGAAAGGATGTGGGGGTTCAAGTCCCCCCTCGCCCACCACACACAGCCGCTGCAGCAGAAACGGCGGCGGCTCCGGCCCCACAGGCGGTAGAGCTTGGCCGCCGGGTCAGGCCACCGCCACCGGTTCATTCGCCAGCTTGGCCAGCTCCTCGGTGACGATCCGATCGTGCTCCGCCAGGTCCCGCCGGGCGGCGCGCGGGCTCCAGCGACCCCGCATGAAGAAGACCAGGACGGCGAAGACGAACATCCCGGCCAGGCACACGCCCCACCAGCGCTGCCACTCCCCCGGTGCGGTCTCCTGAGCCGGGATCAGCTTCTGCTCGGCCACGAGAAGGCCGGCCAGGTTCGGGGAATACTTGGCCACCCCGGCGATCTGGGTCTGTGTCACCGGCTTGCCGTTCTGGATGTCCAGGGCAAGCGGGTTGAAGGCGTTCAGGCCAAGCACGTCGGGATTCGTCACGCCCCCGGCGGCCGTCAAGGCCGCCGCCAGGCTGTGGGTGCTGTTGCAGACCCGCAGAATCGTGGCGAGGGTGTCGAGTTCGGGCAGCATCTGGGGAGTCGTCTTCAAGTTCTCGATGACGCTCGCCGGCGCCGGTGTCGTATTGCACTTCAGCGCCGTCGTATTCGGGGCGTAGGGCTGTGCGGCCTGGATCGCCTGCAGGGTGGAGCCTGCATTCTGGTTGTCCACGAGCACGGTGGAGGTGGTGATCACGTACGGCAGCACGAGGAAGGACAGCGCCACGGTGATCCGCAGGATCCAGCCCCACACCGCCAACCCCGACGCGGTCAGCGCGGGGTTGTGGGCCTCCACCTGCTCCGTGTAGTTCGCCATCCACGGCGCGTAGGCCAGCGAGATGGACACGGCAAGCAGGACGATGACGAGGACGTTGGCGTAGTAACCGGTGTGGGGGCGACCCGTCTGGACGATGAGGAAGCCCATCATCACCATGGCGCAGATCGCCCCGAAGAGCATGAACGGCTTGCGGACCCGGGCCAAGTCCGAGAGGAACCCGGCCAGGACCAACCCGCCCGAGAGGAAGGCAGCGAGCCAGACGTTGATCCCGTTCGCCTGTGGCGTCGAGCGGTTGAAGATGACGACCCAGTAGATGGTGAGCACACTCACGGAGGCGTAATAGAACAACAGGAAGACCGAAATAGCGATGGAAGATGAAATCAGGTCGAGCTTCAGCATGGAGCGGATCGGGCGCTTCGTAGCCTGCTCGACGTCGATCCCCATGGCGCGCGCCTCCACCAGCGCGCGCTCGCGTTCACTCACCATCAGCTGGTCGCGGAGCTGGGGCGAAAGCTCGCGTAAGAAGAAGAACGCAACGATGACCACACCGAGGCAGACCAGGCCCGAAATGATGAACTGGTCCTGCCACGGTTTGAGGTGGTCCAGGGTGTGGGTGGCCACGAGGCTCGCAGCCAGCGCGCCCATGGTGGGGCCCAACGCCCAGAATCCCATGGCGACGCCCCGGCCCATCTGCGGCGAGAAATCACGCATCAGGGCCGGCGTCGAGACGAGGATGATCCCCTCAACGAAACCGATGACGCAGTAGGCCGCGGCAAAGCCCCACTTGTCGTGGATGTGCGGGATGGCGAGCAGCTGCACCAGGGCCACGACCAGGGTGCCGTAGATGGTGAGGTTGGCGCGCCCCAACCTGTCGGAGAGCCCGCCGATGAACGCGCTGAAGGCGCCGATGGCGTTGGAGGCGACCAACAGGTAGAGGAAGAACTGGAACGACATGTGGTAGTAGGGCAGCAGCAGCGGCGTGACTGCGCCCTCCACGTAATAGAGGTAGTACAACATGATCGTCGTCAGGACGACGATGGCCAGATAGCCCAGGCGCGGCCACGTGTTCGGGTACCTGTACAGCTGACGTTTCCCGAGGCCGTGGACCAGTCCTCTCTTGGGGACCTGCGCGCTCACCGCTGTCGTCGTCATCCTCGATCCCCTTTCCCCGCCCGGCCGCGCAACCTGCCCGCTCCGGGCCCGGCCTTGGCGTCCTGCGCCACCGATGCTAGGAGCAGGTCGGTACTCGGTGCGGGAGCCGGGGCCATCCCCTGGCGGGTGGCGCCTGGCTCACCCCGCCGCGGGAGGGTGGCGCCGGTCAGCCAGCTCGACGGCGCGTCCGGTGACGTAGGCGACGAACAGCTCTGCGACACGCTCCTGGCTGGTCCGATCCATCAGCGAATGCTCCAGGTGGGAAATGGTCTCCATCCGGACGTGGTCGCCGGCGATGAGGGAACGGAGCCGGCGTTGCTCGCCCCGGTAGACGCGGCGGCCCTCCCGGCGGCCGACCACTATGAAGAGGTCGGCGCCGGACTGGACCAGCCGTTCCAAGGTGCCGGCCGGGCTTCCCGTCATCAACCACCGCTTCAGCACCCACCAGCCCGGGGCCGGGATCCATCGGGTCAGGCTCTTGTGCGGTGCCAGCCGAGCCATCACCCGCGTGAGCAGTGGACCGGTGGCGCCCCACACGGGACGGTCCCGGGCTTCGGGCGGAGCCTCGCCGTCGATGAGCGCAGCCGTCTTGTCGTCCCGCCACCGCATGCCGTACATGGCCGGATTGACGATGCAGATGGACCCCACGGGCTCCGCCAGCGCGGACCCGATCGCGTGATCGGCACCGGAGCAGACCCCCATGAGGATCAGCTCCGCACTCTCGCCCGGGGCGGCCTGACGGATGTCGGCCATGTCCTGGAGGGCGTCCAACGGGAAGCCCTGCATCTCCGTCCGGCCCGGCCGCACCGGGCTGTCGCCGATACCACTGAGGTCGACCCGGAGGCAACGCGCGGTACCCGTGGCCGCGCACGCCCGGGCCAACTCGACCCAGAGCCGGGCGGGCCCCTGGTGCGGAATCACCCCGATGTTGAGGAAAACGACGGTCGGAGCCGAGGGCGGGAGGGAGGCCTCGGGCTCGGTGAGCACGCCGAACAGGCGCAGCGGGCCGAGGGCGAGCGGCCGCTCGCGGACGGCCGGCCCTCCGGCCTCACGATGGGTGGCGATCAGGCGCGGCTCGGGCATGGCGAGCGTCGCCACGGGCCCGCCGGGTGGCGAGAGCCAGGAGACGATCTGGTCCAGCGTCGGCCCGGGCGTCGAGGGGAACTCCCCGAAGAGCTCCTCCTGGCCGATGACCTCGGACGACGCGACGTGGGGCATGGCGAGACGCTCCGACAGCGCGCGCTCGAGCCTCCGCCCCTTCCGGGCCAACACGAGCTCCCGGGAAGCCAGCTCCCCGTCGCCCGCCGAGATCGCCACCGGCCGGAGGTCGGCGGCAGTGGCCGCCGAGAACACGACGCCGGGCGCGGCAATCACACCGTCGTCGGGCTCGTCCCCCGCGTCCGCGACGTCCCCCTTCTTCGCGACACCCCACTGGATCGCCATCTCGCGCCGGATGGCCGACAGCGCGATCTGCTCCCGGAGGAAGGCACGGCCCGTCGCACAGGGGTCCCACCACACCACGTCATCCACCGGCCCGCCCCGGGCAAGCTCAGCCGCCGCCAGGGTCGCGCCCACGCGGAGGCCCACGAGGCCGACCCGCGCCACGCCCAACGCGCGGGCGGCATCGATGGCGATCCGTATGTTCCCGAGCCATTCCGCCACGAGGTCGGGGTCGCGCCAGGTGCCCACCGAGTCGCCGGTGGCGGCGTAGTCGAAGCGGAGGGTGGCGCAGCGCGCCCGGGCCAAGCGATGTGACAGATCACGCAGGGCGCGGACCGAATAGGCGGCCTCCAGGCCCATGCTGGGACAGATGACCACGGCTACGGCGGCGACGCCGTCGTCCGGAACGTCGAGCCAGGCGAAGAGCGGCCTCTCCGGTGGCCCGAGCCACAACGGGACGGACTCGACGCCCGGAACGGGAAGGGTCTCCGCCGTCAACCCAGGTGGTCCGGGACCGTGCGACGCGCCGGGAACGGGGGCGACGCCACCGAGGCGTGCCGGATCAACGCCGCTCCGCCTAGGCCCCTCACAACGCTGCAGACTACCGCAGCGTGCCTCTGAGCTGACCCACCGAGCCCCGGAAGCGTGTCAGGACGGCTCGCCGTTGCTCGCCGGGAAGAGCCATGAGAAGGAGCGCGTAGAACACGATTGCCAGCGCGCCGCCGGCGACGGCGACGCCGAGAAACCCCACGATTCGGATATGCGTGCCCGTGAAGGCGTACAGGGGCCCGCCGCTGCGGCCGACCACCCAGGCGAGGATGCCGGTGACGAGGGCGGGCACCGCGAAGAAGCGGACGGTGCGATAGGCACGGCGCGGGAACGAATCGCCCAACTGCCGGTAGACCAAGGGCAGCAGGAGCATCCCTTCCATCAGCACCGCCGCGATGAGCGCCGCCTCGGCCATGCCCACGGCGCCGTAACGGGCGGCGAGCGCAATGCCGAGGGCCACGTGGAGCACGGCCTCGCCGCCGTAGAGGATCGACTGCAGTGCGGGGCGGCCGGCACCGCCGATGGCGAACCCGACCGGCTCCGCCCACGCCTGCACCACCGAGGCGATGCACAGCAGGCCGATCAGTTCCGCCGCCTGGCGGTAGAGCGGCCCGACCCAGACCGCGACGGTGGGGCCGGCCAAGAAGCCCAGCACGATGGAGACCGGCACGCTGAGGCACAGGACGAAGCGAACGACATCGTCCGTTCGCTCTCGCAGTTCCGACCGGTTGTCGCGGGCGGCCAGCTGTCCGGCCGTGGCGAACAGGACCAGCGACCGCGGCTGCGCCACCCGCAGCGGAAGGATGGCGAGTTTTTGTGCGACGGCGTAGATGGCCGCCACCCGCACCCCCGCCAGCGCGCCGACGATCAGCACGTCGGACAGACCGACCACCGCCTGAGCGATCTGCGTCAGTGAATACCAACCGGTCGCTGTGGTGAAGGCTTTCATGATGGTGCGGTCGAAGCGGCGCAGGGACAGGCGGAACCAGGGCAGGAGACGATGAAACATGGCGAGACGGGCGAACTGGCCGACCAGGCTGATCGCCACGGTCACGACGCCGAGCGCGACGAGCCCTCCGTGGAACGCCAGGACGATGACCCACGCCAGGGCTTGGCAGACGGTCACCGCAATCAAGGTGTAGTTGACGAGATCGAAGCGCTGCAGCGCAGAGAGACCACCACCGAAGGTGTCCATGGGGATGGACACCGCCATGTCGAAAGCCAGGAGCAGGAGGAGGAAGCGCGCCTGGCCGATCAGGCTGTGGGGAATGCTCGAGACGATGTCGGGCAGATACACCGCGAAAACCACCACACCTGCGAATGCCACGATCCCCAGCACCGAGAGGCAGACAAAGGAGGTATTGAGGGTCGACTCCACGAGCTCGTCGTCCTCCAGCTCGAGGTGCCGGCTGACAAAGGCCACCGTGGCATTGGCGAACCCGAGCTCCAGCAGCTCGAGGAACGGGATGAGTGACCCGATCAGGACCCAGACCCCGAAGCGGACGATGCCCAGCTGGTGGGTGAGGAGGGGCGTCGTGAGGAACGAGGCCACCACCAGGACCACCGCCACCAGGTAGTTCGTCGTCACGTTGCGACGGACGGTCGCCTTCTTCGGCTTCCTGTCGCCCGACGCCCCCTCGGGCTGCAGCCCGGGATCCTGAATCACAGACCCCGCCCTATCGAGTGATCCGGCGGACCCTGGCCCGGATGCTGTCCGACGACAGCGCCTGGGAAGGCGCGCCGTAGCCGTAGACCGAGGCCATCTTGCGCCACCGCACGCGGTTCAACACGATGCCGACGACGTTCGCCCCCGAGCTCCGCAGGTGCGCCAGCCCCTGCTCGAGATCCTCAATCGTGAACTTCCGCGCGTCGACCACCAGGATCACCGCGTCCGCTTTGGTGACGAGAATCGTCGTCTCTGCGACACCCATGATCGGCGGGCAATCGAGCACGACCGTCCGGTCCGACTCCTGCAGAGCGCGCAACAGCCGCGGAACGTCCGCCGCTGCGATGTCCGCCGGATGCCGGACGGGGACGCCAGCCGGCACGACTTCGAGGTACCGGTTCCCCGTCGGAGCCAAGAGCTCGGTCGGGCCGGTCGCGCTGGGGACGTCGCTGACGCCGGGCGAGAGCTCCACGTCGAAGATCTCGTGCAGTCTCGGTTGACGCAGGTCACCATCGACGGCCACGACGAACTGGCCTGGCGTGGCCAGCGCCCACGCAGCGCGGGCTGCAACAGAGGACTTGCCTTCGCGGGCGTCGCAGGACGTGAAGGCGATCACGGGGTGCGTCTCGTGGAACATGACATGGAGCCGGCTGCGGAGCTGCTGGAAAGCCTCCAGGCCACGATCGTCCCCACCGTCCTCGAACATGTCGGCCGGGTTCGAGTCGGCCCGCATCAACGCCGGCACCTCGCCGAGGACGGGGATCCCGAGCCGATGAGAGATCTCCTCGGCGGGGACGAAACGGCGCAAGGCTCCCACGGCCAGCGCGGCGAACACGGCCGCGATCAAGCCGAACGCGAACGACGCCAGGGCCACCGTGGCGCGGGGATTGGTCGGGGTGGTCGGCAGCTCGGCCGCCCCGAGCTCGGAGAGGGTGAGGAGTGACCCCGCATCGCGATTGGCGACCTTCAGGACACGCGCGGCCGTGGCGTTGGCATAGGCCTGCGCGGCGGCCGGGTCCGTGCTGGACGCGTTGATCGTGACCGTGTTCGAGCCCGGGTCACCGGCGGCCGAGATCGTCACCGGCGTGTTTTGGAATTGCTTGGGCACCTGGGCCTGCGCCTCCGCGTCGATCGTCGCGTTCTCTGCCTCCACGGCGATCTGGGGGATCTCGATCTGAATGGCTCCGACGTCCTGACCGGCGTCGGCGGCACCGGCGGGAGGCTGCGCGATCAACACGACGGAAGCCTCGTACTGCTTCGCCGGCAACACGGCGTAGGCCCCGCCGATGAACAGACAGGCGAGGAACGCGACGAGCGCCACCACCCAGTGGGCGCGGACCGTGCGAACGACTTGTCTCAGATTCATTCCGGTCCCTCTGCTCCAGTCGCCGTCGCGCCAGCCGTGGGCAACGGCCCGAGGCGACGCAGGTTCGAGAAGCGAACCAGCAGGCGAGCCCAGCCGCGGCCGAACGGTGTGCGCTCCGACCTCCCCCACATTACGAGGTTCCCCAGGTCACGTGCGTTCATCGGGGCCTCCGGGAACCAACTACCGCGAATCGTGACGCGGTGACCTCGAGCGGCCAGCTCGGCAACCGAGGCCGCTCACCCATGGCCGTGACGCAGGCGCGCAGCATTCCCAGGCACACCCCCAGCAGCACCGAGAACCTGTACTCGTCCAGCAAGGGCTCGAGGAGCCCGGTGGCGAAGAGCCCGGCCACGATCGCGACCAGGCCTAGGGCCAGGGCGGCCGTCTCCCGGTCACGGCCCCGCCGCCACACCCGCAGGCCCCCTTTCACCGAGACCCCCAGAGCCGCCCCGAAGATCCCCAGCCCGATGAGGCCCAGCCGGAGCCAGAGGTCGAGAACGAGATTGTGGGCGTAGGCGATCGTCTGCACCGAGCGGGTTCCCGTCTCGTAGTACGGAAACTCGACTCCCAATCCGTACCCGATGAAGAGGTGGTGCGGGATCAGTGTCTCCGCCTCGGCAGCCAGGTTGAGCCGGTCCTGCGCCGATTCCGCCTTGCCTTGGTCGTGGAACAGGCTCTGGAAGCTCGATGCGAACGGGTCCCGCGCGGGATGGCGGGCGACCGCCGCCGGAACCACGACGACGGCGATGGCGATGGCGGCGATGGCCAGGAAGATCAGGAACACCTGACCCGACGAGGCGAAGAGCTTGCGTACGACGCCCGGCCGCGGCCCGACCGTGACGCCGAGGATCAACACGACAACGAGCACAGCGAGGTTCACGAGCACGGCCCGCTGATCCGCGAGGAGCACAGCACCCACGACCGGAATGAGGGCGAGGACATGGCGGAACTTGACCGGCCCCGCCGCCAGTCTCACGAGGAAGCACATGGTCACGATGGCAAGGAACAAGGCCGCCGTCTCCGCCCCCACCTGGCCGAACCCTTCGAGCGGGAGCAGCGGCAGCGTGGTGTTGACGCTGATGTGCGCCAAGGTCATGAGATCCAGCACCGACGCGCAGACGATGCACAGCGTCCCGAGTCGGAACAGGTCGCCGCTGTCGATGTAGCGCCGGATTGGCACCCCGGCCGCCAGGGCGTACGCGCCCACGATGTACAAGATGTCCTTGGCCTCGAACAGATCCTGGGAAAAGATGTTGTAGTACAGCTTCCCCTCGACCACGCCGACCACCATCCAGGCGCCGAAGGCGAGCCAGAGGCCAGCTGGCAGGCCCATCCGGATCGGCTTGCCGCGCGCGACGAGCCGGGCCACGAGCGCGAACGTGATGTAGATCTCGGGCAGCCGCAACTGCGTCGAGCCCGAGCCCGGGTGGAAGAGGCCGCGCGGCAGGGCGTCGGGGCCGGCGTACAGCGTGCCCTCCACCACCAGCATGCCCAGCAGCACCAACGGAACCAGATGATCCCTGCCCGTGCGCTCCCAGTGCACGAAGAGGGCCACGACGGCCGCCGCGATGCCGAGCAGCACGACGCCGACCAGTGCGATCAACACGGCCGCACCGCCTGCAGCAGCGGCGCCAGTGCCACGTCCCACGTGTGCTCCGCCTTGACGGCGTCGTGGCCGGCCAGCCCGAGCGCGGTGGCCCGATCCGGCGCGTCGAGGAGGCCGGCGATGGCGCCGGCGAGGGCGGTGGCGCTATCGGCCACCACGACCCCTCGACCGACCAGGTCCTCCATGCCCTCGCACCCGACCGTGGTGGCCACCACGGGCCTTCCGGCATCGAGCGCTTCCATGATCTTCAGCCTGGTCCCTCCACCGGCGCGCAGTGGCGCCACGACCACACGCGCCTGCGCCAGGTACGGCGCCACGTCAGGGACGGTCCCCGTGACGTCCACGTTCGGGCCCGCCAGGTCGCGCACCGCCTGGGCCGGGTCCCGGCCGACGAGCAGGAGCCGCGCCTCGGGCACCCGTGCCGTCACCAACGGCCAGATCTCCCGGCTCAGCCACACGGCGGCATCGACGTTGGGTGCCCAGCCCATGGTCGCCACGAAGGCGACCGTGGGCTCCGGAGAGGGCGGCAGGACGGCCGACGGCTCCCGCCCGTTCGGGCACACCAGGACGGAACGGGCCGCTGCCGTCAGCCTCCCCCGCTCCTGTTCGCTCACCACGACCACATGGTCGAACGTCCCGATCGTCCTCCGCTCCTGGCGCCGCAGGGCAGCCGCCTCCGCACGGAACAGCAGGGCCGGCACCCCCCGTCGCGCCCGTGCGTAGCTGTCGACGAGGGCCGACTCGACGTTGTGAAGGTCGAGCACCGACGTCTTGGCAAGGATATGACGCGCCAGCGGGACCAGCTGCTGATACTCGACCTGCAGCAGGTCCAGCGGTTCCTCGCCGGCTGCGCTGCGCACGGCCTCGGCCAGAGCAGGGCTCCAGAAACGCCCGGCCGAAAGACTCTGCGTCACCACCACACCCCGGGCGACTCCGGTCGGTGTGACCCGCCAGGGCACGGCGCGCACGTCGATGCCCAGGTCGCGCAGGCCCTCGCGGTCGGCGGTCCCGTCGTCGTAGCCGCAGATCACCAGGTCGCCCAGCGCGGCGAGCCGCCGCGCGATGGCCAGGGAGCGCTGGAGCCCCCCGTTGTTGTCGGGCAGCGGGAGGAACTTGGTCACCATGACCGTCCTCACGCGTCCGCTCCCGCGTGCACGAGGCTGCGGTAGACACCGGCCAGGTCCGCAGCCCGGGCGTCGAGGGTATGGTGCGCCACGACCCCGTTGCGCGCCGCGACCACGAGCTCGTCCCGCAGACCGGGCGCCCCCAGAATCCGGCGCAGGCCGGCCGCCAGCGCGTCCGGCCTGCCCGGGGCCACGAGCAGGCCGGTCTCGCCGTCGGTGACGAACTCGGGGATGCCGCCGGCATCGGTCCCGATGACCGGGACGCCCGATGCCTGTGCCTCCAGGACGCTCAGCCCGAACGGCTCGGACGTCGACGCGTTCACCAGGATGTCGAGCGAGCGCAGCATGGTGGGCACGTCGTCGACCGGCCCCACGAAGCGCGACCGGTCCCCGAGGAGACCCGACGCTTCGGCGCGGAGCTCGGTCTCGTAGCTGCCGTCGTCGAGAGCGGGCGCGCCCACCACCGCCAGGTGGCTCCGTTCGGCCGGCCCGTCGAGCAACGCCATCGCCCGCACCACGGTCCGGATGCCCTTCTCCGGGTCGACGCGGCCGACGACTCCGACGATCGGCTCGTCCGGGGAGCTGCTGAGCCTGGCCCGCCACGCGGCGTCCGGCGGTCCGGGGTGGAATCGCTCGGCATCAACCGCCTGGGGGATGACGCGCACCCGCTCCGCGTCCGCACCCACCGTCTCTGCCACCGCCCGACTGACGGCCACGGTGCTCGAGGCCAGTCGCATGGCGGCACGCAACACGCTGCGGCCCAGCCCGGGGCGCACGAGGTCGTGCAATTCCAGCACCACCGGCCGGCGGGCGAACCGACCGGCCAGGGCGCAGTCCAGATGTCCCCACAAGCTGTTCGAATGGATCACGTCGGCAGGGCGGGCCAACCGGGCCAGCCGGCGCGCACCGCGCACGGTCGTGACCACTTCTCTCGCCAGACCCCGCGGTCCCGGCCGGCCGTCACCAGCCGTCCGCAACCCGTCGCGAGCGGGAGCGGCGAACTCCACGTGCGCCAGACCCAGGGCCGACCACGCGTGGGCCAGGGCACCCGCCGGCGAAGCCAGCGTCAGCGCGATGCCGCGTGCCTGAAGCTGCGGCGCCAGGGCGAGGAGGCTGCGCTCCGCTCCCCACACCTGGGGCGAGGTGGAAACCACGAGGACGCGCACCAGGCCGGGACACTCGGGGTCAAGCCGGCCCATGCCACCATTCATCGCTCCACAGTCGACCACATGGTCGGTCGGTCACCCCGCGCATAGCGCGCCATGCCGCCTAGGGCGACCCCCTGGAGGAACAGCACCTGGCCCGCTCCCGCCATCGCCTTGGCCACCAGGGGCCGGGTCCCGGCTCCTCCGGCGGCAGCGCCCGCCGGCTCGCCGCTCCCGCGGGCGCTGGCCACCAGGCCGGCGCCGGCAGCCGCGTTGGCGAAGAGGAAGGCCCTTGCCAGTGAGCTCGAGCGCACCTTGGCCACGGCCAGGGCCAGCAGCGTGAGATGGGACAGGGGGCCGACCGTGAAGCGGACGAGCCTGTGTCCCCAGAGCTCAGCGGCGACCAGGCCGGCCGACGGCCGCAGCTGCCGGCGCCGGCGGTTCAGGACGTGCAGGGCGCCGGACACATTGCGGGTCCGGCGCTCCCATTGGGCGGCCAGCGACGGCGCGGCGGGATCGAGGGCACGGGCCGTCGCCTCGTAGGCGACGCGGTACCCCTGTTCGATGACGTCGAGGCCCGCCCACAGGTCGTCGATGGCCACGTCGGCCGGAATCGGCCGCCAGGCCTCGGCCCGGATGGCCGAGAGCTCGCCGATCAGGCCGATCGTCGTCCCCAGCCGGTCCTCGCGCTGCTTGAGCCAGGACTCGAAACGCCAGTACAGGCTCTCGCCCCCGCCACCGTCGTCTTCGAGCTTCTCCCCGGCGACGGCGCCGACGTGGGGGTCGGCGAAGTGCTCGACCATGGCGGCCAGGGCGCCCGGGGTCAGGCGGTTGTTGGCGTCGGTGATGACCACTATCGGAGTATCGGCCGCCTCGAAGCCCCTGTTGAGCGCCTGGGACTTCCCCAGGCGCTCGGGGCCGGAGAGGCAACGGGCGCCGGCCTTCTCGGCCGCCGCGGCAGTCTCGGGGTCACCGTCAGCGATCACCACGATGTCGAGCGGACCGGGATAGCCGTTGGCTCGCAGATCCTCCACCTTCGCCGCGATGACCCCGGCCTCCCGATACGCCGGCACGAGCACCGTCAGCGGAGGCGGATCCTCCGGTCGGCCGGGCCTGCGATCCGGTGCGGCGCTCCCCTGGCCCCGGGTGCGCCAGGCCAACCAGGCCGGGTAGAGCAGGTGCCCGGCGCTGGCTCCGGCCACCAGTCCGCCCACCATGAACGTCATTCCGAGGCGGGAGCGGCTCACCGCCTGACTTCTTCGGTGACCTGCACCCCGCGCAGATGCGTGGTGCCGGCCGGCGTGAACCCGGCCCGCCGCAGCGCGCCGTCGACCGCGGCCGCCTGCACCGGATACAAGGAGAGGTCGGCCGTCGCGCTCACGAGCCAGATCCGCTGGTACTTGGTCGCGGCCTGGGTGACCGCACCCGAAGGAAGCGACACGGCCCCGTCGAAGTACAACGGGTCGACTCCCCACCCCGTGGCGGGATACACCGGGAGCACGGCGCGCTCGGTTGCCGGGTTGTCGGCCATGTACCACTCGACCGGGATGCGCTCGTACGGAGCGAAGACGAGTATGCCGTCGCCCGGCTGCGCCCGGTCGGCGATGTACCCGACGACCGATCGGAAGTCCTGCGGTCCACCGTTGGCGTACCACTGTGCCGCCCCGACAGCCGAGGCGCCGACCACGACGACGAGGAGTGCCACGGCGAGCGCCAGGGCGCCCCGTCGGGCCAGCGACGCCGCGCGGTCGATCACCCACGCCAACAACAGGACCGCTGCGGGCAGGCTGACCATCAGGTACCGCACGACGAGGAGGGGCCGGTCCACCAATGAGAGCATCACGACGGCGGCCACCGGGACCACCAACCAGCACGCCGTGAAGCACACCGACCATTGACGCGCGAAGAGCTCACCGAACGGCGCGCGGCGCCGGGCGAACACGACGATCGCCACGACGGCCACGGCGCCAATGAGCACGACGAGGTCGAGCACCGCATGCGGAACCGACGACCGGATGTGGGTGAAGAGTCGGCCCGCCGAGGAGCCCGCCGCCCAGTTCACACCTGCGCTGTCGGTCGACTCGATCAGCAGGCCGAGCGGGACCAGCAACACCACCAGCGCCACGGCCGACGTGATGATGCGCCGCCACGGGATCCGGCCCGGCGGCAGAAAGGCCAATGACAGCGCTTGCCCGACCGGCACGAGGGCGGCCCAGAAGTTGCTGTAGGCCGCCAGCGCGGTGACCACGGTGTAGGCCGTCCAGCAGAAGGGGGATGGATTGTCCATCCGCTGCATGCCGCGCACGAAGAAGAAGCAGGAGGCGCTCACGAGCAGCAGCGCCAGGGAATACCCCCGGACGTCCTGCGCGAACTGCACGGAGAGCGGGTTCACCGCCAGCAGTAAACCGGCGAGGAGGGCGGCGCGCCGTCCGAAGAGCGAGCGCGCCAGCATGATGACGACCCACAGCGCGCCAACGGCGAAGATCACCGACAAGGTCCGCAACGCGATCGCGCTGTGGCCGAAGACGACCCATCCCCGCAGCAGCAGGTAGTACAGCGCCATGTTCGCCTCGCGGTGGGTCACGACGTCCGTGAAGCGGTGCCACGGCGCCGTGGCGAGAGTCGAGCTGACGGATTCGTCGAGGAACAGGCTGTGGGTGCCGAGGAACAGAGAGCCGAGGACGGCACCGAGGATCAACTCCACCGCGACGGCCAGTCGCCACGGCCGTGGCGACATCTTCAGATCCTTCTCGGGAGCCTGTTCCGCCGGGACCCCGGCGACATCAGCGACGGTGTGCGCCATCATCGTCCGAGAGTGAAGCGGTGCTCCCCACCTCGAAGTGTGGGAACGCAGCGATGCTGCAGCCTACTCCCGGACCTGCTTGATCACGGCGCCAGCCGTCCGCGCCAGGATCACGAGATCCCCGCCCACGGACCAGTTCTCGATGTAGTGGTTGTCGAGCCACGCCCTGTCTTCAATGGACGTGTCACCACGCAGCCCACTGACCTGCGCCAGTCCGGTCAGGCCCACAGGGACCCGGTGCCGATCGGCGTAGCGGGGCACTTCCTGCTCGAACTGCTCCACGAAGAAGGGGCGCTCCGGACGCGGGCCGACGAGCGACATGTCGCCACGGAGCACGTTCCAGAGCTGCGGCAGCTCGTCCAGGGACGTCTTGCGCATGATGGCGCCGATCTTCGTGACGCGGTCGTCTTCGTTGACGCTCCACTGGGTGTCCGACTCGTCGTTCACCCGCATGGAGCGGAACTTCAGAATCTCCACCTCGCGCCCGTTCTTGCCGATGCGCCGCTGCCGGAAGTACACGGGCCCGGGACTGGTGAGCTTCACGCCAAGGGCGAGCATGCCGTAGATCGGTGCCACGACGAGCAACATGAAGGCGGCGACGGCCGAGTCGAAGACACGCTTGGCGGCGCGGCCCGAGGACCGCATGGTCGAACGGCGCAGGCGCACCAGCGGGAAGCCCCAGACCATGTCGACGTCACGCGGTGCGGCCTGGAGACCGAGCTCGAAGAAGCGAGGGATGGTGTACATGTCCACGTCCGCGTTCTCGCAGGAGCGGATGACCCGGACGAGGTCGGGGTCGCGATTAACGCCGAAGGCGATGACGACCCGGTCGATGCTGTGATCCCGCAACACGTTGTCGAGCTGGTCGATCCCGCCCAGCACCGGACGAGACAGCGACTCGTCGGCGCAGTCGTCCAGCAGCCCGATCGGGTGCAGGCCGTAACTCGGGTTGAGGTCCAGCGCATCGGCGAAGCGCTCGGCCACCGGGCCGGCACCGACGATGAGCACGCGCTGGCCCAGCGCGCCACGGGTCCTCGCCCGGCGGATGCTGATGTAGGCAAAGGCCCGGCCGATCAGCAACAGGCACAGGGTGGAGACACCGATGAGCACGAACGGACGGACCTGCCGGCCGAAGCCGTCAAAGGCTCCGATCACCGTGAGTGGCAGCGCCACCGCCGCCGCCACGGTACCGGCGTCCTTGCTCACGCTCAGGGTGATCCGCGAAGCGTACTGACCACGCAACGCGCACACCGCCAGCACGCCCAGGACGAAGACGGCGACCGTCCACTGCAGCACGACGGGCGCGAAGACGGCGATGGCGACGGCCAGGACCAGAAGGTCCGTGCCCGCCACCACCTCTCCGCTCGTGCGGGCTGCGAACCGGCGGCGCGCCCGCGCCGCCGACCCGGACCCAGACTCCGCCTGTGACCACTGCCAATGCTGTAGATCTCTGCCGATCGTGACCGACGACATGCCTGTGCTCCCTCGCCGAGCTGTTAGTGGGTCAAGCGGTCCGGCGACGGCCGCGGACGAGAACCGCCCCTACGCCGATGGCCAGAACCCCGATGACCGCCATCTCTTCGATGTCAGCACCGGTGAATGCCAGCCCACCTGATGTCGTCGGTGTCGTCGACACCGTCGGAGCAGTGGCCGGGCCGTCGGCCGGCGCGCTGGCCGGTGCGGTGGTCACTACTGTGGTCGGCGTTGTGCAGCCCGTGTAGCAGCCGTCCGCGCCTGCAGCCCCTGCCAGAAGCCCACCCACGGGCACCGCCAGCAGCACGCCCAGAGCGGGACCGCAAGCTGCGGTGAGCACGCGCTGTGCCTTGGTCCTTTTCATCCTGATCTCCTCCACTGGGCCCGCTCCACGAGCGGATCGATCCGAGAGCCACTTGATTCCTCGGCTGTTTCCCACTAATCCCACAGTCTGAGGACGCCAAGCCGCCGCAATCATCATTCCAGCTAATTCCCTCAGCAGGACAGAGCCAAAGGTCACAATGCCCCGCGAACCCAGCACAACGGGGGGACAATTACCCGCAACCACCCCCTTCTTCCAGGGAGAACGCTGGGAAACCAAGTAGTGACAACCCCGGTAAATCCTCGGGGACAATACACGGGCGGCATCGGGCGCCGGCACCCCCGGTGTTGCTGCGGACGAGCCCACCGGGAAACGCAACCTCGCGGCACCGCGATGGCACTCGTCCCGCCCGGCGCGGCGCACGGGATGCCCGCCTCCCCCGGCTCGAGCCCCCCGGCAATGTCAGAGGTCAATCGGGGCCTTGACCAGGGGCGCATCGGCCGCCGCCGTCACCCCAAGTCTGCGGTGAAGGCAGCCAGGCTGTTGGGGAACGAGCCCCCGGTGATGTCGGCGTTCACACCGCTGATGGCGGCGTCGAAATAGGCCTCGTAGGCCACGTCGTTGGAGGAATTCTCCAT
>DATAXG010000095.1:0-7388 GCA_036273055.1 Acidimicrobiales bacterium | reverse complement strand
GCCGACAAGGCGGCCCCCGCACCCACTGCGCCGAAGGCTGGAGCCGCGGACTGCACACAGAGAGAACGAAGCACTACAAGTTGCATCAGAACGAGTGAGGACCGGCCGGGAGGCCGGTCCTTCTCGCGGCACACGCGCCGCATGGTGCGGTGGGCGCTGTCACCGTGCGAAGGTGGAGGATGACCGGCACGCGCCTGGCGATGTTCCCCCTCTCCGCCGTCCTGTTCCCCCATGCCTCCATGCCGCTGCACGTCTTCGAGCCCCGCTACCGCGAGCTGATGCGGGACTGCCTGGCGGGCGACGCCCGCTTCGGCATCGTGCTGATCGAACGGGGCTCCGAGGTCGGCGGCGGTGACGAGCGCAGCACCCTCGGCACCCGCGGCGTCATCACCGAGGCGGCCGAGCTGCCGGACGGCCGCTGGGTCCTGAAGATCGAGGGGGAGGCGCTCATCGCGGTGGAGGAGTGGCTACCCGACGATCCCTATCCGCTGGCCCTGGTGCGCGACGCCGCGGCCGAGCCGGTCCCGGGCGACGCCGCCCCGCTCGTGGGCGCCGCGGGGCAGCGGGTCCGCCGGGCCCGGGCCCTGCTGGCGGAGCAGGGTGGCGCGCCGCCGCTGGCGCCCGAGCTGGCGCTCGATGGCGATGGCGATGCCGACCTGGCGTCGTGGCAGCTGTGCGCAGTGGCGCCCGTCAACGCCTACGACGCGCAACGGCTGCTGGCGGCCGGGGGCGCCCCGGAGCGCCTGCGCCTCCTGGCCCAATTGATGGAAGAGCTCGAAATCGACCTGCGCCGCCTGCTGGGCGCGGAATGATGACGCCATGACCGGTCCCCGTCGCCGCAACATCCTCTTCATCACCACCGACCAGCAGCGCTACGACAGCCTCGGCTGCAACGGGGGCACGGTGGCCCGCACGCCTGTCGTCGACGGGCTGGCCGCCGAGGGCATCACCTACCGGCGCGCCTACAACCAGAACACCGTGTGCATGCCGGCACGCTCCACCATGCTCACGGGCCAGTACGTCCGGACGCACGGCGTCGTGGCCAACGGCATCCCGCTTCCTGTCGACGCCCCGTCGGTGGCGCAGTACCTGCACGACACGGCGGGCTACCGCACCGCGCTGTTGGGCAAGGCCCACTTCGAGCCGGGCTTCGACCCCACCAACCAGTGGGAGGAGAACGCGCGGGTGGCGCGGGGCGACACCGGACCCTGGCGCGGCTTCGAGCGATCGGAGCAGGCGATGCACGCGGCGGCGTGGGGCGACCATCCCATCGCGCACTACGGACGCTGGCTCAAGGCGAACCATCCCGAGCACCTGCACAGCTTTGCGGGCTTGCTGCAGGCCGAGCCGGGGGGTGACACGGCGGCACCCGAGACGAAGAACAATCCGATCCCGCGGGAGTGGTACCACACCGACTGGGTGGCCGACCTGACCGTCGACTGGCTGTCCTCTCTCGGGCCCGACGAGCCGTGGTTCTGCTGGATGTCGTTCCCCGACCCGCACCACCCGTGGGACCCGCCGGCCTCGGAACTGCCCCGGGTGCCCTGGCAGGACCTCGCCCTGCCGCCGGGCCACCCGGGCTCCGACGAGGCGATCCGCGCCGTGCTGGCGCGCAAGCCGGCGCACTGGCTCGGCTTCTGGGACGGCTCGTTCTCCAACATGGAGGGCGGTCCGGCCGCCTTCGTGCCCTCGCGCCTCACCCACGACCAGATCCGCGAGATCAACGCCAAGGTGCACGTCATGAACGAACTGGTCGACGAGGCCTGCGGCCGCGTCCTGCGGACGGTCACACAGCGGGGCTGGCTGGCCGACACCGACGTCATCTTCACCACGGACCACGGGGAGATGCAGGGCGACTTCGGCCTCCTCTACAAGGGCCCGTATCACACCGATGCATTGATGCGACTGCCCTTCGTCTGGCGGCCGGCCCCGTCCGCCGGCGTCGCTCCCGCGGTGGTGGACGATCCGGTCGGACAGGTCGACCTGGCGCCGACCTTCTGCGCCATCGCCGGGATCGACCCCGCGCCGTGGATGCAGGGGCGGGCCCTGCCCCACGCCGACGGCGCGCCGGGGCGCGAGCGTGCGTTGTGCGAGTGGGACAGCCAGTTCCCCGGCTACGGCATGCACCTGCGGACGATCTATCGCGACGGCTGGCTCTGCACCGTCTACGAGCCGTCCACGGCCGGGCGGCCCAACGGGCTGGAGGAGGTCTGGGGCGACGCGGTCCTGCAGCAGTGCTCCGTCGTCTACGACGAATCGGAGCCCGGACCCGGTGGCGTGGCCATCGCCACCGGCGAGCTGTACAACGTGGAGATGGACCCCTACCAGTTCGAGAACCTGTGGGATGACCCGGCGCGCCGGGCCCAGCGCGACGACCTGGTGTCCGACCTCTACGCCAGTCTGCCCAGCGAGCGCCGGACGCTCAAGGTGATGGCGCCCGCCTGAACCTTCAGGCCGGCGCGCCGGGCGTCGCCCGCGCAATGGCAGCCCACCCGCTCGAGGCCTCGCGGCGGGCGTGCTCCGCGGCGTGGCCGCCCCGGAGCCCAAAGAGGCGCTTGGCGAGCAGCAGGTAGATCACGACGGCGAGGTTGATGACCAGGGCGATCAACTTGAAGACGCTGATGCCGTTGGTCAGCTCGTAGACCTCGAAGGGCACCAGCGCCGTGGTGGCGATGAACGTGAGGTACTCGGCCCATCGCTTGTTGAGCCACAGCCCGACCATCTCGGCCCCCTCGAGCGCGGCGAAGGCCAGGAGCACGACCCCCAGGATGCGCAGGTGGGCCGGTGAGTACTTGAAGGCCCGGCCGAAGTACCCGAGCAATCCGCGCGCCTGGGAGGCCCCGGGCGTGCCGCCGGCCAGATCGTTCATGATGTTCTGGTAGTCGTGATGGAGGGCCTGATCGTGCGCGGCGAAGGTGAACAGCGCGATGGCCAGGCCGGTCAGCACGACCACGTGGATGGCACGGTCGACGGCAATGAGGCGCAGGACGTAGCGGTCGCGCAGGGCGGAGCCGCGCAGCGGCAGCACGATCTCGTCCCGCTGCTCGACCCGATCGCGGGCGGGGTGCGCCGGCGTCAGCTGCCGGGTCCAGTCGTCGCAACGCAGGCAGCGGTGCCAGCGCACCTCCCCGTCCTGGCGCGCCACCAAGACGTCGTCGGAGGTGATGGTGGCGGCGTCCAGCCCGACCAGGACGTGGCCCGACCAGGCGCAGGTGAGGAGCTCGTAACGGTTGGAAGGCCGGCGCCGGCGCGGCACGCGGCCTCACCCCAGTCCGGGCAGTACCGCATGGAGGAAGCGCTGTGGCGCCTCCATCATGGGGTAGTGCCCCACGCCCTCGAGCCGGGCCGCCGTGGCGTCCGGCCGGGCGGCGAGCAGCGTGTCGAACATGGAGGGGACGGCGATCGGGTCGTCGAGGCCCCACACGATGTGCAGCGGTGACGGGTCCGTCTCAATGGCACCGGTGAAGCGCCGCTCGTGAGCCCGGCGTTCCTCGATGTAGCGGATCAGTCGCGGCAGCAGCAGATGGCCGTCGTCGCGGACCACCTGGGCCGCCGCGGCCGGGACGGGATCCTCGGGCCAGCCGTCGGGGACGACCGGGGTCAGCGGGCTGAACGTCTCGCGCAGGCTCTGCGTGATGGAGGCGGCATCGATCGGGACCCCGGGGGGCAGCACCTCGTCGGGCAGGCCGAGCAGCAGCTGCTGGCCGTTGGTCAGGTGGGCCTGTTCGATGTAGATGCTGCCGTTCGTCACGACGCGTCGCGTCACCTCGACGCCCCACGTCCTGTCGGCGCGCCGGGCCAGGAGTTCACCGCCGACCGTGTCGCCCATGTCGTGGGTGAGCAGCGCCAGCCGGTCGATCCCGAGCGCCGCCACGAAGGCGGCGGCCACGTCGGCCTGCAGCGCCATGGAGTACGCCCGGTCGGGCTTGGCGGACAACCCGTACCCGAGCATGTCGAGGAGGAGGACGCGGCGCCCGGCCCGCAGCCCGTCGAGCACGGCGGCGTAGTCGAACGACGACGACGGGAACCCGTGCAGGATCAGGAGCGGCTCGTGGCGCTCGGGACCGATGGACGGTGCGTCGACGGTGAAGACGCGCTCGCCGCAGAGCGGGCGGGAGGTGCCGCCGGCCTCCCATTCGGTGGCGGTGGCGGCGCTCATGTGCCGGCCAGCTTGGCCACGACCGGTCCGAGCGTCTCCCAGGCGTCCGATTCGATCGACCAGTAGGAGATGCCGTACTCGGCCCGGCGCCACTCGAGCTCCTCGGTCAGTTCGTCGAGCGTCCCGATGAGCGCCAGGGGGACGTGCAGGGCATCGCCGGCGTCGATGCCGAAGGCCGGGCCCATCTGCCCGGCCAGGCCGGCGGCGTCGTCGGTCACCATGACGAAGCCGATGAGGGAGTTGAGCTCGAGGTCGGCGAAGCGGTCGCCCGCCGCCTCCTTCACCCAACCGATTTTCGTACGGGTCCGCTCGGGGGTGGCGTCCGCCGCCGTCTCGGCACCGCCCGTACCCTCGCGGAGGTTGACGTTGATGCTGACGATGTCGGCGTGGCGGGCGGCGAAGGACAGCACCCGCTTGCCGCCGCCGCCGATGATGAGCGGCGGGCCGGGGTGCTGCACCGGGCGTGGAGTCAGCGTATGGCCCAGCACCTCGTAGTGCTCCCCGTGGAAGTTGAAGGGCCCCTCGGTGCGCAACAGGCCCTGGACCACCTTGACCGCCTCCTCGAAGCGCGCCACGCGCACGGCCGGGTGGTCGTAGGCCAGCCCGGCCTCGTCGTAGTCCGTGCGCATCCACCCGGCGCCGAGGCTCATTTCGAAGCGGCCGTCGCTCAGGACGTCGAGCGTGGCCGCCTCCTTGGCCAGGACGAAAGGGTGGCGGTAGTCGTTGCCGAAGACCAGCGAGCCCATCCGCAGCGTGGTCGTGGCGGCGGCGACCGCGGCGAGAGCGGGCACCGGGGCCAGCTGGTCGCCGAAGTGGTCGGGCATGAGCAGCGCGCTGTAGCCCAGGTCCTCCGCCCGCCGGGCCTGCGCCGCCCAGGAGCGCGCGGTGCCGTCGGGCGCCTTGCTCAGTTGCGCGGCGAAGCGGAACTTCCGGTCGTGTCCCATGGCGCCATGTTGCCGCACATCGGCGCAGGATGCGGAACCCGCCGCGCGTCAGATGAAGCTGAAGTCCGGCACCCCGGAGCTGATCCCCTTGAAGAGCTCGCCCTTGGCGGCCACCAGCTCCTCGGGCGACCACTCGGCGTCGCGCAGGACCTGGCCCACTGCCTTGAATGCGCTCACGGCATAGATGTTGCCGCCGAAGACGATGAGGATCTGCCCGGTGATGTCGGCCGAGGCGGGTGCGGCCAGGAACGCCGCCACGTTGGCGATGTTCTTGGGGTCCCAGGCGTCGAAGCCGCCCTCACCGGTGCTCATGCCGTCGTCGCCGAAGATGGTCTCGGTCATGCGGGTGCGGGCGCGCGGCGCAATGGCGTTGGAAGTGACCCCGTAGCGGCTGAGCTCCCGCGCCTCGACCCAGGTGAGGGCGGCGATGCCGGCCTTCGCCGCGGCGTAGTTGGCCTGTCCCGCGTTGCCGTACAGGCCGGCCTCGGACGACGTGTTGATGATGCGCCCGGTGACGTCGTCACCCGACTTGGCGCGGTTGCGCCAGTACACCGCGGCGTGGTGGGTGGCGGCGAAGTGCCCCTTGAGGTGGACCCGGATCACGTCGTCCCAGTCCGACTCGTCCATGTTGAAGGACATCTTGTCGCGCAGGATCCCGGCGTTGTTCACCAGGATGTCGAGGGCACCGAAGGTATCGATCGCCTGGTCCACCACGCTCTTGCCGCCGGCCCAGGTGCTGATGTCGTCGCCGTTCACGGCCGCCTCGCCGCCGCGCTCCTTGATCAGCGCCACGACCTCCTCGGCGGGGTGCGCATCCTGCGAGCCCTCGCCGTGCAGGCCGGCGCCGACGTCGTTGACGATGACGCGTGCGCCCTCGCCGGCGAGAACGAGCGCCTCTTCGCGTCCGATCCCTCGCCCTGCGCCGGTGACGACCGCCACCTTGCCGTCGAGCAGTCCCATGGTGATGCCTCCCTGTGTCGGTCAACGCGCCCAGCCGGCCGTCCCGGTAGGGGAGGGCCCGGCGGCGGGGCCGATGGCCGCCGCGACGCGCCAGCAGTGTGGCCGATGGCCTCCGTCAAGGGCAAAACCGGGACAGCGCCTCGGCGGTGACCAGGCTGATCAGCGCGAGCGTCTCGTGGCGGGCCCGGGCCCGACCGAAGCGGGCCGTCAGGCTGATCGCGTCGAGGCCGGACGGGGGCGAGGCCAGGACCGTCGCGTCGGCGCCGCCCGCAATGCACAGGACCGGCAGGGCCCTCCCGTGCGCGCCGCGGGCGCGCGCGAGATCGAGCACGCCGCCGGGCACCTTGCCGTGGAACGACGGGGGATCGAGGTGGCCCTCCCCCGTGACGGCGAGGTCGGCGCGTTCGAGGCGCGCCCCCAGGCCGACCAGGCCGGCCACGAGGTCGAACCCGGGCTCGATGCGGGCTCCGAGCGCCACCAGCCCGCCGGCCAACCCGCCCGCCGCGCCCGCGCCCGGGACGCCGGTCACGTCGACGCCGGTCTCCCGGCGGTAGCGTTCGGCCACCGCGGCGAGCCGCCGGGTGAGCGTCATCACCTGCGCCTGGGTGGCGCCCTTCTGCGGGCCGAACACAGTGGCGGCGTCGCCGAAGCGCGTCGTGACGTCACAGGCGACGACGAGCTCCACGCCCGCCAGCGCGGCCGGCGAGCCCACGACCTCGAACGCGCCCAGACCGCCGTCCGTCGTCGACGAGCCACCACATCCGATCACCAGGCGCCGCGCGCCCGCGTCGCGGGCGGCCAGGAGGAGCTGTCCCACGCCGGCCGTGCCGGCGCGCACGGGGTCGTCGTGCCGCGGCCGCGGCAGGAGGGCTCGCCCCGCGGCGCGGGACATCTCGATGACGGCGGTCAGGGGCTCGCCGGCGGGCTGGTCCAGCAGGCGCCACTCCGCCTGGACGCGGGCGCCCAGCGGGCCGGCGACCACCGTCGTCCGCCGGTGGCCGCCCAGGGCGAGGAGCAGGCCCTCGCCACCGTCCGACATCGGGATCTCGTCGGCCGTCCACCCCGCCGCCCGGGCCGCGACCGCCACCGCCTTCGCCACCTCGCCGGCCGATGCCGTCCCCCGGAATTTGTCCGGCGCGGCGACGAGGTGGGGCACCCGGATGAAGCTACCGGGTGCGTGCTCATGGACTCGGGTGCGGGCGAGAGGATTTGAACCTCCACCCCCTTTCGGGGACCGGGACCTAAACCCGGCGCGTCTGCCGATTCCGCCACGCCCGCAGCGGCCCCGCCGTGCGGGTGAACTGGGAGTGTACGGCGGTGTGCCT
>DATAXG010000094.1:0-14871 GCA_036273055.1 Acidimicrobiales bacterium | reverse complement strand
ACGCGGTCGACCTGTGTCTGTTGCAACATGACCTCGGAGACGAGGATCGACCAGGCGTCGTGGGTGCGGCGCCAGGGCAGATCGCGGCGGTGGTCGTCACCCCACTCCAGCAGGCGGCTCCGGAAGCGCCGGACCCGGTCGGCCGGGAGGGGCGGGGAGAGCCGGGCGGGCGGGGAGAGCCGGGCGGGCGGGGAGAGCCGGGCCGGCGGAGCGAGCCGGGCCGGGGGCGGGGCGGGGACAGCCGGGCGGGGGGAGGGGACGGGCCGGACGGACGGGACCTCAGTCCCAGACGTCGTTGCCGTAGGGACGCTGGCGCGCCGGCGCAGCTGCCGCCTTCCAGACCATGAGCTTGCGCCGGAAGTAACAGACCTCCTCGCCGCGCTGGTTGAAGGCCTTGGTCTCGACCGTGACGATGCCGCGGTCGTCCTTCGACTTCGAGGGCGTGGCCTCGAGGACCCGTGTCTCGGCGTAGATGGTGTCGCCGTGGAACGTGGGGTGGCGGTGCAGCAGCGATTCCACTTCCAGATTTGCGATGCACGAGCCGCTCACGTCGGGCACGCTCATGCCAAGCGCCAGGGAGTAGACGAGGTTGCCCACCACGACGTTCTGGCCCTGCACGGTCTCGTTCTCGGCGAACCACGCGTTGGTGTGCAGCGGATGATGATTCATCGTCATCATGCAGAACAGGTGGTCGTCGTATTCGGTGATCGTCTTGCCGGGCCAGTGCCGGTAGACGTCCCCGGGAACGAAGTCCTCCAGGTAGCGGCCGAACGGCCGGTCGTAGACCGTCACTCGCCGATCGGCTCGGGCCTGGGGCGGGTGGTGAAGCCCAGCGAGGCGTTGGGCAGCGACTCACCGTCGATCATCAGACGCCAGGCGAAGCGCGTGCCCGGGGCCAACGGAAGTGGTCCCAGATTGACCGCGAGCGCCACATCGATCGGCGAGCCCTCCGGGATCCCCTGCGGCTGGCTCACGGTGAACTCCCCCCGCACCTCGACTGGCTGCGTGCCCTCGGTCGTCTCCATCAGCACGGGCTGACCGTCCGCGTCCTCCAGGAAGAGCTCCCAGTGATGCGAGGTTTCCGCCTCGTGCCAGTCCACGTCGATCTTCAGCGCCACGGCAGAGGGCACGGGGTCGGGGCCGGTCATGCTCCAGCCACCGCCCAGAATGAAGAGCTTCCCGTCGGACACCTGGGCGGCGTCGCACAGCAGCATGGTTACTTTCACGAAGGGGGAGGTTACCGGCCGACGGCCGGGCCGCCTGAAGTGCGGCAGGACAGCAGGACAGCAGGACCGGGGCCGGCGCAGAGACGGTGAAGGGGACGGGATCCACCTCCCCTGCGCCGTAGAGTGCGCAAGCATGGTGGAGCAGTCGGAGTCGGACGCCGTGGGCGAGATGAAGGGGCTCCGGGACGACGTCTACCGCCGTCCTCTCGCCACGGCGCTCCTGCGGTTGGGTCTCGGCGCCGGGTGGCGCTGCGTCGACGTGGGCGCCGGCGGGGGTGATGTCTCGGTGGCACTGGCCGAGATGGTCGGCCGGGACGGGAGGGTCTACGCCGTCGACAGCGACCCGGCCACCCGTGACGAGGTGGCGCAGGCCGCCGCCGCGCATGCGCAGGTCATCGCGCTGACACAGGCCGGCGAGGACCTTTCCCTGCCCGAGGAGGTCGACCTCGCCTTCTGCCGTTTCCTCCTGTTGCACGTGTTCGAGCCGGCGGACGTCGTGCGGATGATGGCGGCGGCGGTCCGCCCCGGAGGCTGGGTGGTGGCGCAGGAACCCATCACGTCGGCGGGCCGCATTGCGGGGATAGCGATGTCCATGCCCGAGGCGAGCCACCCCGACGTGGGCGCGCTGCTTCCCACGCTGGTGCGCGACGCCGGCCTCGAGGTCGTCGACGCCTGGGCCGAGGCGCCGGCGGGTGTCGGGCCCGGTCCCGTCACGCGCTACCTGGAGTCGCTCACGGGCGTCGACCCCGGCGATGACCCGGTGGTGCTGCCGCCCTTGGTGACGGTCATCGGCCGCCGCGCCTGAAAGAGCCCGCGGCAGTCGGTCACAGGCCAAAAAAGGGGCGCTTTGCTGAGCTATTAGGGTCGCCCAACGTGACGCCGCCCACCGTTCCAGACCTCGCCGTCGCCGCCGACGCGGTTGATCTGGCCCAACACCTGGTGGACCAGGCCTGCGCCGCGGTACGCGACGGGGGCGGCATCGACGCCAACCAGGTGGTCGCGTACGACGTGGCGCATGCTGCGGCTG
Source organism: Acidimicrobiales bacterium (assembly GCA_036273055.1). Taxonomy (GTDB): domain Bacteria; phylum Actinomycetota; class Acidimicrobiia; order Acidimicrobiales; family RAAP-2; genus Bog-473. The sequence continues at coordinate 12,618 of DATAXG010000094.1, read as the reverse complement.
CGGTGGCCACGGCGCGGGCCACGCTCGAGTACGGCGCCCTGGGCGACGTCGAGGCCCGCATCGCCGGGGCCTTCGTCGCCGACGTCGTGGCGGATCTGATCGGGCGCGTGGCCGGGCGGGAACCGCTGTGGGGCGTCGAGCCCGGCTGGGACACCCCGGCGGCTGGCTTCCTGTCCGAGCAGCGCGATCCAGCCGTGCTGGCGGCCCTGGCCACCAGCGAAGGCCCGCGCCACTTGGGCGAGGACTTCGAGCTCGTGCGCGAGACGTTCCATCGCTTCGCCGAGGACAAGGTGCGGCCCCACGCCGAGCATGTGCATCGCGAGAACCTGGACATCCCCGAGGAGATCATCGAGGGACTGGCGGAGCTCGGCGGGTTCGGGCTCTCGGTCCCCGAGGAGTACGAGGGCTTCGCATCGGGCGGCGAGAGCGACTACATGGGCATGGTCGTCGCCACCGAGGAGCTCAGTTGGGGCTCTCTCGGCGTCGGCGGCTCGCTCATCACGCGGCCCGAGATCCTGACCCGGGCTCTCGTCTACGGCGGGACCGAGGAGCAGAAGAAGCACTGGCTCCCCAAGCTGGCCTCGGCCGAGGCTTTGGCGGCCGTGGCCGTGACGGAGCCCGACTTCGGCTCCGACGTGGCCGGCATCGTGACGGCCGCGACGCCCGTCGAGGGCGGGTGGGTGATCAACGGCGTGAAGACCTGGTGCACCTTCGCGGCTCGGGCCGATGTGTTGATGCTCTTGGCCCGCACCGACCCCGACCGTTCCTTGGCGCATCGAGGGATCTCGATGTTCGTGGTCGAGAAGCCGCGGGGTGACGGCCACGGCTTCGTCTTCACCCAGGAGGAGGGGTCGGATCGTCCGGCGGACCTCGGGCCAGGCCGCCTGGAGGGCCGACCGATCGACACGCTCGGCTACCGAGGCATGCATTCCTACGAGCTGGCCTTCGAGGACTGGTTCGTGCCCGAGGCCAACCTGATCGGCGGCAGCGAGGGTCTGGGGAAGGGCTTCTACCTCCAAATGCAGGGTTTCGAGAACGGCCGGCTGCAGACGGCGGCGCGGGCGCTCGGCGTCATGCAGGCCGCCTACGAGGCTGCGGTTGCGTACGCGGCGGAACGCAAGGTGTTCGGGTCGCCGATCGGCGAGTACCAGCTGACGCAATACAAGCTCGGTCGCATGGCGGTCATCATCCAGGCCACGCGCCAGAGCTCGTACCACGTGGCGCGGCTGATGGCCCGCGGCGAAGGCACGCTCGAGGCCTCGATGGTGAAGGCGTACGTCTGTCGGGCCGCCGAGTGGGTGACGCGGGAGGCCATGCAGATCCACGGCGGCATGGGCTACGCGGAGGAATTCCCGGTGAGCCGTTACTTCGTCGACGCGCGGGTGCTCTCGATCTTCGAGGGGGCCGACGAGACGCTGGCGCTCAAGGTGATCGCCCGCCGACTGATCGGCTGATCGGCTGACGTCGTGGGCGACGAGCGCTCAGCCGGCGCTGCGTGAGAGACCGGCCCGCTCTCCTCGGCTGACGAACTTGACCGCCATCTTGCGGCTGGCCTCGTCGATCATCTCGTCGCCGAACATGACCGCACCCTTGCGGTCCTCGTCCGTGGCCTTGCGGTAGGCCTCCAGGATGTCGATGGCATGGTCGAACTGCTCCTGGGTGGGCGAGAAGACCTCGTTGAGCACGCCCGCCTGGTCGGGCGTCAGGGCCCACTTCCCGTCATAGCCGAGCATGCGGGCGCGCATGGAGTAGTCGCGCAGGGCGTCGAGCTCGCGCACCTTGAGGAACGGCCCGTCGATCACCTGCAGCCCGTTGGCCCGGCCGGCCATGAGGATGCGGCTGAAGACATAGTTGAAGTGGTCGCCGGGATATTCGGGGATCGGCACTCCGCCGGTGAGGACCGGCATTTCGATGCTGGCGGCGAAGTCCGCCGGACCGAAGATGATCGTCTCGAGCCGAGGGGACGCCGCGCAGATGTCGTCGACGTTGATGAGCCCTCGGGCCGTCTCGATCTGCGCTTCGATCCCGATGTGGCCGATCGGCAAGCCGGACTTCTTCTCGACCTGGGTGAGGAGGAGGTCCAGCGCCACGACATCGGAGGCGTACTGCACCTTGGGCAACATGACCTCGTCCAGGCGCTCGCCGGCGTTGCCCACCACCTCGATGACGTCGCCGTAGGTCCACTCGGTGTCCCAGGCGTTGACCCGGACGCAGAGCACACGGTCGTCCCAGCTCAGGTTCTTGATGGCGTCGACCACCTTGGGCCGTGCAGCCTCCTTTTCCAGTGGCGCCACAGCGTCCTCGAGGTCGAGGAAGGTCATGTCGGCCGGGACCGTCGGGGCCTTGGCCAGGAACTTCTCGTTCGAACCGGGGGTCGAGAGACAGGAACGACGGGGGAGGTCGCGAGAGCGTGCGGACATGTCCCGATGGTAACAAACAGGCCCTCGGAGGCCTCCCGGGCAACGGGCTACGGGGGTGGTCGACCGCTCGTCGTCAGCGGTGGCTCCTTCTCCGGCGGCGCACGCGTGAAGCCGGCGCGCCCGCCGGCCTGGAACTCAGGCCAGGTGCTCCCCGAAGAACTCCAATGCGCGGTCCCACAGCGCACGGGACGCCTCGGCGTCGTGAACCTCCGGGCGCGTGTCGTTGAAGAACGCGTGGTCCGTGTCCGGGTAGATGACGATCTCGACGGACTTGCCCATGGCACGCAACTGGTCGCCGAGCGCGTTGGCAGCCTCCGGCGTGAAGAAGCTGTCCTTCTCGGCGTAGTGACCCAACACCGCCGCCGTCATGGGCGCGTAGTCCGGCTGCGCGTCAGGCCAAGGGATGATGCCGTAACATGGGACGACCGCCGCCACTGCGTCGGGCCGCTGTGTGGCGAGGACGAGCGCGAGCCCGCCGCCCATGCAGAACCCGATGACGCCGACCTTGTCACTCGAACTCCGTCGCAGGACTTCGTCGACGGCCCCGCTCATGTCGCGGGCGGCCTGCTCCAACTGCATCGCCATCATCGCCTTGCCCGCTTCGTCGGGCTCACCCGGCTGCACCTTCTTGCCGTGATAGAGGTCCGGGGCCAGCGCGACGAAGCCGACGGCGGCGAAGCGGTCACACACGTCCTCGATGTGGTCGACCAGGCCCCACCACTCCTGGATCACGATCACTCCCGGCCCGCTGCCACTTTCGGGAGTGGCCAAGTAGCCTCCGGCCGTCGACCCATTGCTTGCGAATTCGACCATCTCACCCATGCGTTCGACCGTAGTTCCCTTCCGATGCCTCCGTTATCTCCTTACAGTTCACAAAAAGTTCGAATTCCTTGCTTCTCGCCCGTGAACTGCTTATTCGTACCTTGAGTGCTACCACACACACCCGTTTCCCACCCAGGGTGGTTGTATCGACGAAAGGCGTCCGATAAGAATGTTGCCCATCGTGACTGACGTAGAGCGGGTTCACCACCACTCCACGCCGCGGTCTCCCAGGAGTGCTCGTGTACTCCAGCGGGTCGGGATCCCCGCGCTGACCGTTGTCTCAGTGTTGACAAGCACTGTGTTCATGGCAGCGCGCCCGGCCGCAGGTGATGCCGTCTCCGACGCCAAGGCCAAGGCCGCTGCGATCGAGGCGCAGCTGACAGACGCCCAGGATCAGATGTCTGCGCTGAGCCAGCAGTACGACGCCGCGCAGTACCACCTCACCCAGATCAACTCGAGCATCGCGACTACCAAGGCCAACGTGGCGGCGGACGAGAGCCAGGTGGGCAACGACAAGGCCACCCTCTCCAAGGCGGCTGTGGCCAACTACATCTCGGACGGCACGGCGGCCACGCAGAACCCGATCTTCAGCGGCAACGACCAGACGCTCGGGGCGACCGACACCTACAACAAGGTTGCCCAGGGCGACATCACGCTCGCCGTCGCCAACCTGCACTCCGCAGAGAATTCACTGAACGCACAGGTGAGCCAGCTTCAGGGCGAGCAGTCGCAGGCCCAGACGCAGGTGACCGCAGAGCAGCAAGCCGTTGCGCAGAACGCGCAGGCCATCGCGTCACAGAAGAGCGCACTGTCCCAGGAGCAGGGTCAGATCGCCACACTGGTCCACGACCAGCAAGTCGCAGAGGCCGCCGCCGCAGTCAAGGCGGCAGCGGCACGCCAAGCAGCAGCGGCTGCAGCCACCACCGTCGCTTCACCGGCGCGGGGCTCGGCCACGACGGCTGCACTGAGTCAAGCGGCGCCCCCGCCGTCCTCCCCCGGTGGCGCCGGCGCAGTCCAGGCCGCCGAGAGCCAGATCGGCGTCCCCTACGTGTGGGGCGGCGAATCGCCCAAGGGCTCAGGGAGCCCCGGGTTCGACTGCTCCGGGCTCACCGCATGGTCATGGGGCCAGGTCGATGTCGGCCTGCCGCACTACTCAGGGGCCCAGATGGCCGACTCGACGCCGGTTCCGGTCAGCGACCTCGAGCCGGGCGACCTCCTCTTCTACGGCCCCGGCGGATCTGAGCACGTGGCCATGTACGTCGGCCCTGGCACGATGATCGAGGCCCCCTACACCGGGGCGTCCGTCTGGACCACCCCTCTTCGGCTCGGCGGCGACTTCGTCGGTGCCGGCCGGCCCTAGCTAGCCGGCGACCTCTCCACTCCGCTTCTCCCCTTCCAGCACCTTCCTGCTCCCTCCCGCTTCGCTGCTCCCTCCCGCTTCGCTGCTCCGTCCCGCTTCGCCTCGGCGCGACGGTCGAGACGGTCGATTCGTCAGGGCGACCGCGCGAGGCCGGGGCCGGGGCCCGGCGGGCCGGCTGCGGGTCCTAACCTGGCCCGGACCGAGCCATGAGACCCATCCCCGTCGAATTCCATATCGGACCGCTGCAGGTCCACACCTACGGCATCGGGCTCGCGCTCACCTTCTGGTTCGGCTTCGTCTATTTCGAGCGGCGGCTGCGCAAGAACGGCTTCCCCACCGATTGGCTGGTCCCGGTCTTCCTCTGGATCATCCTGGCCGCCGTCGTGGGCGCCCGTGCCATGCACGTGCTGTCGAACCTCAGCTACTACACGCAGAACCCGGGCGACATCCTCGCCGTCTGGCACGGCGGCCTCTCGTCATTCGGGGGCCTGCTGGTGGCCGTCCCGGTCGGCATCATCCTCACGCGACGGCGCTGTCCTGAGCTCCCCCTCGGCCGGGCCCTCGACCTCGTCGTGCCCGTCCTGCTGGCGTCGTGGGCCCTCGGCCGCCTGCTGGGACCGCAGCTGATGGTGGCAGGCGGTGGGCACCCGACGCACCAGTGGTTCGGCATGTACTACTCGGGACAAGCAGGACGACGCCTGCCCGTCCCGATCTTCCAGGCGCTCGAGGACTTCACCGTCTACCTGATCCTGATCGCCATAGAGCGGCACCTCGACCGCTGGCCGAACCGAACGCGTCGGGTGGGGTATCCGGCGGGGATCGTGCTCGGCACTGCCATGGTCTTGTGGGGTATTGAGCGGTCGCTCGACGAGCACCTCTGGCTGGGCGAGGACGGCCGCCTCGGCTCCGACCTCGTGCAGCTGGCCGGTGTCCTTCTCGTCGTGGGCGGGATCGTGATCCTGCTGCGCACGCGGCTGCGTTGGAAGCAGTGGCTCCTCACGCGCCACGAGGCGGAGGTCGCCGCGCCCCTGGAGAGCGCCGAACGACCGGCCTGATTCCGCTAGTTGTCGCGCTGGCGGTGCGAGGGGGCGGTGCGCACCCTCGTGCGGTCGCCCTGGCGCTCGATGGCGATGACGTCGCCATCACGGAAGATCCATCCCACCTCGCGCCACGGGCGCAACGTGGGGATCTCCCCCTGCTCGACTCTCGACCTTGGCCTGACCAGTGTCTTCATGTTCCCGTTCCCCGTTTCCCCATTACGTTCCTGTAAGGGGAACGGCGGTGTATGGGGGAGCTTGCGCTTGCTTCGGCTGGAGGAGTCCGTCCCCGGGCTTCGGTGGGTCCCGGCGGAGCGGGGCGGGCCGGACCAGTGGCTACACCGCGACTGCAACGTTCTTGCGACATCCAGGGGCGGCCACGCGCCGTATACGCGCGGGAAGGGGTCAGGGGCGTGATCGCCCGCCTCCCACGAAAGAACGGGCGTTCTCAAGGCTTCTCCTGATGAAACCGATATGGCGGAGAGAGGGAGGTGCGAGCACATGGCCACCGTCCAGCCGTGGATTCCGATGACAGAGAAAATCTGGACCGAGGAGGAGAAGGAGGCGTGGCTCGCTGCGCACGGCGAGGGGGCGACCCACGTGGTCACCTTCGAGCCCATGTTCCAGATCGAGTTGTGCATCCCGCCCTGGGAGCATCCAGACAGGCAGATCGCGCGATCGGCCGTGGTGTGGGGGCAGAGCATGAGCCGCGTCTTCGCCGATGACCACGACGGCGCTTCCGCTGTCGTGGCGGCGCATCACGAGGGGAACTCCATGGAGGTCTACACCGCGGTGACGCCCCGCCCCCGACTCCACCGGGTCGTTTAGGGACCGTCGGCTACGCGTTGGGCTTCTCCCCCGACGCCGCCGCCGCCCGCATCTGCTCGAGGCGATCGATCATCGCCATGCGCTCCTGGCCGACGTTGTCATCGAGGCGCTGGGCGATCTGCTCGGGCGTCCAACGGCCGTCGGCCCACATGGCACGGACCTCGGTCGGCTGGTTCCAGACGGCGATCTTGGAGCCGACCACCGTGTAAACCTGGCCGGTCACGTGCTTCGCCTGGTCACTGAGCAGGTAGACGACCATGGGCGCGACGTCCTCGGCATCTCCCATCTCGGCGAGCTCGGACGGGACGTTGGCAGACATGCGCGTGCGGGCGACCGGCGCGATGGCGTTGGCGGTCACGCCGTAGCGGTGCAACCCGACCGCGGCCGACCGGACCAGCGACACGATGCCGCCCTTGGCCGCCGCGTAGTTGGCCTGGGCCACGCTGCCCTGGAAGGCGCCTGACGTGAACCCGATGAGCGCTCCACCACCCTCCTGCTTGCGCATGACGGCAGCGGCGGCCCGGAAGACGGTGAAGTGGCCCTTCAGGTGGGTCCGTATGACGGCGTCCCACTCGTCCTCGGACATGTTGAAGAGCATGCGCTCCCGGAGGATGCCGGCGACCGCCACGACACCGTCTATACGACCCCACTTCTCGACGGCGGTGGCGATGAGGCGCTCGCCCGACTCCATTTTGGAGATGTCGTCGGCGACGGCGACGGCCTCGCCGCCGGCCTTGGTGATCTCGTCTACGACGGCGTCGGCGACCTCGCTGCTCGGGTCCTCGCCGGCCATGCCAACCCCGAAGTCGGCGACGAGGACCTTGGCCCCCTCTGCGGCGGCGGCGAGTGCCACGGCCCGCCCGATACCGCCGCCGCCGCCCGTGACGGCGACGACCTTGCCTTCGAGGAATGCAGCCATGGTCGTCTTCTCCTGATCTCGTTCTTGATGTGGGTTGACGGGCCTTGACCGGACGGTGCGACCGGCAGCAGCCGGGCCAGGCAAATTGCCGTAAGTTAGAACACGTTCTAGCCTGCCGACAGCGGGGGCTGCCATTTACCGCCGCCGAATCGCGAGCCTGCAAGGAGAGTGCTGATGGGTGACCTCGGCTTCTGGGCGCTGGCCCAGGAAGACCCCGACTACCTGGCCCTGGTGACGCCCGAGGGCGACGAGGTCCGGGCCGGGGAGCTCCTCGGCCGGGCCAACCAGGTGGTGCACGCCCTGCGGGCCCAGGGGCTCGGCGTGGGCGACGTGGTGGCCACCCTGCTGCCCAACTGCGCCGAGATGCTCGAGGTCTACCTGGCCGCCCTGCAGGCCGGCTGGTACCTGGTCCCCATCAACCACCACCTGGTGGCGCCCGAAGTGGCCTACATCCTGTCGGACTCGGGGGCCAACGTCTTCGTGGCCCACGAGCGCTTTGCCGACGTGGCGGTGGCGGCGGCAGACGAGGCCGGGGTGGCTCCCGAGGGGCGGCTGGCGGTGGGCTCCGTCCCCGGGTTCGGCTCATACGAGGGAGTGCGGGACGCGGCGTCGACGGCGCTGCCTGCGGACCGGACTATCGGTGACGTCATGAACTACACGTCGGGGACGACGGGGAACCCCAAGGGCATCTACCGCTCGCTGATGGGCGTCACGCCCGAACAGGCCGCGCTGGGGTTGTCGGGGCTGCTCTTCCTGTTCGGGATCCAGCCGCAGGACGACAACGTCCACATCATCGGCTCGCCGCTGTACCACACGGCGGTGCTGCGCTTCGGGAGCGCGTCGTTGCATTTGGGGCACACCGTCGTCTTGATGGACAAGTGGTCGCCCGAAGAGATGCTGCGGTTGATTGAGTCGCAGCGTGTCACCACCTCGCACATGGTGCCCACCCAGTTCCACCGCCTGCTGGCGCTGCCCGAGGACGTGCGTGGGAAGTACGACGTGTCCTCGCTGCGGCACATGATCCACGCCGCCGCACCGTGCCCTGTCGACGTCAAGCACAAGATGATCGACTGGTGGGGCAACGCCGTCGACGAGTACTACGCGGCGAGCGAGGGCGGCGGGACGCTGGTCTCGGCCGAGGAATGGCTGCAGAAGCCCGGGACGGTGGGCAAGCCGTGGCCCATCAGCGAGATCGCGGTGTTCGACGACGACGGCAACCGGATAACCGAGCCCAATGTCATCGGGACCGTCTACATGGCGATGCAGTCGGCCGACTTCGAGTACCACGGCGACAAGGAGAAGACCCGGAAGAACCGCATCGGCGCTTTCTTCACGGTGGGCGACGTGGGGTTGATCGACGACGACGGGTATCTGTTCCTGCGGGACCGCAAGATCGACATGATCATCTCGGGGGGAGCGAACATCTACCCCGCCGAGATCGAGAGCGTGCTGCTGTCGCACCCCAAGGTCGGCGACGCCGCCGTCTTCGGCATCCCCCACGAGGACTGGGGCGAAGAGGTGAAGGCCGTGATCGAGCCGGCCGAGGGCGTGGAGGGCGACGACGCGCTGGCCACCGAGATCCTGGAGTTCTGTGCCGGCAAGCTGGCCAAGTTCAAGACGCCCAAGACGATCGACTTCACGAACGAGATGCCCCGTGACCCCAACGGCAAGCTTTACAAGCGCAAGCTACGCGACCCCTACTGGGAAGGGGTCCAGCGGGCGGTCTGACCGCCGGCTGCGCGATGCTGTCGTTGAGTTCCGCATCATGAGTCGCCCCGCCGGTCTGACGCTCCGGGTGCAAGAGGAGGGCGCCGGCCCCATTTGTGCCGAGGTTCTGGTCGCTCTGCCCCACTGGTTCGGCTTTCCCGATTCCGTGGCGGACTATGTCGAGTCGGCTGACACAGACCCGACCGTGGTGGCGACGACGGAGGGGCGCAATTGTGGAATCCTGACCCTGCGCCTCCACACGCCGTACGCCGCCGAGATCGTCGTGATGGGCGTGCTGCCCGAGCGGCATCGAGGTGGGATCGGCCGGGCAATGCTCTCGGTCGCCGAGACCTGGCTGGCGGAACGGGACATCACGTACCTGCAGGTCAAGACGCTCAGCCCGCGTTCTGCCGACGAGGGTTACGCCGCCACGCGGGCCTTCTACTTCGACTGCGGCTTCCGGCCGCTGGAGGAGATGCCCGACCTGTGGGGACGGGACCAGCCGGCGCTCGTGATGATCAAGACGGTGCCGGCTGTTCCGCCTGTGGTGCAGCCGGACCCGTGACGGACCGGGAGGGCCTCGGCGTCAACCAGGACTACCTCCGGGAGCGCCAGTACAAGGACCCTGCGAACCTCTCGGCCCGAATGGCGCTGCACGCCAAATACTCGCGGGCCGACGTCCCCTGGTACGCCTGGCTCGTGGGACAGATCCACTGGCCTGTCGACGGCCGGGTGCTCGAGGTGGGCTGTGGCTCGGGCGCCTTGTGGGTCAACGTGGTCGGCCTCGTCCCCCACCTGATGCTGACCCTGACCGACCTGTCCGAGGGGATGGTGTCGGCGGCGTCGGCCGCGGTCGGCCCACTGGTCGGGCTGGACGTCGCCGGGATGGGCGCCTGCGACGCGCAAATGCTTCCCTTCGACGACGACTGCTTCGACGTCGTCGTGGCGAACCACATGCTGTACCACGTGCCCGATCCCTGCCGGGCGGCTGCGGAGTTCGCCCGCGTCCTGCGGCCCGGAGGCGTGCTCCTGGCGGCGACCAATGGGCCGCAGCATTTGCGCGCCATCGCCGACGTGTCGCGGGCGGCACTGGGCTGGTCGTCCCTCGACTCTACCGACGGCCGTTTCGGGCGCTCGACCGGTGAGCACATCCTGCTGTCTGCCTTCGCCTCGGTGACCTGGCGCCTGCACCCGAGCACCATGGTCTGTACCGACCCCGCCGACGTGATCGCCTTCATCGCGTCATCGCCTGCCGGCCAGGGTGCGTCGGACGGAGAGCTCATTGCGCTGCGCGAGGCGGTGGAGACCCGGTTCGCCGAGGAGGGCGGACAGATGACGATCACGACGGAGGCGGGCTGTTTCGTGGCGACCTGAGGAGTGCGATTGAGCAAGACTCAAGGACGGGGATCAGGGCTCAGGAGGTTGCCCCATGACGAAGTCCGTGCTGTACATGTCAATGTCAGTCGACGGATACATCGCCGGCCCGGCCGACACGCCGGACAACCCGGGCGGCGACGGCTTCATGCGCCTGCACGAATGGTTCGGCTTCACCTCCGAACCCGGACCGAACACGGGGTCCAGTGATCCATCGGGGGTGACCCAGGGCTTTCTCGATGAGGCCAGGGCGACCGGAGCGGTCCTCTCGGGCCGCAACACCGTGGAGCAGGTCGACCATTGGGGCGGTGATCACCACGATGGCGTTCCGATCTTCGTGCCGAGTCACCGGCCAGCGGGACCGTCCGGGGCGGGGTACCCGCTGGTGACCTACGTATCGGACGGGATCGCTAGCGCAATGGCGCAAGCAAAGGCAGCCGCCGGGGACCGCAACGTGTTGGTCCACGGCGCTACCACGGCACAAACGGCGCTGGCAGCGGGGGTGCTCGACGAGATCCAGATCCACCAAATTCCGGTGCTCTTCGGTGGCGGGCGGCGTCTGTTCGAGCTGTTGCCGGAGAGGACCGAGTTGGAGATCATGCAGGTGATCGACACTCCGGCGGCGACGCATATCCGCTACCGCGTCCTTGCCTGACCGACTGGTCAGTCCACTCCCAGCGAGGCGAAGTCCCGCTTCGTCTGCTTGTACCAGCCCATGTTGGCAATGGGGTGCTTCCACCGGCCCTTCATGTCCTTCAGCGCGTCCTTGTGCAATTCGTCGCCGGCCGCGACCACGTCCTTCAGGTGGCGATCCTGCGCCTTGATGACCTCGTCGGCCGTCTCCCCGTGATGCTCGAGGTCGCAAGGACCACCCAACTGCTTGCAGGTCATTGTCTTCATTGTGTCGTCGTTTCCTTTGGAGATGGACGTTCGATTACGCCTGCTGAATGCGAACGAGGTTGCCCGACGGATCGCGGAAAGCACAATCGGTCACGCCCCAGGGCTGTTTGGTCGGCTCCTGGAGCACCTCGGCGCCCGCGGCGCGCACCTTCTCGAAGGTGACGTCGAGGTCGTCGGTACGGAACAGCGCCGCCTGCAATGAGCCTTGCGTCACGAGCGCCAGAAGAGCGTCACCCTCGGCCTGCGAACGCCCGCCGTGGGGCTGCGAGAGGACGATGTCGACGTCCTGCCCCGGAGCGCCGACTGTGACCCAGCGGAACTCGCCGGACTTGACGTCGTTGCGGACCTGGAGCCCCAGGGCATCGCGGTAGAAGCCCAGCGCCTCTTCGGGATCGTGGACGGAGATGAACATGGCGGAAACGGTGACTGGCATTCGACGATTGTACGAAGGTCGGGCCGTTCGATGCTTCTCCGATCCTGCTCTGGTGCGTCGGCACGGGGCTATAGCGGCCCCGATCGACCTAAGGGAGTCGGGAGCCTCAGACAGCAATTGGGCTGCGGCGAGGCCGAGTCACGACCATGCTCACGCACGAAGGGATGGCCTCGATGTGGCTGTGATCCTGTCCCCGATACTGCGACGGGGTCTCGCCCACAATCTCGGTGAAACGCGAACTGAAGGATCCGAGCGAGGTGCACCCTACGGCCACGCAGGTGTCAGTGACCGACATCCCCTGACGCAGAAACGCCTTGGCTCGCTCCATGCGTCGCGTCATCAAGTAGCTGTACGGCGTCTCGCCGTAGGCGGCACGGAATTTCCGCGAGAAGTGCGCCGGCGACATCAGTGCCGTTCGAGCCATTGCCGGCACATCCAGAGGCTCTGCGTAGTCCCGATCGATGCGGTCGCGCGCCCGTCGCAGATGGGCGAGGTCGGCCAGCTCCTCCGGCGTCATGGCCGCGATGCTATGCGGCGATCGCCTCTCGCTGGGACACAGGCTGGGGCCTGTTCTACGAGAATCGGTCATCTGGTCGCGGGTTCTCCAGCTGGAACGGCGGCATAATGCGGCTCTTCGGAAATGAGCGGGGTCTAGCGCTCGCGAGAGCAAGCACTTGGCGCTGCGCGGGTCAGAATGGTGTGCGGCCGAGCCGGCAATGTACGGGGTTAGTCAGGGTCGCCTAATTCTCCGACCGAACCGAATGGCAATCAGCAGCAAAACGGCGATGACGGGAGGCCCGATCACGAGTCCGACAGTC
>DATAXG010000093.1:0-36972 GCA_036273055.1 Acidimicrobiales bacterium | reverse complement strand
TTCCCGCTCTACACGTTCTATTTCACGATTCCGGACCTCTTCATCGCCATCGGCGGATGGATCATCCCCTACGGCGTGGCGTTCAAGTTGGGCACGATCCTCGGTTCGGTCATGCTGCCGATCTGCGCCTGGGCGTGCGGCCGGTTCTTCCGGCTGCGGGCTCCTCTGCCCACCCTTCTGGCCGCAGCGACGCTGCCCTTCCTGTTCGACTACACCTTCACCATCTACGGCGGGAACCTGTTCTCGACCTTGGCGGGGGAGTACGCGTATTCGTTCAGCTTGTCGCTGGCGGTGCTCTTCCTCGGACTCTTCGCCTGTGCCATCAGGGAGGGCAGATACCGCGGTTGGGCAGCCATCGTGCTCGCCGGGTGCGTGCTCTCGCACATCGTCCCGGGCATGTACGCATTGGGTGGCGCGGTGATCCTCACCATCGTCGAGCTCTTGCCGGCGCGTTGGGGGATCTCCGATGCATCGCTGCACGTCTGGCGCGGCGACCGGACCGCGACATCCGTGCCCTGGACCCGCACGCTCTGGTGGGCGGGCTCGACGGTGGGGATCGGGCTGTTGCTCAGTGGCTGGTGGCTCGTCCCCTTCGGGCTCGAGCACGCCTATTCGTCGTCGATGGGCTATACGAACGTGGAGGGGTGGGCCCAGTACTTCCGCGAGGCTGACGCCTGGGCGCTCGTGCTGGCGGGCATCGGCGCCATCACGGCAGTGGTCACTCGGAGCCGCTTCGGCATCACGGTCACGGTGTTGGGCATCGTCTCGGCGGTGGCGACCGCGGTCGACCCCCAGGGCAGCCTCTACAACGTCCGCCTGTTGCCGCTCTGGTACCTCTCCGTCTACTTCATGGCCGCCTGGGCCTTCGGGACCTGGTGCATGATCGTGGCCATTGCGTGGCGCCGGGCGCGCGACGGCCGGGTGCAGGCGGCGCAGGCGGCCGAGGAGGCCGTCGCGGCCGAGGCGACCCCGTGGCCCGAGGCACAGCCTCCGCAGCGCCCATGGGATGATCCGGTCGCCGCGGACGAAATCGCTCTGGAGCCGGATCCGGCTCGGTGGCCGACGTCGCCACCGAGACCGCGGCCCTGGGGCCCGGCGGCGGTCAGCGGAGCGATCCTCGGCCTGCTGGCCGTGATGGCGGCGGTCGTGCCGCCCTTCATCCTCCCGGCCTCGTCGTTGCCCGTGACCGTCGGGCCCAACGAGGTCACGAACTGGTCGAACTACAACTACGAGGGGTACGAAGGTCAGGCTTCGTATCCCGAGTTCCATTCCTTGATGCAGACGATGTCGGCGATGGGGAAGCAGTACGGCTGCGGCCGCGCCATGTGGGAGTACAGCGCGAGTGAGAACCGCTTCGGCACACCCGAGGCGCTCATGCTCCTGCCCTACGAGACCAATGGTTGCATCGACTCCATGGAAGGCCTCCTCTTCGAGTCCTCGGCCACGACGCCGTACCACTTCCTCAATCAGGCCGAGCTGTCCGCCGGGCCGTCCGAGCCGGAGGTCGGGCTCCCGTATGGAGCCCTCAACGTGACGCTCGGAGTGCAGCATTTGCAACTCCTCGGGGTGAAGTACTTCATTGCCGAGACGCCCCAGGTCGAACAGGAGGCAGCGGTCGACCCGAGCTTGCAGCTGGTCGCCAAGTCGGGTCCGTGGACCTACAACTACGAGGGAGCCGACACCCACACCACCTGGGACATCTACCTGGTGAAGGACTCGCCGCTGGTGACGCCGCTGGCCAACGACCCGGTCGTGCTCTCCGGCGTGAAACCGGATCCGTCGAGTTGGCTCGGCAGCGCCACCAAGAAGGGGCCGGCACTGACCTGGTACGGCGACCCGAGCAAGTGGAACGTGGAGTTGGCGCAGAGCGGTCCTGCGGACTGGCCTCGAACGTCGGTGAGCGACGTCCGCCCGACCGTCAAACCGGCCGGCACGACGACGGTCTCCGCTGTGACGCAGACCGACTCGTCTCTCAGCTTTCACGTCTCTCGCGTGGGGACGCCCGTTCTGGTGAAGGTGTCCTACTTCCCGAACTGGCACGCCAGCGGCGCCGACGGCCCGTTTCGAGTGACCCCCAACCTGATGGTGGTCGTGCCCACCAGCCACGACGTCACGCTGAGCTACGGGGCCTCGAGCGCCAACACCCTCGGATTGGTGGCCACGCTCATCGGGCTGGTCGCTCTGGTGATGCTCTTCGTGGTGCCGTCGTGGCAGCGCAGGCGGATCAGGCGGAGAGTTTGATCGTCCAAGGCGCCGCATTTTGGCCGACCGCGACCCCGCTGCACTGGCCGGCCGTCGGACATGCGATGCCGGTGACTCTGAGGACAGGCGCAGGGAGCACTGCGGCTCCCCAGGTCGTCCCGTCGGCCGTGCTGACGGCGCCCTGCGTACCTGCGGCCTGGCAGGCGGTCGTCGACGCGCAACTGACTGCAAGATAGTTGGCGCCCGTACCGCCCGGCGCTGCCGAGCTCCAGGTCGCCCCGGCATTCGTCGTGCGCACGATCGGTTGTCTCGACGAGTTCCCGACTGCGACACACACCTCCTTGGATGGGCACGAGATGGCGGCGAGCTGGGTGTCGGGTTGGCGGAGCACATCGTTCCACTGCCAGACCTTGCCTGCACTGTTGCTGAGCATCACTGCGCCGTAGCCTGCGCCCCCCGTGGTGTGGGTGCCTGACATCAAGCAATTACTGGCGGAAGAGCACGCCACGCTGCTGGGAACGAAACAGCGTGTCGACGTCGGCGACCAGGACCGTCCGCCGTCGCGCGTGGCGTAGGTCATGCCCGAGGCACAACCTGAGGTTTGTGGGGAGGCAGACCCGACGGCCACGCAGAGAGTTGCCGTCGGGCAGGAGACTCCTGTCAGAGCGATCGACCCGAGCTCCTTCGCCGTCCACGTGGTACCGCCGTCGGTGGTGAGCAGGACAGAGGGTCCACCCACAGCGGCACAGGTGTCCGGCGACGCGCATGCGATCGCGAGAAGTGATCCCGGAGTCTGGACGCTTTGCTGTGTCCACGTGCTCCCCCCGTCGGCAGACGCGAGGACCATGGCCGACTTCAAGGTCGTCTCCCCGACGGCGTAGCACTGCGATGCGCTCGGGCAGGAGATGGCGTTCAGATTCAGCGAGGAGGCAGCGTACGTCCCCGTCGCCGACCATGCATCCGACGCTGGAGAGACGGGAGCCTGGTCAGTGGCGGGTGCGGCGCTCGGAATGCTGCCCGCTCGCGTCGTCGTGGTGCGGGCGCCGTCGAGGACGTTGTCCAGCACGCGGTGCTGCGGGCTCGTGACGGTCTTTGCCGCGGACGGCGAGTGGTCGGAGCCGGAAGGGACAACGACAAGGAGCACTGAGCCCGCTACGACCAGCGCGATGACGACGGCCATGATCAGAGGGGCTCTGCGGGAGGACCGCTGGCGTCTTTGGGGCCTCAGGGAGCCGACTGAGCGAAAAGGCATTGACCTCCATCCTCCCCTCATCCACAATCCGGACCTCCCGCGCCATTCCGCGTCGCTCGCGGACAGCCGAAAACCTGTGGGAAATGCCGCAGCCAGGAAGGATGCATGACGGCCTTCGGCCACGTCAAGCAATAACCACCGCGTTGGTCTGCCGCTCACCCTCGGGCTGCTTCCGCGTCACCGAGGCGGCATGCACGAGGAGGGGTCGGGTCCCCGTCACGTCCCCATGTCGACGTCGCATGGTGCTGGCCTCAGATGGGGCTCGACCGTCAGTCGAAGACCCGATCCATGACGATCACGACGGTGCCAATTCGCAGAAGACCGCGAGGCCTCGGTCTGCCTCGTTCCCACCACCGGGCATCTCCGACGCCACGGCCGTTGGAAGCGGCGCATGCCGGGGTGCCGGGGTTGGACAAAAAGAACAGAAAGTGTCTAATATGTCTGTTTGGTGACCGTGACACTGGAACAAGTCCACGCCGGGGCAGATCGGGTCGCCTCGTTCAGCCCCACCGAGGAGCGGATCCTGACCGCGGGCCTCGCCCTCATCGGACGCCGTGGCGTCCGCCGGCTCGGCATGCGGGAGATCGCCGAGACCGCCGGTGTGTCGCGGGGCACCTTGTACCGCTACTTCCCCAGCAAGGACCACGTCCTGGCCGCGGCGGCGGCCTATGACGCGCAGCGGTTCTCCGACGGGCTCGACGAGGTGCTGGCCGCCGCGCTCTCGCCGGAGGATCGCATCACGTCGTTCATGGCCTATGCCTTCGACTTCATCCGCTCGCACCCCTGCCGGCCGCTGTTCGAATCCGAGTCCGGTTTCGTCATGAGCTACCTGCTCGATCACCTTCCCTCGCTCCGCAGCGAGCTGGTCGAGCGTCTCGGGGACGCACTCGACACCGTGCCCGCCGTGGCCGCGGGAACTCTGGGCCGGGACCAGCTGGCCGATGTCATCGTCCGCCTCTTTGCGTCGAGCTGGATCATTCCCGAGACGGACGACGCCTCGCTCGTGCAGTCAGTCAACCGCGTATTGCAGATCAGTTCGGAGGAGACCAAATGAGTGACACCGAGACGCAGACCGAAAACGAGGAGGCCGGGTACGGCGGCGGTGGCCTGCTGGCCGCCATGGACACCGAAATGGCGGCCAACCCGCAGCCGGTGTTCAAGATGCTGCGCGACGAAATGCCCGTTTTCTCCATGGAGATCGGTGCGAACCCCGGCGTCATCCTTTCGCGGAAGGAGGAGATCGACTTCGCGCTGCGTCATACCGAGATCTTCTCCTCCAACGTCGATGCCGTCGACCTGAAGAACAAGCGGCCCATGATCCCGCTGCAGATCGACCCGCCGGATCACAAGAAGTTCCGCAAACTGCTGGACCCGATTTTCGCACCGCGCAAGATGGCCGCCATGGACGAGGACGTGTCGAACCTGGTCAATCACCTCATCGACGGCTTCATTGAGCGAGGCGAGGTGGACTTCGCCAAGGAGTTCTCCGTCCCGTTCCCGTCGGAGGTCTTCCTCACGCTCCTCGGCCTGCCCATGGCGGAGCTGGACACGTTCCTGACCATGAAGGACGGCATCATCCGGCCCGAGCATGTCACCGGGACGGTGCAGGGTTCGGCCAAGGCGCAGGCGTACCAGCAGGAGATCGCCGACTCGGTCTACGAGTATTTCGACAACATCCTCGACGAGCGTGAGAAGGAGCCCAGGGACGACCTTCTGTCACACTTCCTGCAAGCCGAGGTCGACGGCGACCGCCTGAGCCGCGAGGACATCCTCGACATCTGCTTCCTCTTCCTGATCGCCGGTCTGGACACGGTCACGGCCACCCTCGACTGCATGTTCGCGTTCCTGGCGCAGCACCCCGAGCACCGCCGCCAGATCGTCGAGAATCCCGACATCATTCCGAACGCCATCGAGGAGCTCCTGCGCTGGGAGACCCCCGTCATGATGGTGTCGCGCGTCGCGGTGGAGGACGTCGAACTGGCAGGTTGTCCCGTGCACAAGGGCGACCACGCGATTGTCGCCATCGGCTCTGCCAACTGTGACGAGGCCGAGTTCCCCGACGCCGACGATGTGCGCTTCGACCGCGAGGTCAACCGCCACATCGCCTTCGGGGGTGGCATCCACCGCTGCCTGGGCTCGCACCTGGCCCGGCTGGAACTGCGGGTCGCCCTGCGGGAGTGGCACAAGCGCATTCCCGACTACGAGATCGAGCCCGGCACCGAGCTCGTCTACACGACGGGGATTCGCTCCATCGACTATTTCCCGATGCGCTTCACGGCGCAGTCGTAGGCGTCGGCGCGTCCGCACTCCGCCGGCCACCGTTGGCCACGTGCTCGGTCCATCGGCCCTCGTGCCAGTAGCGATGTTCATGCCGGCCCGCCGGGTCGGGGTACCAGCCTGACGGGGCGGCGCCACCGTCCGGTGTCGGAGGGACCCTCCGGTCGCGCTGGCGCGCCGACCGGCTGAGGGCCGTCAGTTCGGCGACCAGCTGGTCCGCCTCCTCCACCTCGCGGTCCCGGAACTCGGCCCGGGCCCGTTTGCCGGCCACGTCGACGTGGACGGTGGCCAGGCCGAGCGGTCGCTGCAGCGGCCCCTGGACCCGGCGGATGCTCTGCGTCTTCTCCAGCGGGACCCAGGTCGTCGCCCGGTTGATCCGCCCGGTCACGCAGACCGCGTGCGTGCTGTCGTGGCCGGCGGAGAGGAAGTGGAAGCTGAGTGGCGCCTTCAACCGGGCCCGGCCGGGTGGCGCCGTGCGCGCCGGGTCGGGGGCGCCGAGCAGGCGCGCCAGGAGGTGCCAGGAATCCTGTTGCGACCCGACCGGCAGGAGCGCCTTGCGCACGACGCTGGTGCCCTCCCCCCGCTGGTTGCGCGCTGTGGCCCCGGCCACGTCGACCTCCAGGCGGCACCACCCGAACGGCCGCCACAACAACGGCTCGACCTGGCGTACCGCCTGGATCCTGGCGTAGGGAACCGTCTCGGAGATGGTCTGCAGCAGGCCCCGTCGGATGCGCACCCCCTCGGGTGCCTCCACCGCGATGAAGGCGTACTGGCCCGACAGCCGACGCCAGATGATGCCGGCGGCGCTGAGCAGGTAGACGGCGAGGATCCCTGCCGCCGCGGCGGCCGTCTTCGGCTCGAACTGGTCGAGCAATGCCAGCGCCGCGACGGTGCCGATGATCACAATCGTGACGAGGGAGAGGAAGACCGACGCCAGCAGCCGGCCCGTGTCCACGGTGGCGATGGGCAGGCCGGTATTGCTCGAGGTGGCCGCCTCCGTGTCGATGTGGCCGGCCAGCAGCACCAGGCGGAGCTCCGCCGCCTGGTGCTCGGACAGGTAGGCCAGCTTCCCGTCGGTCCCACCCGACCCGGCCAGCCGGATGCGCAACTCGGACACGCCGAGCAGGCGAGCCAGGAACGGTCGCACGATGTCGACGGCCTGAATCCGCGCCAGCGGCAATCGGCGCGAGTCCTTCCGGATGAGGCCGGTCTCAATGCGCAGCGTGTCCCCTTCGAACCGCCAGCGCGTGACCATCCAGTGGATGTAGCCGTAGACGGCAGAGATCAGGGTGAAGGCAATGAGGTAGTCCGTCTCCGCCGTTCCGTTCTCGGCCTTCGAATGCACGGTCGAGACCAGGAAGAGGAGCACGAGGGCCGGGACCAGCCGGCCGACGCGGGCGATCGGGGTCAGCGGGTGGAGCCGGCACCAGTCCTCATCGGGTTGCGGCAGATCCGGAGGGGCGGCAGTCACATGCCCGCCGCCATCGACTCGCCCAGCTCGGTCAGCCGGTCCCGGAGGCGCGCCGCCTCGGTCCGCTCCAGCCCCGGGATGCGGGCGTCACTGGCGGCCGCCGCCGTGTGCAGCTTGACCGTCGACAGCTGGAACAGCCGCTCGACGGGCCCGGCGGTCACCTCGACGAACTGCATCCGCCCGTACGGCACGACGGAGAGCCGCTGCACCATGACCCCGCGGGCGACGATGAGGTCCTCGTGGCGCTCCTGGTAGCGCCAGGCCCGGAAGCGACGGCGGAGGAACCAGGCCTCGAGGCCGCCCAGAGCCAGCAGG
Organism: Acidimicrobiales bacterium; assembly: GCA_036273055.1. Classification (GTDB taxonomy): domain Bacteria; phylum Actinomycetota; class Acidimicrobiia; order Acidimicrobiales; family RAAP-2; genus Bog-473. Next base: position 29,455 of record DATAXG010000093.1, on the reverse strand, counting down.
ACGAGGGAGGCGACGGTGCCCGGCACCGGTCCGCCCGCCGAGCCGAGGATCAGTCCGCACAGCGCGGCCAGCAGCACCGAGATCGTCGCCACCTCGGCCCGCCGCATCCGCCACAGGCCCGGGGAAGGGCGGAGCCAGAGCTGATCGTCCTCCGTCGTCACGGCTATGACGTTAAAGGGAAGGGCCCGGCCTAGGGTGGCAATTGTGGCCCGGTTGCGCGCCTCTGCGACAAGAAAGCTGGCCATGGCGCTCGAGCCCGTGGCCGGCCAGGTGTACTTCTCGCCCGAGTGCCATGCCGCCTATGCGGCGCTCGGATTCTCGCCCAGCCCGGGTGCGCTCCCCAACGGCGTGCAATTCCCGGACGGGGCGGCCTACTTCACGAGCCGCGGGTCGGTCATGGGTCAGGTGCCGGGCGAGGTCGTCGCGGCCGCCTTCGCCGTGTTCAATCCCGAGGCGGTTGTCCCTGCCGTGCAACTCGGTTGGAGCATCGTGGACGCACCGACCATCTGCGCGGCGCGCACGGAGGGTGCGGTCGGGCAGCTGGTGCGCATTCTCGGTCCGGATCCCGATGGGCTGGCGGACGCGACAGGGTTGTTGGCCCGGGCGGCAGAGCCCTTACGCCCCGCGGGAAAGCCGCTCTTTGCCGGATTGCGGAGCCTGGGCCTGCCGGGCGATCCGATGGGTGACCTGTGGCGGCTGGCCGACGTGCTCCGTGAATACCGCGGTGACGCCCATACGGCGGCTTGGACGTCGGCCGGACTGAATGCGACCGAAGTCGGCCTCCTCACCGAGCTCTACTGGGGCCTTCCGATGCGCACCTACGTGCGGACCCGCGCCTGGACGGACGAGCAGCTCACGGCGGCGGAGGTCCGCCTGTCCGACCGCGGGCTGGTGGCCGACGGCGCGCTCACCGCTGACGGTCAGGCGCTGCGCGAGTCGGTCGAGGTCGGTACCGACGCCCAGTGCGAGGTCATGCTCGACGCGCTGGGCGATTCCTTCGATGCGCTCCTCGCCATTCTCCTGCCATGGGGCCAGGCGATACGCGACTCCGGCGGCTATCCACCGCAGGGCCCGCACGACCTGGCTCCGGTCCGTTGATGCTCAGGCCAGCGGCCGGTGTTCCGTGCCGTCGCCGGGGGTGATGAAGAGGCCCAATCCGGGCTCATGGACCCGGGCCGTGTGCCATACGTTGGCCGGGTTGATCATGGCCTCACCCGGGTGAAGCTCCACCACATGGTCCATGCCGTCGATCTCCTGCACGATGTCGAGGCGCCCCGACAACAGGTAGACGACTTCTTCGCCTGAGGGGTGCCGCTCCCAGCCGTCCCAGGTCGCATCCTGCGCAATGACGCACACGAGGCGGCCTTCCGCACCGTCGCCGGCGAACCGGCCGCGGTAGGCCTCGACGTGCTCGTTCGACCATTCGAAGTCGGGCAGCGGCGTTGCGTGGGAGCCCCGCCCCAGGTGGACGAAGGTGTGCGACAGATCGAAAGGTTCTCCGCCGGCGGGCGTCATGCCATCAGTAGAGCGGTGACCACGCCGCACTGCGCAGCAGCCGGCTCTCCCAGCGGTCGCGCACCTCCAGCGCGTCGTGCAACCACGTGCCCGGCGCCGACGCCTCGGGCGGGAGGTCGTGCCCCAGCATCCACATGACCGCCTTCGTGTTGACCACGCGCTGCCACAGGATGACCTCGGTCGTCTGATGGGTGCCGAGCACGGGCTGGAAGGCCGCCTCCAGCTCGATCATCCCGACGCCCTCTTCCTTCTGGCTGCTCAACGTGTGGTCGTACAACGTGCCCGCCTTGGCCAGGTAGGCCTGCAGCCCACCCTTGAAGGGCCAGGCCGTGTCCTCCATGAAGAGCGAGTTCTTGTGGGTCTCGCCGTTCACGGGCACGGTGCCCAGGTCGATCTCCTGCAGCGGCGACCATGGCACGGGCCGGACGATCTTGCCCAGGTGCTCGTGGCGCATGGCGTCGACCTCCGACGACCACTCGGCCAGGTCGCCGACCCGGACGCGCTCGGACAACTCCTCCCACGCCACCGCGTCGCGGCAGCCGGTGATGCTGACGACGGTGTAGGCCTGCCCGCTGCCGTGGGACAGGCGCAGGTACCAGAGCAGCCTGCTCCCATCCGACTTGGCCAGGGCCGGGAGGTAGTGATCGCGGTAGCTCTCGTCGAAGGCGTCCTCCTTGGCGCCGGCGACGCGGTGCACTTCATGCAGCAACAACACGATGTTCCCCCTTTTCGGTGCGTCTCTCTGCGGTCGGACTAGCGGGTGGTCGCGATGCCCCCGTCGACCGGAATGACGGCGCCGGTCAGGTAGGCCCCCGCCCGCGAGGACAGGTAGATGGCCGCCCCGGCCATGTCGTCCGGTCGGCCGATGCGGCGCAGGGGCGCCGTGGCGGCGATCTGCTCGCCGAAGGCCTCCAGGGTCGCCGCCATCATCTTGGACTCGAAGGGCCCCGGCGCGATGGCGTTCACCGTGATGGTGGGGGCGAGCCGCTTGGCCAGGTGGCGGGTCAGCTGGTGCACCGCCGCCTTCGAAGCCGAGTAGGCGTAGGTCTCGAGCGTCGGGACGCCGATGCCGTCGATGGATCCGATGTTGATGACCCGCGCCGGCTCGTCCACCGTCCCCGCCTTCTGCAGGAGGGGGACGAGGTCTTTGGTCAGGTGGAAGACGCCCTTCACATTGAGCGCGAGGACGCGCTCGAAGGCCGCCTCGTCGTAGTCGACCATGGGAGCACCCCACGTGGCGCCGGCGTTGTTCACGAGGATGTCGAGCACGTCCACCCGCGACGCCATCTCGTCGGCCAGCCGGCGGCATTCCGACTCCTGGGAGAGGTCGGCCGGGATCCCGATGCAGGTGCCTTTCTGCGACAGCTCGGCCGCCACCTCGGTGACGACGTCGGCCTTGCGTGACGAGATGTACACCGTGGCGCCGGCGTCCACGAAGCCCTCGGCGATCATCTTGCCGATACCCCTGGTGCCGCCGGTGACCAGCGCCGTCTTGCCTGTGATGGAGAAGAGGTCCGAAGCGCTCACTGGCCCATTGTGCCTGCCATGGTCATGGCGCGGCCAATGCCAGCGCGCTGCGCACCAGGACGCCGGCCCCGACCCGCAGGGACTCGTCCTCCACGAGGAAGGTCGGGCTGTGGTGCGTCCCGCTCGAGCCGTCCGCCGCGCCACCGCCGACGAAGAAGTAGCAGCCCGGCAGGTGGCGCAGGAACTCGCTGACGTCGTCGCTCGGTGCGACGGGCGGCATGCGGAACACCTGGTCCGGGCCGAGCACGACGCGCGCCTCAGCCTCCACGACGGCGGTGGCCTCGGCGTCGTTCACCACGGCACGCGTGTGCTCGGGAACTTCGAGCTCCACGTGGACACCCTGGTCGTCGCCTACCTGGTCGCACAGGTCCTGCAGCCGGACCAGCGCCTCCTCGTGCTGGGCCTCGGTGAAGGTGCGCAGCGTGCCGGTGACCCGGGCCGAGGTGGGCACCACGTTGACGGCGGTGCCGGCGTGCACGGTGCCGGCGCTGCACACACAGTCGGTCTCCTCGTAGCGCAGGCCCGAGGCCACCTCGCCCAAACGGCCGACCAGCTCCGCCGTGGCCCGGATGACGTCGCCCGTGGCGGACGGCATGGCGCCGTGACCCCCGGGCCCCGTCAGTGTGATCCGGATGGAGTCGGCCTCCGACATGGCGATGCCGGCCCGCAGCGCCACGAAGCCCGAAGGCAGCTGGGACGTGACGTGAAAGCCGACGAGGCGCGCGTCCACCATGGCGGTGAGCGCGCCGCCCTCCAACATCGCCTTGGCGCCGCACAGCGCCTCCTCCGCCGGCTGGAAGAGGAAGATGTAGCGGCCGGGGAGATCGTCGCGCCGCGCCGCGAGCAGTGAGGCGGCGCCGAGTAGGGAGGCCACGTGCACGTCGTGGCCGCATGCGTGCATGACGCCTTCCACCTCGGAGTGGACGGGGCGCGCCTCGTCCTCCTGCACCGGGAGGCCGTCGATGTCACCCCGTAGGACGACGCTGCGGCCGGGCCGGCCGCCTTCCATGGTGAAGATGCCGCCGGTCTCGGTGGTGCGCAGGGTCTCCGCGATCCCGAGCGACGCCATGTGGTCCCGGATCATCGCGGTCGTCTCGTGCTCGGCGAAGGCCAGCTCGGGTCGGCGGTGCAGCTCGTGGCGCCGGTCGACCATGTCGTCGAACACGGCGTCGGCCGGGGCCGGGCCGAACAGGTCGGTCACGTCACCGGCTCAGGAGATCGCGGGCGATGTGGGTGACCTGGATCTCGTCGGTGCCGGCGTAGATCTGGAACACCTTGGCATCGCGGGCCAGCTGCTCGACCCGGAACTCGGACATGTACCCGTTGCCGCCGAAGAGCTGGACCGCCTCCATGGCGACCTCCGAGGCGGCCTGGGCCGAGTACAGCTTCATGGCCGAGGCCTCGGCCAGCGTCAGGCTCTTGCCCGCCGAGCTCAGCTCAATGTGGCGGAACACCAGGTTCTCCACGTTCAGGCGGGCGACCTCCATGCGGGCCAGCTTCAGCTGAATGAGCTGGAACTCCCCAATGGGGCGCTCCCAGAGAAGGCGGTCCTTGGCGTACTGCACCGACAGCTTGAGGCACTCTTCGATCAGGCCCAGCGACATGGCGGCCACGCCGGCCCGTTCGGTGGTGAAGTTCCCCTTGGCGCTCTCCCGGCCCTCGTTGCCGCCCTTGCCCTCCGTCTCGCCCAGCAGGCGGTCCTTGCCGACGCGCACGTCGGTGAGGAAGAGCTCGCCGGTCGGCGACGAGTGCAGGCCCATCTTCCGGAAGGGCTTGGACTGCTGGAGCCCAGGCATGCCGCGGTCGAGGATGAACGTCAGCACCGGGCGCTGGCGCAGCGGCGTGTCGCTGCCGTCGTCGAGCTTGGCGTAGAAGACGATGGTGTCGGCGAAGGGGCCGTTCGTGATGAACGTCTTGTTCCCGTTCAGCACGTACTCGTCGCCGTCGCGCCGCGCCGAGGACTTCATGCCACCGAGGGCGTCGGAGCCCGAGTCCGGCTCGGTGATGGCCCAGGCCCCCACCTTGTCCAGCGTCATGAGATCGAGCCCCCAACGCTTCATCTGAGCGGGGGTGCCGCCCTTCATGATGGTGCCGCCCGCGAGGCCGGTGCTGACCCCGAGCGCGGTCACGATGCCCGGGCAGTAGTGGCACAGCTCAATGATGGGGATGAGAGTCATGGCGGCGTTCCCGCCGCCCTCGGCCCGCTCGGGCGCCGCCCCGCCCGAGGTCTTGCGCTCCAGGGCCCGCTTGAAGGAGTCCCGCGCCAGGGCGTCGAGCCCGAAGGTGCGGTACAGCTTGCGGATCACCTCGTAGGGCGGTGTGTCGCCGTGCTCGAGCTCCTCGACGTTCGGTTTGACCTCTTCGTCGACGAACCGCCGCACCGCGTCGCGGATCGCCAGCTGCTCTTCGGACCACTCGAACATGTGTGCCTCCCTGCGGCCTTGGCCCCCGCCGGCGCCGACCCTAATGGGCGCCCCTAGGCGTCGGCGATCTTGCGCAGCGTGTTGCGGTCGGTGTGGACCACCTCTTCGGGCAGCCGGGCGTGCTTGATCACCGTCGTCTCGCTGTAGGTGAACTCGTCCTCCACGCTGGTGTCGATCGTCACCTCGTAGCGGATGGCCTGGGCGTTCTTGTCCAGCCAGTTGTTGGACAGGATCCCGTAGGTCTGGCTGCCCACGCTGGCGTGCAGGGTGTACTTCGTGTCGTCGGCCCCCACCACGGCACCGGCCACGATGGCCGAGCCCCGCGGAATGAGGAAGCAGCGGACCACCTCGCTGTCGCGGGCGTCCCACATCCAGTAGCCGACCTCGGTGTGGAACGGGCTGTCCTCTTCACCCCGCCAGGCCGCCATGCGGTAGTCGAGCCCGTAGAGCACCTGGCTCCCGTTCTCCACCGGCCCGAAGGGCTTGAAGTCGATGTGCTCGCGGTACGGGGTCAGACCGATCTTCCCGTCCTGGTTGGCGTAGGCGACGTCCTCGCCCTTCTCGCCCTCCCAGATGCCTGCAAGTCGGGCCAGGGGCCCCCATTCCGCTCCTGCGCTCAACGTTCCTCCTCGTGGCCGGGTGGTTTGTGCTCCAACCGTCGGCCACCTTAGAAGGTGGCGCCGGACGGGAGAAACTCGTTGCTAGTCCGGAGGCAGGTCGCCGACGTCGGGGCCCTGCTCCGGAGCGCCACCCGGTGCCTCACCGCCGGTCGCGGCGGTGGATGGCAGCGGCGAGAGGACGTTCGGCTCGTTGCGGAAGCGCGTGAAGAACCGGCGCTGCACCGTGCGGGCGCTCTCGGAGTGGCGTTGGGTGCGGGCCACGACGACACGGCTCGCCACGAGAAGGAGCAGGACGATCACGATCAGGATCAAGGCGGCGTCGTAGGAGACGTAGTGCTTCTGCACCGACGGGTCGTTCCAGTACGTGAACACGACGTAGGTCAGGTACGGGAACTGCGCGTGGGTCAGCGAGTGCGGGAGCGTGTTGGAGAACCCGGCCGTGTAGATGAGAGGCGCCGTCTCGCCGCAGGCGATGGCCAGCGCCAGGAGCAGGCCGGTGGCGATGCCGGGCAGCGCGCTCTTCAGGACCACCTTGCGCAGGCCGTAGCCCTCCGACATACCGAGTGCAGCGGCACCCTCCCGGTAGCCTGTGGGGACCTGTCGCAGCGAGTTCTCGGTCGTCTTGGCGATATAGGGGATCACCATGATGGAGAGGATGATGAGCGCCGACGCCAGCGAGAAGCCCCAGTGCAGGCCGACGACCAGCGCCACGTAGCCCACGTAGCCGAGGACGATGGAGGGGAACCCCGACAGGATGTCCGAGGCGGTGCGCAGCGGGCCGCTGAGCCGGCCGCCGATCTTCTTGGGCTGGGTGAACTCGGCCAGGTGGATGCCGGCCATGACGCCGATGGTCCCGGCGATGATGAAGACGCCCACCATGAGGATGAGGGTGCCCAGGATCTGGTCGCGGAGGCCGCCGCTGGTGGGCGTCAGCTGCGTCCAGAGCACGCTCCACTGCCAGTGCGGGATGGCCCGGGTGAGGACGCCGAGCAGAAGCCAGGCGGCCGGCGCCATGATCAGGAACAGCGCCACGTACGTCAGGACCTGCCACGTGACCGTCGAGACGCGTCGGCGCCGCGTGGTCGTCCCGCCGGCCAGCGTGTTCGCCATCAGGCGCCGCCCACCGGAGCGCCCACCCGACCTGTCCGGGTGATGATGAGCCGGGCGATCATGTTGACCCCGACCGAGATCACGGCCAGCACGAGGGCGAGCTCGGCCAGCGTGGCCACGGCGAAGCCGGTGCCGTCGGTCAGCGCACCGTCCAGCTGGGTGAGGATGGTGGCCGCCACCGTGGTGAAGGGCAGGTAGGCCGTCTCGGGGATGCGCAGGGAGGCCCCGCCGATCATCGCGATGGCGATGGTCTCGCCCAGGGCCCGTCCGAGACCGAGGACCGTGGCGCCGATGATGCCGGAGCGCACCCACGGCAGCGTCACCTTGTTCGCCACCTCCCAGTCGGTCATGCCGAGCGCGGACGCACCCTCCTTGGGGAGCGGGGGGACCTGCTGGAAGAGGTCACGGGTCGTCGAGGCGATGATGGGGACGATCATGAGGGCGAGCACGATGCCCGCCGACAGGAGCCCCTCGCCGCCGCCCACCGGGTTCTTGAAGTAGCGCAGCACCGAGACGTCGGGCACGTTGCTGGCGATGACGGGGAACACGTTCTTGGCGAGCCAGGGCCCGAAGGTGAGGATGCCCCAGAGACCGATGACGACACTGGGGATGCCGGCCAGGATCTCGATCGTGAAGCCCAGGGGCTTGGAGATCCATGTGGGCATCCGCTCGGTCAGGGCGAAGGCGGCGCCGATGGAGAGCGGTACCGCGATGACGATGGCGATGAGGGAGGACACCATCGTCCCCCAAATGATGGCCCAGGCGCCGAATTGGGCGCCCTGCGGATGGGCCACGCCGCTTGTGTGCACGACGGCGCCGTACCCGTTGCCGTAGGTCCAGTTGCGCCCGTAGAGGAAGTACCAGCCGTTGACCCGGACGGCCGGCCACGCCTTGACGGCCAGCACCGAGACGGCGAGCACGAGCGCCGCCAGCGGCAACAGCACGGCGATCCAGGCCGTGCTGCGCCAGACGGTTCCCTCGTTGCGGCGGGTGAAGTCCAGGACCCGCCGGGGCAGCGGAGGCTTGCCCGTCGATTCCGCATGCGGCGGGGCGGGGACACGCCCCGCCACGCCGCCGACGGTTGTCATCGCTACTTGATGGCCAGGATCTGCTTGACCGACTGCGCCTCGACCTTGGTCGGCAGCGGCAAGAAGTCAACCTGCGCCAGGTATGAGGTCGCCGAGCCGAGCTTCGGGTTGATGGCCCACTCCAGCACCGACCGGATGTTCTTGGCATCCGAGGAGGACGACTGGTTCGTCGACACGATGGCGTACTCGTAGTTGATGATCGGGTAGCCGTCCTTGATCGGGCCGTAGATCAGCGAGATCGTCCCGTTCGCCGGGGTCTTCTTGACGAAGCCGGCCGCCTCGGCCGCGATCGACGCCTGCGAGGGCAGCACGTACTGGCCCTTGGCATTGCCCAGTGCGGCGTAGTTCAGAGCGGCTTGGAGGACCTGCGTCTGGTAGCTGATGCCGACGTAGGCGATGCAACCCGCCGTAGCCTTGCAGCCCGAGACCATGCCAGAGTTGCCGCTCTCACCGAGCGCACCCGGCGCGTTCGGCCATGGGACGGTCGTGTTGAAGCCGATCTTGGCGCCCCAGCCCGACGGGTCGGCCTTGGTCAAGTAGGTGGTGAACAGGAACGTGTCACCGCTGCTGTCGGACCGGTGCAGGGTCACGATCGGCAGGTTCGGCAGCGTGACCCCCGGGTTGGCGCTGGCGATCTGCGAGGCATTCCAGTTGGTGACGGTGCCCGAGTAGATCTGCGACAGCAGCTTCCCGCTCAGCTTCAGGTGGGCGGTGATACCCGGGACGTTGTAGGCCACCAGCTGCGCCGAGATCGCCAGCGGGATGTTCTTCAGGTCCGGGCTGGCCGAGACCTCGCTGGGCGACAGGTAGGCGTCGGAGGCGCCGATGTTGATGGTCCCGTTCGTGGCGTCCGAGATGCCCGTACCGGACCCGGTCCCCGACGTCTGAATGGAGGTGCTCGAGAACTTCTCGTTGTAGCCACTCGCCCACAGGTTGAAGAGCGGGTAGAGGAGGGTGCTCCCGGTCTCGGTCACCTGACCGCCGGAAGGCGTCTCCACGCCGCTGCTCGGGAGCTTGACGCTCGCGGATGCAGCTGTCGTGCTGAGGACGACTGAGCTCAGCACGAGCCCAGCCGCGGCGACGGCGAATAGTCCTCTCTGCAATCGCGTCGCGCTCATGAGTTTTGGCACAGGTTCTCTCCTTGTGATGTTGGTTTGGTTGGTGTTGCTCTGGGTGATTCGGTTGATGCGGCCTGTGTGTGCACAGGATTCGGCTCCTGTCGGGAGTCCGGATCCGTCGCCTACCCCATCCGCCCCGTGACGTAGCGCTCGGTGTCCGGGTGCGACGGCCTGTTGAACAGGTCATCGGTCGCTCCGTACTCGACGAGTGCCCCCTGGTAGAAGAACATCGTCTGGTGCGACACCCGCATGGCCTGGCCGAGATTGTGCGTCACCACGATCAGGGTCAGCGCAGGTGCGAGCGTCTTGAGCAGTGCCTCAATGGACTCCGTCGTCACGGGGTCGAGCGAGGAAGTCGGCTCGTCGAGCAGCAGCACCTCCGGTCCCACGGCCAGAGCGCGCGCCAGGCAGAGCAGCTGCTGCTGGCCACCGGACAGCCGGAAGGGCGAGTCGTTGAGGCGATCCTTGACCGCGTCCCACAGCCCGACCTCGGTGAGCCGGCGCTCGCACACCACGTCGAGTTGCTTGCCCTTGGCGATGCGGTGGGCCTTGACCCCGGCCACCACATTGTCCTTGATCGACATCGGGAAGGGGTTCGGCCGCTGGAACAACATGCCGACGCGGCGGCGCAGCGTGAGGAGGTCGACGTGTTGCGCCCACAGGCTCTCCTCGTCGAGCGTCACGTCGCCCTCGCGCATGAACCCGGGCACGCGGTCGTTCATCCGGTTGAGCGTGCGCAAGAAGGTAGACTTGCCCGAGCCCGTCGGCCCGATCAGCGCGGTGATGGAGCCGCGCTTCAGGTCCACGTTGACGTCGTTCAGGACGGTGCGGCCCGAGAAGCCGAGGGTCAGGTTGACCGAACGCATCACGCATTCGGGTCGGGCTGCGTCCGGATCGAGGGCCTGCAGTGCCAGATCGACATCGGACTGCGCCTCGGTCGTCACGGGGTTGCTACGTGCGTGGGTGATCTTTCCGTCGGCCACTTCCAGGAACGTAGTAAGGCAACATGAACGCCAAGCAACAGGAGCGCTATCCCGAGGTGAATAGTTCGTTACCTTGCGTGACCGCAATCGAGGCTGGGATACAGCCGTGTACGGCGGCGCGTCGGGATACCGCCTGTTTCATTCCGTGGCGGTGGGCAACGCCTCCGCATGTGAGGTGGCGATCGCCACCACGATGCCGGGCGCCCAGGCGAGGACGGCCAGGCACGCCAGGGCGGCAGGGATGGACAGGATCAAGGCCGCTCCGGTGGAGAACAAGGCCGTGGCGCCGGCCCCGGTGCTCAGGAAGCCGGTGAGGAGCCAGGCGATCCACCAGTGCAGCACGCGGGGCCGCTGCGGGTGCTCCGGCGGAAGGCAGTCGCGCACCGCGCTGTAGGGCATCCAGAGGTTGACGATCGGCACGAACCAACACCCGACACCCCATGCCGGCGAGTACTGCGACGGGATGCCGAGCGCCCGCCCGGCCGACGCCGCCTTGTGTTGCCAGATGCAGGCGATGACGACGGCGGCCACCGTGAGCAGTCCGACGAGAAGGCCGACCCCGGCGAACGAGTTGGTGGGCGCGTGGTACGGCTGCGGCGTGATGTTGTTCTGCGCGTCGTGAAAGTCGATCCGGAACTGATGGCCGGCGGAGCGCAGCTGGTCCGCGTTGGCGCGTTGCAGAAGGAGGCTGACGAGGAAGTAGACGGCCGGGATCGCCACGGCGAAGCGCGCCACCGGTACCAGGCGGCGCTCGTCGTCCACTCGTTGTGACGCGTTGAACGAGCTGAGCCGTTCCGATGCCGCAGCCCAGGGCGCCATCACCGAAGGCGGTTGCCCGGGCGGCGCCGCGCCCGCCCAGGGGGGTGGGGCCGGCGCGGGCTGGGGCAGCACGGTGGCCTCGGTCCAGGCGTAGCCGTCCCACCAGCGTTGACCCGGGCCACCGGCCGGGTCCCCGTACCACCCCGGGGGCGCGCCGGGGTAGCCGCTCTGGTCGGTCATCTCTCCATCCTGCCAAAGCTGACGGGTCGTTCCGTGCCGATGGCACGCCGCCGACACCCGCGCTGCCTACAGCAGCACCTCGGCCATCTCCGCCAACGCGGCGATATGTGCGTCCGTGGTGGGGAGGTCGGCGTGCATGGTGTTCAGCGACAGGTGGCTCGCCCCGGCGGCCTGCCAGCGCCGCGCGTGCTCCTCGATCTTCTCGTGGTCGCGGACGGAGTACTCCAGCCGGCCCTCGAACTGCAGGTTCGAGATGTCACGCCCCACCTCCGCCGCGCCGGCACGAATCTGCTCGAGGGCGGCTTCGAGCCCGCCGCCGGGCCGGACCATGGGGAACCAGCCGTCGGCGATGCGCCCCACCCGCCGCAACGCGGCCGGCGCGTGGCCGCCGATCCAGATCGGGATGGGGCGCTGCACGGGAGGAGGGGCGATCCCCGACGCACGGATGTGGTGGTAGCGGCCGTCGACGGTGACGCTCCACTCGGTCCACAGCGCGCGCAGCACCGCGACCTGCTCCTCCAGAATGGACGCCCGCTCCTCGAAGGGCACGCCGAGCGCGTCGTACTCCAGCTTGTTCCAGCCGATACCGAGCCCGAGCCGGAAGCGGCCGCCGCAGAGCAGGTCGAGCTCGGCCGCCTGCTTGGCCAGCAACGCGGTCTGGCGTTGCGGCCCGATCAGGATGGAGGTGGCGAAGGCGAGGTCGGTGATGGCGGCGAGATACGAGAACATCAGCAACGGTTCTCGGAACGTGGTGTCGATCGTGTACGGGCCACCCAGATCGCCGAGCACGGCGGTGTCGCCACCGAGCACGTGGTCGTAGGCGGCCAGGTGGGTGTAGCCCAGGTCGGCCACGGCCTGCCCGATGGCGCGCACCGCACCGCGATCGCCGCCCGCCTCGGCCTGGGGAAAGATCACACCGATGTCCATGCCGGCCAGTCTGCCCCCGCGCCTGCGCCGCCGCATGCCGGTAACTTGAGCCGATGAGACTCCGCATCTTCGTCGAGCCCCAGCAGGGCGCCTCCTACGAGCAGCAGCTGCGGATGGCGCAGGCCGCCGAGTCCGGCGGGTTCGACGCCTTCTTCCGCTCCGACCACTTCCTCGCCATGGGCGGCGACGGCCTGCCCGGCCCCACGGACGCCTGGCTGACGCTGGCCGGCATCGCCCGGGAGACCGACCGGATCCGTCTGGGCACCATGGTCACCTCGGCCACGTTCCGCCTGCCGGGACTGCTCGCCGTCCAGGTGGCGCAGGTCGACGACATGAGCGGCGGGCGGGCAGAGCTGGGGCTCGGTGCGGGGTGGTACGACGCCGAGCACACCGCCCACGGCGTGCCGTTCCAGCCCCTGGGCGAGCGCTTCGAGCGGCTGGAGGAGCAGCTCGCCATCCTCACGGGGTTCTGGGACGTCCCCGTCGGTGAGACGTTCGACTTCGAGGGGCGGCATTATCAATTGAAGGACAGCCCCGGGCTGCCCAAGCCCGTGCAGGAGCCCCACCCGCCGCTGATCGTCGGGGGCGGCGGGCCCAAGCGGACGCCCCGCCTGGCCGCCACGTTCGCCGACGAGTTCAACCTTCCCTTCTCGTCGCTGGCGGACACCGAGGCCCAGTTCGGTCGGGTCCGGTCCGCCTGTGTCGACAAGGGACGCGACCCCGCGACGCTGCGCCTGTCGGCGGCCCAGACCGTCTGTTGTGGCGCCGACGACGCCGAGGTGGAGCGCCGCGCCGCCAACATCGGCCGCAAGGCCGACGAGCTGCGGGCGAACGGAGTGGCCGGCACACCGGACCAGGTTGTGACGCGGCTTGAGGAGTTCGCCGCCATCGGCGCCGGGTCCGTCTATCTGCAGGTACTCGACCTCGCCGACCTCGAGCACGTCGAGCTGCTGTCCGAAGAGGTGCTCCCCCGAGTGGCCTGACCAGGGCGGTTGGCCTCCACGGGCATGCTGGTCCGGTGCCCGGTCGGCTGCGAGAGTAGCTCGGTACGCTGGCGGCACGGCCGGGAGCCCGCCTGACCCGCTCGGGCGAGCGCGAGCGGCGCCAGAGGGAGGGTGACATGACCATCACGAGCCGGGGGGCAGTCGCCCCGACCCCTGATCCGGCCGGGACCGGGGACGGCACGACGGGTGCGCCGGCGTCAGCGTTGGACCCGCGGGCCCTGGACGCCATCGTCAACGAGGTCGCCGACCACGCCACCGCCTGGGCCGAGACCGATGCCGCGGCGCGTGCCGACGTCCTGGAGGAGGTCATCACCGACACCATGGCCGCCGCGGACGACTGGCTGGCCGCCGCCTGCGCCGCCAAGGGATTGACGCCGGGCACGACTGAGGCGGGCGAGGAGCTGTTCACCGGCATCGGGACGTTCGTCCGCATGGCACGCCTGCTGCGCGATGCGCTGCGCGACATCGCCAAGGACGGCAAGCCGTCGTTCGCCGGGCCGGTGCGGGAGGCGCCGGACGGCCGCCTGCGGGTGCAGATCTTCCCGGACGGCGCCTTCGACCGCATCACCTTCCCCCAGACGACGGCGGAGATCTACATGCAGCCGGGCGTCACCCGCGACACGCTCGTCGCAGAGCAGGCCGCCGCCTACGCCGACCCGATGGCCCATGCCGGGACGGCGCTCGTGCTGGCCGCCGGCAACGTGGCGTCGCTCGGCCCGCGCGACGTCCTCTCCAAGCTGTTCGTCGACGGCAAGGTCGTCGTGATGAAGGCCAATCCCGTGAACGACTATCTCGTGCCGCACTGGCGCCGTGCGCTGGCGGCGTTGCTGCAGGCCGGCGTGCTGCGCATCGTCGACGGTGGCGCCGCGGCCGGGCAGTACCTGACCGGCCACGCCCGCATCGACGAGGTGCACATCACCGGATCGGACAAGACCTATGACGCCGTCGTTTTCGGCACCGGACCCGAGGGGGCCCGGCGAAAGGAGGCGGACGAGCCCGCACTGCACAAGCCCGTGACGGCCGAGCTGGGCAGCGTCTCACCGGTGATCATCGTGCCGGGCAAGTGGTCGGTGCCCGAGCTGCTCTACCAGGCCGAGCATGTGGCGACCATGTTGGTGAACAACGCCGGCTTCAACTGCGTGTCGGCCCGCCTCGTGGTGACGCACGCCGCCTGGCCCCAGCGCGAGGCGTTCCTCGGCGCGCTGACCCAGACCCTGGCCGAGGTCACGACGCGCCGGGCCTATTACCCGGGCGCCGCCGACAGGCGGGACGCCTTCATGGCCGCCCATCCCGACGCCGAGGAGTACGGCAACGGGCCGGACGACGCGCTGCCCTGGACGTTCATACGTGGTGTCCCTCCGGGCCGGACGGGGGACATCTGTTTCAACGTGGAATCGTTCTTCGGGCAGGTCGCCGAGACGGCACTGACGGCCCCGTCGCCGGCGGCCTTCGTCGACGCCGCCACGGAATTCTGCAACGACGTCGTGTGGGGCACCCTGGGCGCCACCATCATCGTCAGTCCCTCGTCACTGAAGGAGGGGGACGTGGCCGACGCGGTCGACCGGGCCGTCGCCGACCTGCGTTACGGCTCCATCGGCGTGAACGTCTGGCACGCGCTGTCGTTCGCCATAGGGTCCACGAGCTGGGGCGCCTACCCGGGGCACGCGCGGAACGACATCCAGTCGGGTACCGGCGTGGTCGGCAACTCGTGCATGTTCTCCCGGCCGCAGAAGTCGGTCGTTCGGGGCCCCTTCCGTTCCCGGCCCAAGCCGCCGTGGTTCGCCACGGCGCCCGACTCCTACGACGTGATGCGCCGGTTCGTGGCCTTCGAGGCCGAACCGGCGGCGGCCAAAATCCCGGGGTTGCTGTTCGCGGCCATGCGGCACTGACGCCGCGGACGACCCCGCGTCGTCGTGGTCAGCTCATCGTCTTGGCGCGCAGCTGCGGGATCGCGTAGGGCGCCGCGGCCGCTGCTGCGGCAATGAGAGCGACGAAGGCCCCGAACTCCCAGCCGACGCCGGACCCGCCCGGCTTGTCGATGAAGGCGATGAAGACGAGCACGAGGTCGATCAGCGTGGCCACCATCATCGTGATGAGATGCGGCAGGTTGATGCCGCCGGGCAACTCGTCCCACCCGGCGCGCAGGACCAGATACGCCACGATCAGGATGGCGATGATCATCACGAGGTAGAGGAAGCCGTGGGCGGAGACGCCGCTGGCGGTCACGGTGACACCGATCACGCTGATGCCGAACCACGACAGGAATAGCGAGATGAACAGGATGATCGTGGCCACCCCCGAGATGCGGTCCGCCAACGACCAGCGCGCCGCATCGAACTTGTAGGGCGGGACGGCGGAGGTTGTCGCCGCGGCCCCTGCCCCAGCCGGTGCGGCGGACGGGGGAGGCGGGGGTGGCGGGGGAGGTGTGGGAGGTGTGGCGTCGGCCGCTGCGCCCTGGGGCGCTCCCGCCGCGGTCCGGAGCTGGGCGCCGCAGTTCGGGCAGTTGTTTGCGACATCGCTGGCTTCGCTCTGACACTGCGGGCAGGTCTGCGGCATGGCGCTCCTCCATCGTCCGGGTGCCGGGGTCCGCGTCCCCCGCACGCTTCCAATCACAGTCTCGGTGCATTCACGAGTCTACGGGGGTGCCCCCGTTGTGACCAGGGATCCTTCTGGTGGCGGCGGGCTCGTCAGGAGGTGCCGTCGAGCGCTCTGACCTGGGCCGGGTCGCTAGGCGCCGGGCGAGCCGGCCGTCGCCGGGGACCCCTTCGCCGCCGGGTGGTGCTTGGGGTGGAGCAGGGTGATCCGGGCCACGGTGTGGCCCCCGACGGCGACGCAGGTGGAGGTGGAGGGGCACACGACGGCGGTCAGGGTGAGCGGGATATAGGACGTCGGGGAGCCCTTGAAGGTGGTCCCGGCATCGACGCTCTGCGCAACCGACCCGACCCCGACGGCCGGCAGCCCGAACCAGTAGGTCCCCACCATGGTGCACTGGTCCGCCGACGGGCAGGCCATGCCGTAGACGTCTTCGACCGGCACCGCGCCGGTCGACACCTGCCACGTGCGCCCCCCGTCCGTGCTGCGGAGGAGTTGGCCCTTGGCCGGCACGACGTCGCTCACGGTCGTGCCGGTCGTCCCGCCGGCAAGGCAGTCCGACGTCGAGATGCACGCCGTGCTCTGCAGGACGCCGATCCCCGCGGGCACGGTCGCCTGCGTCCACGTCTGTCCACCGTCCGCGCTCACGGCGACGGCGCCTTGCCCGTGGCTGTTGCTGGTCGGGATGTAGCCGGCGTCGAGGCACGTGCCGCCCGCCATACAGGTGAGGTCGTCCTCCGGCAGGAACAGTGACGGGAGGTTGCCCTCCTGCGTCCACGTCTGCCCGAAGTCTGAGCTGTGGGCGGACCACGTCGACGTGCCGTCGCTCACGATGATGGTGCAGTCGGACGGCGTGGCACACGTGACGCTCGAGACGACCAGCGCATTCGGGGGCGAGGCGGCAGCGGTCCACGTCGCTCCGCCGTCGGTCGTCGTGATGACGACCCCGCTGCCGGGAAGCGACGCCCCGTTGGATCCCACCGCCATGCAGTCGGTCGCCGTGGGGCAGGAGACGCCACTGAGCTGTGGGGTGCTGCCGCCGGCCACCAGCTGTGGCTTCCAGGTGACCCCGCCGTTGGCCGTGGCTGCGATGACCGTGGCGCCCGTCGCCGGAGCGGGATTGGGGCCGGCGACGCCGACCGCCCAGCAACGTCGAACCGTGGCGCACGACACCGCGCCGAGCTGGCCTGTTCCGGAGGGGGCCGGTTGGCCGACCGCCAGGGGCGTGCCCGTGGCCTCACCGAGGACGTGCGCGACCTTCGTCGAACCCGGGTGTCCGGACAGCGAACAGGCCGACGCGGTGATGGCTACAGCACCGAGTACCAGGAGCAGGCCGCCACGACGTCGCCGGACACGCCAGTGCTGGAACACAGGGCGCGGGAGCACGGCACGACGAGAATAGCGGCGGGAGGTGCATTTCTCCGTGCACCGTTCGATACCCTCGCACCGGTGGATTGGGTCGACCTGCTGATCATCGGGCTGATGCTGCTGGCCGCCGTCCACGGGCTCCGGCTCGGGGCCGTCGTCCAGCTCCTCACGTTCGGCGGCTTCATTCTCGGATTCCTGCTCGGGGCGGTCGTGTGGGTGCCGCTCCTCCGGGCCGGCCAGGGCGACGTGACCCGGTCCATCGTGGTGGTGTCCCTGGTCCTCTTCACGGCCTGTGCCCTTGGGTACGCCGGCCGCGTCATCGGGACCTGGAGCAACGTCACGGTGCGCAGGCACCACCTGGGCCATGTCGATGCCGGGCTCGGCGTCGTGGTGGCCGTGGTGGCCGTGCTGTTCTCCGTCTGGGTTGTGGCGGCGGTGATCCTGTCGCCCAACAGCCGGTTCACCTCGCTCGATGCTGCCGTGGCTCGCTCGGACATCCTCCACTCCATCGACGGGGTCCTGCCCCAGGCCCCCTCCATCTTCAACGACCTGCAGACCTTCCTGAACGACCAGGGGTTCCCCCAGGTGTTCTCGACGCTGACTCCGCCTTCGACGCCGGCGGTCTCCACGCCGACGAGCGCGGAGACCAAGGCGCTGGCCGATCCCGCCGTCTTCTCCACGGTCAAGGTCCTCGGGACGGCGTGCAACAGCGAGCAGGAGGGCTCGGGGTTCGTCGTCGGCCCGGGGTTGGTCGCGACCAACGCCCACGTTGTGGCGGGGGAGAGCAGCGGCAGCACGCAGGTGCTGCTCGGCAACAGCGCGTACAGCGCAACGACCGTGCTCTTCGATCCGGACTTCGACCTCGCGGTGCTCCGCACCAACGCCCCGCTCGGGCCCGCCCTCACCATCAGTTCGGGTCTCGTCCCCCGGGGCACCCAGGCCGCGCTGCTCGGCTATCCCGAGGATCGGAGCCTGACCATCGGCGCCGCCGGGGTGACGGAAGAGGTCACCGCCATCGGCAAGGACATCTACAACAACGGTTCCGTCACCCGGGGCGTCTACGCGCTCGATGCCACCGTGTTGCCGGGCAATTCGGGGGGCCCGCTGCTCGGACCCGGTGGCCAGGTCATCGGCGTCATCTTCTCCCGCTCCACCGTCTACCAGGACGTCGGCTACGCCCTCACGTCGCCCGGGGTCCTGGCCCGCGTGCAGCAGGCGGGGCACCGCCACGCGGCGGTGAGCACAGGGCCCTGCATATCGGGGTGAACCGGCAAGAATGAGCGCATGAGCCAGCGCATCGAGGATTACGCCGTCATCGGAGATCTCCACTCGGCTGCCCTGGTGGGCATCGATGGCTCCATCGACTGGTTGTGCCTGCCGCATTTCGACTCACCGTCGTGCTTCGCCCGCCTGCTCGGCACCGAGGACCACGGCTACTGGAAGGTCGCACCCACCGGGGGACCCGAGGCGATCCTCGCCACCCGGCGCTGGTACCGGCCCGAGACGCTCGTCGTCGAGACCGAGTACGACACGGCCACCGGGACGGTGCGGGTGACCGATTGCATGCCTGTCCGGGAGGGCTATCCGCATCTGGTGCGTTCGGTCGAGGGTGTGAGCGGCAACGTCGACATGCACATGGAGCTGGCGGTCCGCTTCGACTACGGCGAAGTGGTCCCGTGGGTCACCTCGCACGACGGGCTGACCCGCCTGACCGCCGGGCCGGACTCGGTTGCGCTGTGGCACCGGGTCGACGCGGTGGGCAAGGACATGCGTACCGTCGCGGACTTCACGGTCACGGCGAACCAGCGGTTCCCGTTCACGCTGGTGTGGTATCCCTCGCACGAGGAGCCGCCGCCACCGCTCGACAGCTACTACGCGGTGCACCTGACGGAGGCCTACTGGTCGGAATGGGCCACCCAGTGCTGCTACGAGGGGCCGTACAAGGACGCCGTGGTGCGCTCGCTCATCACGCTGAAGGCACTGACGTACAACCCGACGGGCGGCATCGTCGCGGCGGCCACCACCTCGTTGCCCGAGGCGCTCGGTGGCAATCGCAACTGGGACTACCGCTACTGTTGGCTGCGCGACGCCACGCTCACCCTGGAGTCGCTGATGCGCGGCGGTTACCAGACGGAGGCCCTCGCCTGGCGCAACTGGCTGCTGCGCGCCGTGGCCGGGGACGTTGCAAAGCTCCAGATCATGTACGGGCCGGGCGGAGAGCGCCGGTTGGACGAGTGGGAGGCCGACTGGCTCCCGGGCTACGAGGGCTCGGCCCCGGTCCGGATCGGCAACGCCGCGTCGGGCCAGTACCAGCTCGACGTCTACGGCGAGGTCATGTCCGCCCTGTACTCGTCGGCCAAGGCCGAGGGGGTGCAGAGCCGAGCCTCCTGGAGCTTGCAGAGCCAGCTCGTCGGGTTCCTCGAGACCGGGTGGAAGGAGCCCGACGACGGGATCTGGGAGGTGCGGGGCCCGCGGCGCCACTTCACCCATTCCAAGGTCATGGCGTGGGTCGCCGTCGACCGGGCGGTGCGCACCCTGGAGGAGTGGCCCGACCTGCAGGGTCCACTCGACAAATGGCGCTCGTTGCGCGACGAGATCTTCACCGAGGTCTGCGACAAGGGGTTCAACAAGGACGTCGGCTCCTTCACCCAGTACTACGGGTCGGACCAGCTCGACGCCAGCGTGCTCATGATTCCCCTGGTCGGCTTCCTGCCACCCACGGACCCGCGTGTGGTGAGCACCGTGGAGGCGGTGCAGCAGAACCTCATGGACCACGGCTTCGTGCTGCGCTATCGGACCACCGACAACGGCGCGGTCGACGGGCTCACAGGGCGGGAAGGCGCCTTCTTGGCCTGTTCGTTCTGGCTGGTCGACTGCCTCCACATGATCGGGCGCGCCGAGGAGGCGGTCGAGCTCTTCGAGCGCCTGCTCGCCCTGCGCAACGATCTCGGCCTCCTCTCGGAGGAGTACGACCCGCTGGCCGGCCGTCTCATCGGCAACTTCCCGCAGGCCTTCTCGCACGTGTCCCTGATCAACTCGGCCTTCCGCCTCAGCGGCCGGGACCCGCTGGGCCTGGCCGACGACGGCTCGCGCGTCCTCGTGGACAACACGCTGACGACGGACACCATCGGCCGCATGAAACGTCTCGGTCGCGTCGCGGTGCGACGTCGCACCGGAGCGGCGCGCTGAGCGCCGTGGGAGCCGACGGGCCATGAGCGGGACCCACGACCACGGCGGCCGCTCGCACCGCCACGCCGGTGCCGGCCCGCATGTGCACCATCCGGCGAGCGGTGATGCCATCCCCGCCGTGCCGCCGCCGCGCACGATCGCGACAGGGGTCCTCCAGATCGACACGATGCTCGGCGGCTGGGAGCGGGTGACCGCCGGCTACCTGATCGAGGGGCCGGCACCCGTCCTGATTGAGACGGGGAGCCAGTCGTCGGTGCCGGTCCTGCTCGCCGCGCTGGACCAGATCGGCGTCGGTCCCGCCGAGTTGGCCGGCGTGGCGGTGACGCACATCCATCTCGACCATGCCGGCGGAGTGGGCGACGTCGCCCGCGCCTTTCCTTCCGCCAAGGTCTACGTCCACGAGAAAGGGGCCCGCCATCTGGCTGACCCCGCGCGTCTCATCGACTCCGCCGCGCGCGTCTACGGCCCACTGCTGGACTCGCTCTACGGACGTCTCGACCCCACCCCTCCCGAGCGTCTCCATATCCTCGACGACGGGGAGGAGATCGAGGTCGGGCCGGGCCGCAGCCTGGTGGCGGTGGACTCGCCCGGACACGCCAAGCATCACGTGGGCCTGCACGACTCGTTGAGCGGCGTGCTCTTCGCCGGTGATGCGGTGGGCGTCAAGCTCCCCGACGGCGGGGTCCTGCGACCCGCGACCCCGCCACCCGACTTCGACCTGGCGCAGGCGCTCGAGTCGTTGGCGAAGTTCGCCGCCCGCCGCCCGTCGGCGATCGCCCTGGCCCACTACGGCCTCCTCGAGCAGCCCGAAGAGCTCCTGGCCGAGGCCGATGAGACGTTGCGCCTCTGGGCCGAGACCGCCGAGACCGCCTACCGCCAGGGAACGGACATCGCCGCCGCTCTGTCAGAGCGCTTCGACCCGCTCCTGGACGGCGTCGCCGGGCCGGACAGGGAGAAGCTCGAGACGCTCAACGGCGTCCA
The DNA here is from genome assembly GCA_036273055.1 of Acidimicrobiales bacterium. GTDB lineage: Bacteria > Actinomycetota > Acidimicrobiia > Acidimicrobiales > RAAP-2 > Bog-473. The sequence continues at coordinate 8,011 of DATAXG010000093.1, read as the reverse complement.
CTCCAATGCGGCGGGGTTCCGCCGCTGGCTCGAGGGCCGCGACGCCGGGTCCACCGCCTGAGGCACGCCCCACCGGACGCCTCTCAGCCGAAGGGGCGTCGAGCCCATCCCTGCTCAGACGACCAGCTTGGCCCGGAGCTCCTCCTGGCGGACTTCGAAGTCGTCGAGGGAGATGCGACCCTCGGCCAGGTCCTCGTGCAGCGCGGCGAACTCCTCCAGCAGGCGGGTCTGGTCCACCTCGTCGGCCGACGGGGATGGCGCGGCGTCCTCATTGGCTGCCGCCTTGTCCTCCTTGCGCGAAATGCGATCGTCCATCTTCGCCTTGGCCCGGTCCTTCTTGGCCTGGTCGCGCTGCAATTTTCCAAATGTCGAACGTGCCCGTGCCACGGTTCACTCCTTTCCGGCCGCCGGGAGCGGCCAGGTGTTGCCCGGCAAGGCGATTGCCCTGCCGCTGTTCTTGCCGCACCCGCCTGTGCGGTGGGCCTCGTCGGCCCCGAGCGGAGGAGGTGGGATTTGAACCCACGGTACCCATGAGGCACAACGGTTTTCGAGACCGTCCGATTCGGCCGCTCTCGCACTCCTCCGGGCGAGATCCTAGCCGTTCTGACCTGGTCCGGAACCTCGAGGAGAGGGTTCGGAGGGCGTGATCGGCGCGAAGGGCGAGGTCAGGAGGATGTGGCCCCGCCTCCACCCGCCGTGTCCGTGGGCACCGCCGAGGAGGCTCGGTCGGTCCGTTTCCCGGCGAAGAACGACGACAGGAGTTTCCCCGTCGCGGCGGCGCCGACACCTCCTGTGACCTCGAGCTCGTGATTGAGCCGGGGATCGGCGCAGAGGTTGTAGAGCGTCCCGCATGCTCCCGCCCGCGGGTCGCTCGCCCCGAAGACGATCCGGTGCACTCGGGCCGCCACCAGTGCGCCGGCGCACATGGGGCACGGCTCGAGCGTGACGACGAGCGTGACCTCGGAGAGCCGCCACCCACCCAGGGCCGCGGCGGCATCGCGCAAGGCCAGAATTTCGGCATGCGCAGTCGGATCGGCCGCCCGCTCCCGCTCGTTGTGGCGGGACGCCACCACCCTCCCTCCGATCAGGGCCACCGCGCCGACGGGAACCTCCCCCTCCGCCGCAGCCAGGCGCGCCTCGACCAAGGCCAACTCCATGGCGGCGTCGTCGCTCAGGGGGATCGTCGGGTCAGCGGGTGTGATGCCCCAGTATGCGGGGTCCAGCGACCCCGGGAAGACGCCGCATTCCGATCCGGGCCCGAACCGCCTCAGGTGGTGGGGGTGTGCAGCGCCCGCTCGAGCGTATTGAGGGTCTTCAGGAGTTGCGTCGCGTTCGTGCCGAAATCCTCGAGGTACGACCCGAGTCGCACGGGCGGCAACCCGTCGATGGTCCCGAGGAATTGCACGTCCCGGGTGACGAGAACGAGAGCGCTGCGTGCGGCCGTCCGGGCTGCCGTCGGCAAGTCGGTTCCCCTGAGGACCGTCTCGTAGCGCCGCAGGCTCGCGACGTAGGGATTCAATACGGCAGACACCTTGTGCGTCGTGGGGAAGCCGGTCATCGCGTCGAGCTTCGAGCGCGCCGCGGTCGTGGCGGCGGCGGCGGCACGGGTGGCCGTCTGCATCCGGACGGTGTCAGAGGAGGAGACGGCCGGGGTTGAAGTGGTCGTCGGGCCCGAGGCAGCGCGTGGGGACTGGTGGAGCAGGAACATGACGCCCGCCACGGCCGCGAAGACGACGAACAGGGACGCCAGCACGACTGTCGCGGCGAATTTGCGGCTTCGTTGTCTGTGTCCGTCCTGCGGCTGCGGCTGCGGCTGCGGCTGCGGATGCGGTTCCGGCTGCGGTTCCGGCTGCGTCTGCGTCTGCGGCTGCGGATCCGGGTGAGCGGACCGGCCTGGGAGCGTCGTCTGACTGGCGTGTTCCCACCGCGCGTCGGGCCACGAGGTCGGTCCTGACCCATCCCAATTCAGGACGGGCGGCGGTGCCACTTCGACCGCTGATTTCGGCAACGTTGCCAGTTTCGGCGTCACCATCGGATCGGGCGTCCAGACCGGTTCGCGGGGGGACGCTTGCCGTCCGCCCGTCCGGCGTGCCGCGGTTTGCGCCGCCGACTTCTTTGGTGCGCCCGACCCCGCTGCAGCGCGCGCGCGGCGCGGTGACTCTTCGGCTTGACCGGATGTCGGGTCCTTGGCGGACCGGCGCGCCGCGTTCGCCGGACGCGCGCGTTGCGCAGCTGATTTCTTTGGGGTGCTCGACACGGGAGCCGTGTCCGCGCCGCTCCCCGATTCCTCATCGAGGCCGGGAGTTGAAGCTTTCGCGGACGCGCGTGTCGCTTTCACTGGACGCGCAGTTTGCGGCTCTGGCGCCTGCGTCTTCTTGCCCTTCGGCCTTGTTTGCGGGGGGTCGGGGGTGTTGTCGTCGCTCAGCGGGGTGGTGGTGTCAGCGGTAGGGATGCCCCAGTATGGGAGGTCGGCACACCTGTTGGAAAGTCCCCAGGCCAATCCCCTCTGAAAACGTCAGGAGGCTGGCGCGCGGAGGTTCTGCTCGAGGGTGCTCAGGGTTGTCTGCAGTCGGGTGGCATCACTGTCGAACCGCACCAGATAGGCGCCGAGTTGCTGGGGCGGCAGGCCGTCGATGGTGTCGAGGAACTGCAGGTTCTGGCGTAGTTGGGCTTCCGCGCTGGCCGCCGCGGGCTGCGCCGCGGCAGGCACTTTGGCCCCGGACAAGAACGCCTGGTAGAGCTGCAATGACGAGATGTACGGGTTGATCACCGTCTCAACGTTCGTTGGTGTGGGGAACGCGGCGAGCGACGTCAGCCCCACGCTGGCGGCAGTCGTGGCGGAGTCCACGGCATCGGTCGCCACCTGGATCCGGGCGGTACCAGAAGACGCCGCTGAGGACGTCGATGCGTCAGGTGCTGAACGCGCCGCCGAAGGGGGAGGCGTCGTCGAATGGTGCAGGGAGCGAACGGCCACTGCCGCAGCGACAATGACGAGGAACATGCAGGCCAGGGCCACCGTGACGGTGAAGATCCGGCTTCTCCGCTTCGGCTCGCCCTCACCTTCGTCCTCCAGCGGGGCATCGAAGAAGTCGGACGCGAGGTCGGCGTGACGGCCGACTTCCCACGGCTGAGCGGGCGCCATCGCCCAGGTCGGCCGAGGGTCGGGAGACGGCGGTGATGCCATGGCTCCGAGCGCACCAGTGCTCGCGGCGGTCTCGGCGAATGGAGCCATTGCCGGCTCCTCCTCGAAGTCCGGTTCGAACTCGGGCATGACACTCGGCTCCGGCGTGAGGTCTGCTTCCAAGTCCCGTTCCGCCAAGGACAACAGGGCAGACTCCCTCTCCGGTTGGCCGCCCCACGCCTCATCTGCACCTCGCGCCAGCGTCAGGGCGGGCGCCGGCGGGTCGTCCGGCTCGAGGTCGGCGTCCGGCTCCGCGGAGACGGCCTGGTCCAATTCGGTGTCGGGCTCCCGGTCTGCCTCGAAGGCCGCCACTCGTGGCTCCGCAGCAGGCTCCGGCTCCACTGTGACGGGTGTCTCGGGTTCGAGTACTGCGACCGGTTCTGACACCGTGACTGCTTCCGGCTCGTCGTCCTCGGAGGAACGCCGCACCGTGTCGACGATCCGGTCGTAGGCCGCCCCGGCGCGTGCGCCGTCGTCCCCATCGTTCTCGGTCCCGGAGTCCTGGCCGAGCGCGGTCTCCCAATCGAAATCGGAGTCGTCCAGGTTCAGCTCGGCCTCGTCCTCGAGCGCGGCGGCCTCTGCGGCGATCTCGGCCTCGTCGGGGTCGGGCAGGAACACGTCCCAGTCGAACTCGTCCTCGCCCAGCTCGAAATCGCCCGTCAGATCGGTTGTCATCGCGTCGTCCTCAGACGTGATGCGTCCGGCGTCGCTCGTGTGATGGGGCGCACTCCCGATGTCCACGGGCGCGTCCGGACGGGACACGCGCCGGCGGCCGACAGCGGGCGCCGCGGCCTCCGGACTAAGCCCTGGGTCCACGTAGACCTATCGGTCAGCTGCACACGCGGGTTGAGGCCTGTCTTTTCGAGCGGAGGAGGTGGGATTTGAACCCACGGTTGGTTGCCCAACACACGATTTCCAGTCGTGCCGATTCGGCCGCTCTCGCACTCCTCCGAGATTGCAGCCTGGTCAGGCTAACGGCCCGGCTGGGGCACCGATGGCCTGACCGGAGCAAAGCCCCGACCAGGGGTTCTCAGTCTGTGTGCCCTATTTGTCGCTTTCAGTTTACCTGACGTTCACGTCCCGGTAACTTCGTCAGAACTCCCAACCCGCGGGGTACCAAGGACCGTGTGGAGCGCCGAGGATTCACGCACCGAGCGGAGTGGGCCCGGACCATGCGGGATTTGCAGGTGTGCCGAAGGATTCTCGTGCCATCCGATGGCTCCGACGCGGGTCGGGTGGTGTCCGTGTTCGCCGGCGATCGGGTGCGGCAATTCGACTCGCGGCTCTGGATTCATCGAATGGACCGACCCTTCGAATCGGCGGCGTCGCGAGATCGTGACGGACATGCCAGCGGGTCACGGCGTCTCCCCAGCATGCCCCAGGGGGTCATGGACCGGGTCGGGTGCGCCGTCCTGGTCGGGGTAGGGGATCGGCGACAGGGGAGCCACTAACCTGGTCGGCGTTGCCGTCCCGATGCTGGGTGCGGTGGCCGGGTCCTGCGCAACGGCCGCTCGTGAATCGAGTCAGGGTCGGAAGGCAGCAGCTCTCAGCGGGTATGGCCGGGTGCCGTAGCCAACCTGGCCGCCGCACCGAGCACCGGGCGGCACTGTCCGAGCGCATGGGTAGGCTCGGCCGCCATGGCCGACGCACCCTTTGTTTCCCTCTATCGACGGTTCCGGCCGGGGCAATTCGACGAGCTCAGAGGCCAGGATCATGTCGTCCGCGCGCTGCGCAGCGCCGTCCGCGACGACCGGGTGTCGCACGCCTATCTCTTCAGCGGTCCCCGGGGGACGGGCAAGACGTCCTCGGCCCGCATTTTGGCCAAGGCGCTCAACTGCGAGGCGCCGGTCGACGGTGAGCCCTGCGGCATCTGCACGTCGTGTGTGGAGATCACGCAGGGCACCTCCCTCAACGTGCACGAGCTCGATGCGGCATCCAACAATGGCGTGGACGCCATGCGTGACCTGGTGGCCCATGCCGGTCTGGGCACGCCGGGGCGATGGAAGGTGTACATCGTCGACGAGGTCCACATGCTCTCGACTGCGGCGGCCAACGCGCTGTTGAAGACGCTGGAGGAGCCGCCGAGCCACGTCGTCTTCGTGCTGGCGACCACGGACCCGCAGAAGGTGCCACCCACCATCCGCAGCCGTACCCAGCACCTCGAGTTCCGCCTGCTCGGTGCGGAGACGCTGCACGACCTGCTGGAGTCGATCAACGAAGAGGCAGGGCTCCACGTCGACGAGGGTGCGCTCGAGGCTGCGGTGCGGCGCGGGCGTGGTTCAGCCCGTGACGCGCTCTCCGCTCTTGATCAGGTTGTGGCGTCGGGTTCGGCCGACGCCGCCCGCCCCGAGCTGGCGGCGGTGATCGACGCACTGGCCGACGGTGATGTCGGCCAGGTGCTGGTCTCTCTGAGCGGGCTTCTGGCCGGCGGGTGGGGACCGCAGCAACTGGGCACCGAGTTGATCGACGACCTGCGTCAGGTCTTCCTCGCCGCGCTGGCGCCCGAGTTGTGCACCGTGTCGGGGCAGTCGCTCGAGCGGTTCCGCTCCGTCGCCGAGGCGATGGGCCTGGCCCGGGTGGTGCGCAGCATGGAGATCCTCGGCCACGCGCTGGTCGACATGCGGGAGGCGCCGGATGCGCAGGTGGTCCTGGAGATCGCCGCCGTGCGCGCCGTCCGGCCCGACCTCGATTCGGGGATGGAGGCCCTCTCGGAACGGGTCAGCGTCCTTGAGCGCGCGCAGTCCGGATCTCCCGCCTTCCCGCGACCCGGTGCAGCACCCGATCGGGGCGCGACGGCGAAGCCTGAAGCCGGCAACGCAACCGCGGCGCCCGCGGCGCCCGCGACTCCGACTGAGCCCCGCTCGCCGGCGGAGGTGTCGCGACGGCCTTCCCTCGGCGCCATGCGGCGCAGCAAGGAGGCGGCCACGGCGCCCGCTCCGGCCGACACGGCGACGCCGGACGCCATGACGGCACCCGTTCCATCACCAGTGCCACCAGAAACGGGACGGGTGATGGAGCCTGCGCCGGCTGCACCCGACCGTGCCGCCGCCGCGCCTGCCGCGCCGGCGGCGCCGGCCGCGCAGGGGGCGCACGCCACGGCGGTCCTCTCCCTCGATCGCGACAGCCTCACCGAGGCGTGGGGCGACGGCATCCTGCAGTCATTGCCGGCCCGGGCCAAGGCGCGATATGCCAGCGGTCGCTTCGTGGCGGTGGACGACCAGGGGGTGCACTTCGCGCTGCCCAACGCGGCGCACCGGGAGCAGTGCGCCGAGCAGCAGCCCGTGGTGGAAGCCGCGCTGTCCGATCACTTCGGGACGAAGGTCACGCTGGTGCTCGATATCGACGACGCCGGCTCCCCGCCGGCACCGGGTCCCGGCCCGTCCCCCGCGGCCTCCGGCCGAGCTCCAGGCGGGAGACCACCGGCGCCCGTCCCAACGGTGGAGGAGGCCGAGTACGTCGACCCCAGCGAGCTGGAGGACGCGTCCGCTGATCAGGCTTCGGCCGCCGAGGCGCGGCTACTGCAGGCGTTCCCCGGCGCCAGCGAGGTGGCCGAGTAGGTGTACACCGGGCCGCTCCGCTCCCTCATCGACGAGCTCGGACGCCTGCCGGGCATCGGGCCCAAGTCGGCGCAGCGCATCGCCTTCCACATCTTGAAGGTCCCGGGCGACGACGCCCGCCGGCTGGCCGACGCCATCATCGCTGTGAAGGAGCGCACGACGCTCTGCGCCGTCTGCTTCAACGTCGCGGAGCTGGGCGAGCTGTGCGCCGTCTGCAGCGACGACCGGCGCGACCCCGAGGTCATCTGCGTGGTCGAGGACCCGCGCGACATCGTCGCCGTGGAGCGCACCGGGTTCAAGGGGCGCTACCACGTGCTGGGCGGCGCGTTGAGCCCGCTCGACGGCATCGGGCGGGAGCAGCTGCGCCTGCGCGAACTCCTCGAGCGCATCGACGCCGGCGTCATCCGTGAGGCCATCGTCTGCACGAACCCCACGATCGAAGGTGAAGCCACCGCCATGCTGGTGGCCCGCGAGCTCACGCCGCGCGGCGTCGTGGTGTCCCGGCCGGCCAGCGGGCTCCCGGTAGGCGGTGACCTCGAGTACGCCGACGAGCTCACGTTGGGGCGGGCGCTCGAGGGGCGCCGGCCGCTCGAGGTCTGAGCCCAAGGGTCGGAGGGCGCGCCGCCGTCCCGTACAATTGGCCGATGCGGATCGCCATCGTGGGTGCGACGGGGCAGGTGGGCATTGTGCTGCGCGCCCTGCTGGCCGAGCGCCGCTTCCCGGTGGGCTCCATGCGGTATCTCGCCTCGGCCCGGTCCGCCGGCTCGACGCTTCCCTGGGGTGACGCCGAAATCGTGGTTGAGGAGGCCGAGACGGCCGACCTCTCCGGCATCGACTTCGCCCTGTGTTCCGCTCCGGCCTCCGTCTCGCGCGCCCTGGCCCCCCGGCTCGCCGCCGCCGGTGCCATCGTGATCGACAACTCCTCCGCCTGGCGCATGGACCCCGACGTGCCGCTCGTGGTGCCCGAGGCCAACGCTGCCGCTTTGCGCTCCATCTCCAAGGGGATTGTGGCCAATCCCAACTGCACCACCATGGTCGCCATTCCCGTCCTCAAGCCGCTCGACGACGAGGCCGGTCTGACGCGCCTCGTGGTCGCCACCTATCAGGCAGTGTCGGGCGGCGGCGTCGAGGCGGTGCGCGAGCTGGCGGAGCAACTTTCCAAGACGGTCGACCGCGCCGCTGACCTCACCTTCGACGGCTCGTCGGTCGACTTCCCGCCGCGCAGCGTGTACCCGGTCCCGATTGCGCACAACGTCATTCCGCTCCAGTTCAC